>CAYZQH010000113.1:0-9962 GCA_964480055.1 uncultured Cellvibrionaceae bacterium
CGTTTAGGTGTTTTAGCACCGGGTGCCGCAGTTTATGTGGAGTTGCCACGCCAAGAAGATTTGATTGTGCCGCTTGGCTGGCACTGTCATCGTCAAAAGCAAGCGGGGAATGTGAATTACCGTTTATATCTCTTAAGCGAGACATCCTAACGCCGGCGCGATACCATGCGCAGAAATTCTCTTGTTCAAAGGTAATGCAATATGACCCAAGGGATCGCCAAGACCGTAGTGTACCCAGGCACCTTCGACCCCATCACCAATGGCCATATCGATTTAGTGCAGCGCGCCAGCCGCTTGTTTGATTTTGTGGTGGTGGCTGTGGCAGATAGCCCGCGCAAGAAGCCACTGTTTACTTTAGACGAGCGTGTGCACTTGTGTGAGCAAGTGATTGGAGACCTACACAATGTAGAGGTGTGTGGCTTTGGTGGCTTATTGGCCAGTGTGGTGGAGGCCAAAAATGCAACCGCCGTGGTACGTGGTTTGCGTGCCGTATCTGATTTTGAATATGAGTTTCAACTGGCCAATATGAACCGCGCGCTGTCACCGAATATGGAAAGCCTCTTTTTAACGCCTGCAGAGCACTTGTCTTATATTTCTTCGTCCTTGGTACGTGAAATTGCTTCCTTGCATGGGGATGTGCATAAGTTTGTTCCGCCAGAGGTAGAAGAAGCACTTAAACTTAAGTTTCCCACATAAGTATTGCCTATGCTGATTGGTTTAGGCGCTCATTAATTGTGTTGCAGCATTGAGTGCATTGGTAAGCAACGTATTTTTTAGGTGCTCATCTGTCACTGCCTTTGATAGTGCCAAGGCGCCAATTAATTGCGTGGTGACCTGTACGGCTTGGTCTGCACTTAAACCCTGTTCTTGATAAAAACTTTGAAACCCCTTAAGTACCTGTGTGTAGGTGTTTTGAATGGTCTGGTCCCGCTGGGTGATGTCTGAAATTAAACATGCAACTGGGCAGTAATCTACTCCGGCAAGCTCAATGTGCTCATTTTTGTGGTTGGCTTCATTAAGGGCTGAACCCACTGTCAAATAGAATTGTGCGGCTTTTAGTGGGTTGCCGCCGGCAAGCTCACTCATGTGTTTACGCGCGGTTTTTGCCGCGTGAATAACCGATTGGTTGTACACATCCCCCTTGGACTTAAAGTGGGCATAGAATGCCCCGCGAGTTAAGCCTGCCGCCTGCATGATGTGATCAATAGAGACCCCCTCAAACCCCTTGTTGGCAAACAAACTTGCCGCTGCGGTAAGTATTTTGTCTTTCGACTGAGCTTTGTGTTCGCGCTTCCAAGCCATTGTGCTACCTCATCAACTGCGTTTTAAGGATCATGACATAAAGGTAAAATATGTTCTTGAACATATTTTAGTGGTGCTGTTGAATGAATGCACGCTTTCATTCAACAGTTTTAGGAGCACTGCTATGTCAATCATCCAACTTTACGGCCCTGAATTTTCATATTATTTGCGCTCAATGCGTTTGTTATTGAACTACAAGCAAATTTCGCATGAAGTTACCTATGCGCCTTTCGGTGAAACAATCCCTCCTTTCTCTGACGGCCATGAAAGCCTGCATCCCTTTAGGAAGTTACCGGTTTATATCGAGGGGGAGGTGGTTATCCCAGAGACTCCCGCCATTGCCTGGTATGTGGAGCAAAAGCCTGGGCCCTCGTTTATCCCGGGTGACGCGTCGGTCCAGGCGCAGGTGCTATCAAAGGCTTCGCTGGCCACTTGTTATGTACACAAGGCCATTATGGCGGGCATTTTGTTGGAGTTTCGCTTTCCTAAGGGGCCTGATGGCACCGTGCGAATGGATGTGGTGGAGCAAAATGTGCCAGAAGCCAAACGAGTTTTGGCGTGGTTGGAGCAAGAGCTTGCGGGTAACAATTATTGGGTTGCTCACCAGTTTACCCTGGCAGACGCCTATTTAATTCCCATGTTGGATTACCTATCCCAGGCGCCAGCGCCTTTTGATCTGTTAGAGCCGTTTGAAGCTTGTAAGCGCTATGTGCAATTTCACCAAAAACAGTCATATAGCGAAGGGGTGCTGGGTAAGGGGTAATGACATCACCCGCTTACTGTTCTGCATTATTCGTTTTTAAATATTGCCTTAGCCATTCTTATGCTTTTGTTATAAATCTGTGAAGATTTCATGCCGCGCCGCGAGATAGCCTTAAGTGCGGCGCGCCTTAGCTTCGGGTTTCAGTACAAGAAGCAACCGCCGTTATTCAAAGTTACATTAAAAAGTGCGCTCAATTATTTGGGCCGGCTAACAATCACGGGGGTAATATGAAGACCAATAAACAAATACTGATAGTGGCGTTGACGGTCACTATGGTGGGCTGTTTTGATGGCGATAGCGATAAAGGCACAATGTCTTCTTTTGGCGGTATGAACAAGGGTGACACCTATACGCATGTGCGCGGGGGCGACCTAATGGCTACAACAGAAGGTGCTGCCATGTATGACGGGTTGTCTGGGCATGCAAATTTGGTGGTGTCTGATGACAGTTCCGAAGTTCAGCTGTACGCCACGGGCTTAACGGCAAATACAATGTATCCCGCGCATGTTCACAATGGCACTTGTGCCTCTGGTGGCGGCGGTCATTACTTACAAGATACCAATGGTGAAGATGTTGCCGAAAATGGTCTTTGGCCGAAGTTGACAACGGATGAAACCGGCATGGCTATGACAATGGTCATGAACCCATTTATGGTAAGAGAAGACGCTAAAAGTGTGGTTATACATGAGCCAGGCTCTGGTACGCGTATCGGGTGTGCTGATTTAATTTCCAGTGCCTCTATGAGTGGAATGCTAATGCCAATGAACTCTGGAGTGGCTATGTATACAGAGCTCATGGGTGAGGTGACCGTATCGGTGCGTTCTGATATGACCTCCAAGGCAGAAGTCAGTGCGATGGGGTTAACACCCAGTGCCACCTACCCAGCTCACGTTCACGTAGCTGATTGCGCCTCTGGCGGTGGCGGCCATTACCTGCAAGATACTGCCGGTGCAGATGTTGCTGAAAACGGTTTGTGGCCTGCCACCTCTGTGGATGCCTTTGGTCATGGCGGTGGTTGGGCAAGCAACGCCTTTGCCGTGCGCTTTGATCAAGCACAAAGCATTGTGTTACATGAGCCAACCAGTAAAGAGCGCATTGCCTGCGCGGATCTAGACAGCGCAAAATTGGCCTTTAGAAGCGGTAGTTTTATGACCACCGCCGATGGTATGGCTTTGTACGGTGATGACGCCCTTGAAGGCCGCGCCATGCTCTCGGTGACGCCCTCAGGCGAATCAACTGCCGAGCTTTACCTATCGGGGTTAAACATGGACACTCAGTATCATTCCCATGTTCACAATGGCACCTGTGCGTCAGGCGGTGGTGGGCATTACCTGCAAGATATGAACGGGGAAGATGTAATGTCTAATGGATTGTGGCCAGGGTTTATGACTGATGCAGGTGGCGTAGGGCAAGCAAAAGTGACAGCCAAGTTTATTGTGCGCAATGACGCGCGCAGTGTGGTGGTACACCAGCCAGGTACCGGTGCCCGTATTGCTTGTGCAGATTTAATGTAAAGCTTACAACAACGATGACTCCCCCAAATACGGGGGAGTTATTGCTTAAGACGTGAGCTCTGGAGCTTGCTCAGGTGTTGGCATACGGCGAATGGTATTGCCTAGGTTTTGCATGGAGTTTAAGTGTAAATAGATCAGCTCCATGGCATCGTTTTTAACTAATTCGGCCATTTGGGCCTCAGATAGCTTTTTTACCTTCTCGCGGCTAATGGTGAAAAACCCACTTAAAGAGCCTTTTTTACCGTCTGGTGCAGTAAAGTTTGCTCCCATAGGCTCTAGTATGTCCAACTCTTCCAATTTTTTACCAAACCACAAGGTGCGTTGGTAATGGTCTTGGTACTCTTTTAAGAAGTTAATGACCTTCTCTAGATATTCGGAGTTCTCGCCTTCTTCGTTAAATAGAGTCTCTCCGGTGCCATCTTTATGACAGCCTTCATACGCTTCGTCTAGGCACAGCGTAAGAGTTTCATTGTCTTGCGATGTAGAAAACACAAAAGGATAACGTCGGAAAAAAGCCGGAATATACTTGGCTTGCCATTGGCCTTCGTCATCCACAAATAGGTTTTCACCACTGCGTACACCCAATATGGCAATGGGCATGGCGCCTTCGTTGGTTTTGGTAAAAACGATGGAAAACTCCATAGAAGCTGCAGCAAACTCAACGCCCGTTAGTGGCACGGAATTGACCTCTCGGGCAAAGTTAAAGGTCCCGTCGCCTTGTATGCCCCAACCTGCATGAGCTTGCTTGTTAACGGGCGCTACATTTTCGTATATCAACATAGACTTTTTGGTCATCTTGCACTCCTGAAAGGGCCAAAGGCCGTGGCTAGCCAAATAATAAAGCAGCTTAAAGTATCACGGTATGGGGGCGTACTGCCCTGGTTTCAAGCGCCGGGCAGTGTGATTTGGCCAGAAGGAAGAATAAATTGCCTAAACCATAAAAAGCGCGCCATTTAGAATGGTTTGGGCTAATGCCTGTTGCCTGCAGGCAAAGGCGAGTGTGCGCTGCTAGTATTTTATATAGGAACCCATTCACGTTATTTGCCCTGTGCAGAGGCCCTGCGCCTGAGCACGGTGGTGGCCTGCCCACTGACTACCCTAGGAACCGGCCGACTTAACCGCTCTTATGCCACAGCCCCAACCAGTAAAACATCAAGCTATTGAAGACGGGCTGGACCGCATCCACATTACCGAGTTGCGCAAGCGATTTTTGCAAATCAATTTTGACCGCATGCTGCGCACGCGCAACGCCTTGCATCACCGCCAAGAAGTCTTCCTCGATGTATTGCCCCTGCTGTTTCATTGTAATCACCCGATGCTGCCTGGGTTTGTATCCCACGCAACGCCTGCAGGAGTGAGTGGGTACAAGCCCAGTAAGCAGGATGTGGCCGCGGGTAAAAGTTTGGCGCGCAGTTTTTGTAATACAGGGGGGCACCAAGGCGAGAATATCTGGGGTATTTATATTATGGGCAGTGTGGGCACACTGGCGCATACCACCCACAGCGATTTTGACGTTTGGTTGTGTTACAAGCCAGATTTGTCGCATGAAGGCCGTGTGGAGCTGCAGCAAAAATGTCAGCGCATCAGTAAATGGGCCGACGATTTACGCTTAGAAGTACACTTTTTTTTAATGAATAGCGAGGCGTTTGCGAGCGGTCAGACGTTGCAGTTGGACGAGGAATCTAGCGGCAGCGCTCAGCGCGCGTTACTGCTGGATGAGTTTTATCGCACCGCTTTATATGTGGCCGGGCGTTTACCTTTGTGGTGGTTTGCTCCGGCACAAGAAGAGCACGACTACGAGCAGTACACCCATCAACTCACCGATAAACGTTTTCTTCGCCCGGGCACCACCTTAGATTTTGGCGGCTTAAACCATATCCCAGTGGGGGAATATTTGGGCGCGGCAACTTGGCAGTTGTATAAGTCAATTGGCTCGCCGTACAAAAGTGCATTAAAGCTTTTATTGATGGAAGCCTATGTGGCGGATTACCCCAATACTCAACCTTTGGGCCTAGAGTTTAAACAGCTGGTGTATGCCGGCGATTTAAACGTGGATGACTTAGACCCATACCTGCTGGTGTACCAGCGTATAGAGCGGTATTTGCTAGAGCACAACGCGCTAGAGCGCTTGGAGTTAGCCAGGCGTTGTTTTTATTTCAAAATTCACAAACCGCTTTCTCGCAAACCTGTGCACGTGAGCAAATCCTGGCAGCGGGGAGTATTAGAGCAGTTAGTTGCAAATTGGGGGTGGACGGACGACTGGGTGGCCCACTTAGACCGTCGCGCCGAGTGGAAAGCCAATGAAGTGCGTATCGAACGCAATGCTTTGGTGAGTTCTTTAAATGGCAGCTATGAAGCGCTGCAACGTTTTGCCAATGCCTCTGGTGGCGAGCGTGCCATATCTGAACACGAGCTGCATATTCTGGGGCGTAAGCTGCAGGCGGTGTTTGAGCGTAGGCCAGGTAAAATTGATTGGATCAACCCCGGTATTTCTAAAGATATCTCTGAGTCACTTCTCAAGTTAACGCAAACCCACACGGTCGATGGTGACGGCTGGCAGGTGCAGGGAGTTTGGCAGTTGATTGGCGCTGACGACGAGCCATTAAGGCAATCTGCTAGCCCAGTAGATTTACTTTTGTGGTGTCATATTAATCAAGTGATTGACGGGCATGTGCAATGGGATTTAAATCAAGCGCCTGATGCCAATGAAATTCAATTGCGCAGAACCTTAGCGCATATTGCTCAGTGGCTGCCGTTGCCCATACGTGCGCCAGAGCAGTCGGCATTTGCGCAGCCAGCCGTGCCCGAACGGGCGCTGCTATTGATCAATGTGGCAAAAGAGTCTAAATCTCGTTTAAGCGATATGGGAGTGCAGCGTTTAAGCGGCAAAAATGATCCACTGCGCTACGGTAGCTATAGCGATAACTTAGTTGCTAGCGTAGATCTAATTACCCTCAACAGTTGGCAAGAGGTTGCCAATCAGCGCTTTGAAGGGCGCTATGCATTGTTGTACGCCATGAAAGCTTATATGGCTTTGTGTATGCCCGGTAGCCACCAAGCGCCACCGGAGCTAACGGTAGAGTGCTTAGGGCAAAACCATGCAACCGCCATTGGTAAACGCATCAATCAATGGTTTCACGAAATTGCCGCGTGCTATTACACTGGAATAAAACCGCCGGCAACCCGGTACATTTTTGAGCTGGGCCCGCAGCTGTTCAGCTTGCAATTTAAGGGGCCAAAATTACATGTGGTGGCGCATAAGGGCAAAAAAAATTTACAGGCATTTTTAAGCGAGCCTCAAAATAAATACAGCCCCGTAGTGGTAGACAGTTTTGCACTACAAAATCACCCGGTAAAATTAATTGCCAAGCGGCTTTCTGCCAAAAGCATTTTTGTTTTTTATCAGCGCGAGCAGCACATTATTAATGTCACGGTGGTGGATGAAAAAGGCTCGTTTATCGAGTTTAAATCTGAATATACCGAACAACTTCACAGCTTACAGGCATTGCATAAATTTTTACATGTGGCACTGCGTAGAATTCCCGCTGCGCCCATGCCCAATATGGAAAGTGGCTTCAGTATTTTCCCTATAGAATTTTATGAATTACATGAGGAGAAAAACCGGCGGTTAAGCTTGCATCAAAAAACCGTGGGTTGGCCAGCGAATGACCATAAGGCGTTGAGCGTTAGCGCCATGGTACGCTTAAATGAGAAGGGTACATTAGAGTATAACTTTGAGTGCCTGGGCCAGCACTTTACCTGGGAGCAACTCAATAACGACGTATTTTATATAGCGGCGCAATACGTCATGAAACAATGCAGCGCTCCACAGCGATACCGTATTCATATCAGTGACGTAGACCTCTCAGCCTCCGGTGATTATTACTGCCAAAATGATAAGCTGCAGTTGTGTCACTATTTAAAAGCGAAAATAGATATAGAGCAAAAACTATCAATCGCAGCGCGGACGTTACTCACTTAATTGTGAAAGCCGGTCTTTACCTGTTTGTAAACGCAAACTTAATTTTACGAATGCCACTTCTGATTTTAGATTTTAGAGACTTATCCGCGTAACGGCCTTTTTCAATATGACGAATGCGGTGTACGGCGGGGATATCAATGGGCACGCCTTGTGAACCAATGAGCCAGCGAAAGGCCCTGTCTTCAAACGTTTTACACCAAACCTCTGACGGGGTTTGGTACAGCCGAATGTTTTCACAATAGCCACATTGACGGGCGATATCCCCATGCACAATTTGGTATGCGCCTGTAGCTGGGTGACGCTCTACTTCTTCAAATTGTGAGCCATCAATATCGACCACCTGTAGCTTGCGGTTTTTAACCAACATTGGGTCGTCTGAGGTGAGCATATCCGTGACGCGCTCGCACCTAGGGTATACCAACACATTTTGCCGACCTTGCAGTTGTTGGGCTAAGGTATCTAGGCAATTTTCATGAAATATAATATCGCAATCTGTAAACCATACCCAGTCTGCTTTGGTCTGACGTGCGGCAATGTTACGACCAATGCCACGGCGGAATAAATGCGTGCGTGGCTGTGCTTGCCAATGCCAGGTAACGCCGGGTACCTCTATAGATTCAAAATAGGTTAAAAGCGTGCGCGTGTCTTTGTCTTCTTCGCAGTAAAAAACCGAGACAATCAGGTCTATATCTTTTGGGGGGTGGTTGACAAAGCAGCTTAATTGGTAAGCCAACATGTTGGCGTAGTTCCAGCAGTGGCTCACAACTTCTACAGTTAAACGGCCTTCTTTAGCCGCTAGATCCGATTCTTTGGGTAAATTTGGTAAATAACGTTTAGCAGACACGCGACCAGTAATAAATCGATTATAAAGGCCCATCCAGCCGTCAAAAATAGAAGGTTTGGGTGTGTTAATAACGGGTTGAGCATTTGGCATGAAAAGTAACCCTAAAAATATCTAAAGAATAAAATTTGCGAATGAAACCAATAGGCTAAGAGCGCAGAGCGGGTGCGCGTTAAGAAGGTTGTATATGGTGTGATTTATTTACGATGATAGTAATTTCTTAAAGTCAAAAATAAAGTCATGAGTAAATTCTAAATTGTGTGTTTTTAGGGCTTCGAGTATGTCGGTATGCCCGACAGTTAAAAACCCTGCGTCATATTTTTTATCTATGGTGTTTATAATTGTAAGGTCGTACTCTGCTTTGGCCTTAGCGATATTGACGTGGGGGTCATAGATGGTGACGTTAAAGCCAAGTGTTTTTAGCTGGCGGGCCACATCTACCACTTTGGTGTTGCGAATGTCTGGGCAGTTTTCTTTAAAGGTAAAGCCTAAAATTAAAACATTCAACCTCACCGGATTAATGCCTTGTTGTACCAGTTCGCGTAAAAATTGTGAGCATAAAAAGTCAGACATGCCATCGTTAATCTCCCGCGCGGTGCGCATTAAATCGGGCACATAGCCGGTCGCTTGAGACTTATGTAACAAATAATACGGGTCTACCCCAATGCAATGCCCGCCCACCAAGCCGGGTTTTAATTTCATAAAATTCCATTTGGTGGCGGCCGCTTCTACCACTGCGTTCGTATCGATACCCATGCGCTCAAAAATTTGGTACAGCTCGTTAATCAGCGCGATGTTCACATCGCGCTGAATGTTTTCAATGATTTTAGAACCCTCGGCCACTTTTATTGAGGGGGCTTTGTGGGTGCCCGCGGTGATAATGGAGCGGTATAAGGCATCTACTTGGTCAGCCACCTCCGGGGTAGAGCCAGAAGTAACCTTAACAATGTCTTTAACCCGGCGGTTTTTGTCGCCAGGGTTAATGCGCTCTGGGCTAAAGCCCACAAAAAAATCTTGGTTCATCTTCAGGCCGGATACCGCCTCTAAATGTGGGACGCAGTCTTCTTCTGTAGCGCCGGGGTAAACCGTAGATTCATAAATAACAATATTGCCCGCGCTCAATACTTTGCCAATGGCTTGGCTGGCGCTAATAAGTGGGGTTAAATCCGGCATTTTTTGCGCGTCTATGGGGGTAGGCACTGTAACAATGTAAATGTCTGCGGTGGCTAAGTCGTCCACGGTGCAGGTAAAGCTAAGTCCTTGGGCTTGGGTCAAATCTTGGCTGTCTACCTCTAGAGTACTGTCTACCCCTTGGATCAACGCAGCAACGCGCTCCGCGTTGATATCGTAACCCAGTACAGAGTATTGCTTGGCAAACTCCACCGCTAAGGGTAGGCCCACGTAACCGAGGCCAATGATCGCAATGGTGGGAGTGTTTGTGGTCATAATGCAGCTTTTTTGGGTTTATATTTTGGGTTGATGGTTTGTCTTGCGAGGTACTGCGCTGGCAAACTCAAGTGGTTGAGGCTAGCATCATACCCAAGTAGAATCCCGAGCAAA
>CAYZQH010000114.1:0-3691 GCA_964480055.1 uncultured Cellvibrionaceae bacterium
CCTACGGTTTTCGACATATAGCCATCCAAATAGTTAAAAAAGCACAATTACAAGACGAAATGCAATTAATATGCCGTGGAACACACCTCGAATATTCAGCACGTTTGCGCCTTCTTACAGGCATGCAAACAGTTCTAAATCTAAATATTGTCGTAAACCTTACAAAGCAACCGACGCTTGTCATTAAGCTCTGTTCCGAAGCCTACACCTAAGGGCCGCTCAACGCGCCTACTGGCCTGGGAAGAGCCGAATTTCAGTACCTACAGCCATAATCACACCAGCGGCGATGCTCTGTAAGCGGCTGGCATAATTAATGCAAACCCTATTTTTAGACACAGAGGGTATATGTATGGATTTACTCTATCTCATTATCGGAACCGTTTTAGTCAACAATGTTGTTCTTGTACAATTTTTGGGCCTCTGCCCCTTTATGGGCGTGTCCAACAGTATCAGTACGGCGACAGGAATGGGTCTGGCTACAACATTTGTGTTGACTTTGTCAGCGGCGAGCGGCTGGTTGATTGAGTATTTTTTACTGGCGCCCTTGAACATTCAATTTCTGCGCACCCTAAGTTTTATTCTCGTTGTTGCGGCCGTTGTTCAGTTTACGGAGCTTTATCTGCGTAAAGCAAGTCAGGCACTTTACCAAAGTTTAGGGATTTTTCTGCCGCTTATAACCACCAACTGCGCCGTGTTAGGTATAGCGCTACTTACGATACGTGAGCAGTTTAGTTTTCTTCAGAGCATCTTCTACGGGCTGGGTGCGGCACTTGGGTTCTCGATGGTAATGATCATATTTGCAGGGCTAAGGCAGCGTCTAGCCCTGGCCCAGGTACCAGAGCTATTTGCTGGGCCACCTGTTGGGCTGATTACAGCTGGCTTACTGTCAATGATTTTTATGGGCTTTGCCGGTTTAGTCTAAACCAGTAACGGATACAAACTTGGAGGCATGTTAGATGCTTATCGCAATCCTAGTATTAACGCTTATGGGGTTTTTTCTTGGCTCTGCATTGGGTTACGCGGCAAAGCTTTTTAGGGTTGAAGGCGACCCTCTGGTAGAAGAAGTGACGGAGATAATGCCCGGCACACACTGCGGGCAGTGCGGTTTTGCTGGCTGCAGTCAGGCTGCTGAAGCCATAGTGAAACGTCAGGCAGAGGTGAACTGCTGCCCGCCCGGAGGCAAGCAACTGGCAGAAACACTGGCAAACAAGCTGGGTATTGACATTGACCTGGACGACATGATCGATGTACCGCTGTTTGCACATATTCGTACAAGCGACTGCACCGGTTGCACTCGGTGCTACAAAGCCTGCCCAACGGATGCCATTGTCGGCGCGAACAAACAAATTCACATGGTGATATCCGCTGCCTGCACAGGTTGTAGCAGCTGTCAGAAGGCTTGCCCAGAAAACTGTATTGAAATGGTGCCCGCACTAGATTCTCTCGATAACTGGTTTTGGCCAAAACCAGACGCTGCTTAAATTCATTCGCCGGAGGTATAGGGGCTCATGTTGTTTTCACGTTTCAGGGGAGGTGTTCACCCGGACGGTTTCAAAGAACTGTCTGCTGATCGTCGTATTTCCCAGCTGGCGACTCCGGAACAATTATTCATCCCTCTTAGGCAACACGCAGGCAGCGACGCTTTAGCCCTTGTCAAGGCTGGTGACAAAGTACTTAAAGGACAATTAATCGCATCCCCTGGCAACGGACTTTCTGCTCCTGTGCACGCCTCCAGTTCAGGCACGGTGCGTGCGGTAGAATCAGTGATCGCCGCACACCCTTCAGGCATGAAATCCGACGCGGTGATTATTGATTGCGATGGGGAGGATCGATGGATAGAACATTCGCCACCTGCCGACCCCTTCGAGCAAACCCCTGAGGAGGTGTCCAACCTCATTGCTGCATCGGGCATCGTTGGTATGGGCGGGGCATCTTTTCCTGCAGCAGTAAAACTAAACTCCGCTGCTAATCGCCCGATTGAAACAGTACTTATAAATGGGGGCGAATGCGAACCCTACCTGACCGCCGATGACCGCTTAATGCGCGAACGTCCAGAAACGATTGTGCTTGGAGCAAGGCTGATTCGTTACGTGGTCGGTGCCAGTAAAATTGCGATTGTGATTGAGGATAATAAGCCCGACGCGATATTGGCGTTGCGCGAAGCCTCTAAAGGCTATGACTACATTGATGTTGTTGAAGTGCCAACACGCTACCCGATGGGATCGGCCAAACAAATGATCCAGGCTGCCATCGGACGAGAGGTTCCGGCTGGAGGCAGAAGTTCGGACGTCGGCGTGCTCATGCACAACGTCGCCACAGCTTACGCTATTGCCGAGGCAGTTGTAGCTGATAAACCCTTGATTTCTCGCGTTGTCACAATTTCTGGTGGCGCTATAGCTTCCCCACAAAACCTAGAAGCACCAATAGGTACACCCGCCAAAGCGCTGATCGAACACTGCGGCGGCACTACTGAACCCCCTGCTCGCATGTTGTTAGGTGGGCCGATGATGGGGCACGTTATTAACAGTGATCAGGTACCATTGATCAAAGGCGTGGCTGGCGTGTTGGCCTTGAAGGCACACGAAATTTCCCAGCAAAACGCCTCTCCATGTATTCGCTGTAGTCGGTGCGTTTCGGCTTGCCCCATGGGGTTGATCCCTTTAGAGATGGCCAACCATGCTCGCAAGCAAGACTTTGACGGTGCCAATCAATACGGGCTCGAAGATTGTATCTTGTGTGGCTCCTGTGCGTATGCGTGCCCTTCTCATATCCCCCTGGTGCAATATTTTCAGTACGCAAAAGGTCACATCAGCGCACAAAAAACAAAGCAAAAACATTTAACTTTCACTCGTGAATTGTCGGACGCGCGTCGTTTGAGAATTGAAAAAGAAGCGGCTAAAAAGGCGGCCGCAAAAGCTGCCAAAGCAGCAAAACGCAAGCCTCGTAACAAACAAACCACCGAGTGACGTTAAATGAACGATTCTATAAACCCTTTGATTTCAGCTCCGCATGCACATGATCAATCTTCCGTGCACAGGGTGATGATGCATGTTTGTTTTGCGCTTGTGCCTTGTACCCTGTTTAGCCTGTATCGCTACGGTTTCGCAAGCATTAACTTATTTGTGCTAACGGTCGGATCGGCGATTCTGTGGGAAAGCCTCTGTCTAAAATTGACGGGCCAAAGCCAAACGCGACTTGCTGATTACTCCGCCGTGCTAACGGGCTGGCTACTCGCTCTTTCACTTCCGCCCTGGGCGCCTTGGTGGATTGGTGTGAGTGGTTCATGCGTTGCCGTTGTGCTGGCAAAACAACTGTATGGTGGTCTTGGTCAAAACATATTTAACCCTGCTATGCTCGCGCGAGTTGCACTATTGATTTCCTTTCCGGTGCATATGACCACCTGGCCCACGGTCGAATCCGGATGGCCTGCAATCACTTTTATAGATAGCCTAGCAATCACTTGGAGCGCCGAGAACATTCCCGATGGCATGACTGGGGCAACCTATTTGGGTGTACTGAAAACAGAATTATCCGCAGGAGCAAACGCGAGTGAAATTCTGTCATCAGGGTTTTCTGCCACTGATGCTATGTCAGGTTTCTCCGCTTCTAGTCTTGGCGAAGGGTCCGCAATACTCATTCTGTTAGGTGGCCTATGGCTCCTACTAATGCGTGTTATAAGTTGGCACATCCC
>CAYZQH010000114.1:3791-9880 GCA_964480055.1 uncultured Cellvibrionaceae bacterium
TTTGCGGTTTTATTTATGAATGCTCTAACGCCTTTGATTGATATCTATTTTCGGCCTAGGGTTTATGGTCGAACCCGCAGTGGATCGCCAGTGAAAGTGGATAAAAAAAATCGGAGTAAAAAAACGGCCTAAAGAAGTGATCGTAAAATTAATTTAATAGTAAAGAGTAGAGTAAAGGGTAAAGCACTGTGGCACTTTATACACCGCAAAGAATAATCGCTGAATATAAAAACCGGATCGGTTATCAGGCCAGCATACTTGGGGGAATTTGTGCCTGCGTATCCGTCATAATATTGATGGTTAATGACTCCACAGCCACACAGATCGCCGTTGAACAACGAGAAGACCAACTTGAAATGCTCGATCAAGTGCTTCCAAAGAATCTGTATAACAATGACTTACTGACCGATGCCCGTGAAGTCATAGAGATGCTTGAAATCAGTGATTCATCTACACTCTACACGGCCAAAAAAGGCGACAAAACAGTAGGCTATGCCTTCAGCTTGACGCAAGAAGGCTACAGCGGTGTGATCAACATGATAATGGGTATCGACCCATCAGGCACCATTCTTGGTCTTAGAGTGATTAGCCACACAGAGACGCCCGGCCTTGGAGATAAAATCGAGATAACACGAGACAAATGGATTCTCAGTTTTAATCAGCTGTCGCTATCGAGTACGAATCGCTCATCTTGGGCGGTAAAAAAAGACGGAGGGCAGTTCGACCAATTTACCGGCGCCACGATCACACCTCGCGCCGTTGTGAATGCGGCATACAAGGCCCTAGATTTCCATGCCAAACACACGGAGTTGTTCAACTCACCACTGAAGGATAGCTCTACTGCCTCTGCTTCAACAGCAGAGTTGACCTTAAAGGATCGACCGTAAGGAGGACTTCCATGAACGAAGCCACTGTATCTCCAGAAGAATCTCACCAAGGGCTTAATTCCCCCAGCTACTCTTTACTTTTTTCTGACGGCCTGTGGAATAACAATGTTGCGATGAGCCAAATGTTGGCTCTGTGCCCACTTATTGCGGTGACAACCTCAGCCACCAATGGCTTAGGTATGGGGATTGCCACACTCTTCGTGATGCTGGCGGCAAATCTGACAGCGTCTTACTTTCGCAATGTGATTCCACCTCAAGTTAGGATCCCCACTTTTATCATACTCATAGCAACACTCGTTACCCTAGTTGACATGTGGTTGAACGCTTGGATGCACGAGTTATATAAAGTCCTTGGGCTGTTTATCCCTCTTATCGTTACTAACTGCGCAATTCTTGGTCGAGTAGAATCCTTTGCATCCAAAAATAAGTGCCTACCTGCGTTGGCCGATGCCCTTGCCATGGGGCTCGGGTTTGTCTGGGTACTGGTTGTGGTGGGAGGGTTGCGAGAGATTTTTGGTAACGGCACGCTGTTTGCGCATGCTTCACTGCTGTTAGGCCCTCATTTCGCATGGATGGAAACGCGTATCCTGCCTGACTACCAAGGTGTTCTTCTGTTAGTACTTCCGCCCGGAGGTTTTTTGGTTCTCGGCTTACTATTAGCCATAAAACGCCTTACAGACCGTAGGATCACACATAATCGAGCAGCCAAAGCTGAGCTAGACTCCTTAAGCAATGTTGTATTTGAGGGCAAATCATGAAAGTTAGCATTGCCTACGCTCCCGAACAAATCTGGCGCTCGATGGAAGTCAGTGACGACGCCACTGTTGAAGATTTAATTCGCTCCTCTGGCATGCTCGATCTGTTCTCTATTGACTTAAAAAAACAGAAAATAGGAATTTTCGGAAAGTTCACCAAACTGGATACCAGGCTCCAAGATGGCGATCGGGTCGAAATATATCAAGCAATCACTCGCGTTCTGGATGACGACGATGATGACGATGATGACGACGATTAGGCCATTTCTTCCACTTGATAAACCTATCTCGGCGTAAATCTTTGTTCCCATCGTATGTAGCAAACCCTACATTCAAATTTTTATCGCTCATAATGGATTTGTAGGAATTCCCACACTTAGTAATCCACATCAATAAAGTTCTTTAAAATCATAAATTTACGAGCACAAAGCTTTCCTTTTTAGTGGCATATATTCTGCAGTACCTCTGCATAGCGGCTGTTTGACCGGACTGTAAGCTTTGGCTGTAGCAGTGAGTCTTGCAGTCAGAACCTAGAAACTTAAGAGCGGGAAATACTATGTCTAGAATTGGCTTATTTTTCGGTACTGATACCGGCAAAACACGCAAAGTCGCAAAGATGATCAAAAAAAAGTTTGACGACGATACCATGGCGGCGCCGCTTAACGTAAACCGCGCAGACTCTGAAACCTTCACGAACTACGAATATTTAATTTTGGGTACGCCCACTCTCGGTGAGGGTTTGCTGCCCGGCACATCGGCCGACTGCGAGAACGAAAGCTGGGAGGAATTTTTACCCAAAATTGAGGATCAAAATTTTAGTGGGAAAACAATTGCCCTTTACGGCCTTGGGGATCAAGTTGGTTACGCCCATGAATTCGTCGACGCTTTAATGGAGCTGTACGATTTTTTTAGCGAACGCGGCGCAAAAATTGTGGGCTCGTGGCCGAATGAAGGTTACGAATTTGAACATTCAGAAGCGCTTGTGGATGGCAATTTCGTCGGATTAGCTTTGGATTTGGACAATCAATCCAACCTAACTGAAGACCGTTTAAAAGGCTGGCTAGCATCAATAGCAGGCGATTTCGACCTGAATCTATAAAAACGATCAAAATACGAAATTAACTAAAAAAAACGTGTAAACGTTTGCCCTTTCGCTAGGGCCCTTAACCATAGAATGAGTGAAAAATTATCATGGCAAAAGCTAAATTAACGTTCAAAGACATAGATACAACATTAACAGTTCCCGTCGGAGTGCGGGTTATTGAAATTTCCGACAAAGTAGGCTCTGGCATCGTTTATGGCTGTCGAGAAGGAGACTGCGGTTCCTGCTTAATGAAAGTCGAAGAAGGCTGGAATAACCTTTCTAGCACCTCGGTTGTCGAAGATAAGATCTTGCGAGAAAATGCAGCTGGCAAACACAATCGTTTGGGTTGTCAAGCGCAAGTGCTGGGAGACGTTACCGTCAGCCCAGCCTAAGCAAAATATATCGTTTCTATGATTTTAAAATGCGTCACAACTCTAGGAGTAAACACCATGGCGAATATTACCTTTAATAATCCAGACTATAAAGACAAAACTGTTTACGCTACGGCAGGGAGTCACACCGAAAGCGTTCTCCAAATCGCAAAACAAAATAAGATTCCCATTGACTTCAGCTGTGAAGACGGCAATTGTGGTACCTGTGTTATAGAAGTGCTTTCGTTGGATAAAAAGAACCGAATGAGTGGGGCTTTGACTGAAAAAGAAAAGGCCGTCCTACGCGAATTAGGCAAACTCAGCAAAGACGAAGCAGATAAAATAGCCGTGGATGATATGCCACCCCGATGGCGACTGGCTTGTCAGATGATCGCACGCGATGAAGATGTTTTGGTTAAATACTAGAGAGTAAGTAACGGGTGTAGCCGTAACAGCATCGTGTTTTTGCGATTCGTGCATTGCATCAACTTCTAATTTATCTAATGCTCTTTCCACTATTTTTAAAAAGTCGATGGTGCCATTGGCTACAGCGATAGAATCATCTCTAAAGGGGAATTGGTCCAACTGCCATACCCCTTCCCAGTTATTTTTACGGAACGTGTAGAAAACTCGAATCACTCAATGACGGGGACACCTAACAGGCGACCGCATGTATTCAGACGAGTTGAATCAACATAGATGGCTGAACTATACGACTAACTCACCTTAGGCGACAACAACTTTCACACCGCTGTCTTCAATCGACTTAAGGTCTGATTGGTTGATTCCAGTGTCTGTAATTAATACATCTACCTGATCAAGCCCGCCAAGAACACAAAACGACTGCGTGCCTATCTTACTGGAGTCTGCCACTAAACATATGATTTTGGCAGACGCGATCATTGCCTTTTTAACCGCAATGTCTGAAATCGAAGGGTAACTGAGCCCATTTTTAATATCAATTGCAGCTGCGGCTAAAAACAGAGTTTGCGCATGTAACCCGTTAAAGTAGTCTGCTGAGCGCTCACCACTTAATGATAAGGTTGACGCCTTAAACTGCCCGCCAGTCATGTGCACATCAAAGCCCGGCTCTGCCCCCAACATCAGGGCAATATTCAATGCATTGGTGATCACTGTCATACCGTTAAGGCCAAAGAGGCTAGCTGCTACCTCGGTGGTGGTGGACCCAGAATCTACAATGATCGTTTGCCCATCTTCGACCAAAGCGGCGGCCGCTTGGCCAATTCTACGCTTAGCATCTTGATTATCTTTATGCTCTAAAGCCATAGAGCGCACTTGCTCATGTACAGATTTTAGGTACGCCCCGCCATGCTCTCTAACAATGTGACCTTCCAGCTCAAGTTTCTCTAGATCTTGACGCACAGTGACTTCCGAGACATTCAACACCCCTGATAACACACTGACGCGCGCACTGCCCTCTTCGCGCAGCCATTCTAAAATACGAATGCGACGTGTTTCTCCACCATACCTACCCCCCATAACTACGCACACCCCAAATACAAAATTTTGATCGCCCCTTAATCACGTCGGCGAATATTTGATAAAAGCAAGCGTAAAACAAAAGAAACCGAAAGTCGATTACTTCTGCATAGGGTAGATTTGTAAGAATTATTGAAAT
The DNA here is from genome assembly GCA_964480055.1 of uncultured Cellvibrionaceae bacterium. Lineage (GTDB taxonomy): Bacteria > Pseudomonadota > Gammaproteobacteria > Pseudomonadales > Cellvibrionaceae > CAYZQH01. The sequence goes on from CAYZQH010000114.1 coordinate 8,528, forward strand.
ATAGTGAAAACTACCATGATGTAACCAACATGAGGTTGACGATGCTCTCAGGGCAACAACTCGAACGAAAATCCCTAGAATATCGCCGCGACACGTTACGGTGGATAAAGCGCGCCGGCGCCGGTCACACCGGTGGAAGCTTATCCTGTACGGATATTCTTAACGTTCTATACAATCAAATACTGCACGTAAACCCCACAAGTTTTGCTTCGCCCAACCGCGACCGCTATGTTCAAAGTAAAGGACACTGCGTGGAGTCGTTGTTTGTTGTGTTGGCAGACCGAGGGTTCTTTGATGCCAGTGAACTCCAAACACTTTGCCAGTATCGCAGCCACTTTATTGGCCAACCAACTCGTAAAGTGCCCGGTGTAGAGCAAAATACCGGAGCGCTTGGTCACGGCTTGCCAATCAGCACGGGCATGGCCTTGGGCGGGAAGTTAGACGGTGCAGAATTCAGAGTTTTTACATTATTGGGCGACGGCGAGATGGCTGAAGGCTCCAACTGGGAGGCTGCCATGGCCGCAGCCCACTATAAATTAGATAACCTTACCGCCATTGTTGATTGCAATACGCTTCAAATATCTGGTGCTACCTGTGATGTTATGAATAACGAGCCTCTCCATGAAAAATTTGAAGCTTTTGGTTGGGCAGTAGCGCGTGTCAATGGGCATGATTTATGTGAATTAACCTCCGTCTTAAGTCAACCATTGACCAGAGGCAAGCCCACCGCCATTATCGCCAACACGGTAAAAGGCAAAGGCGTAAGTTTTATGGAGAACGTTGCCAAATGGCACCACGGCGTCCCCAATGATGAAGAGTACGCGCTGGCAATGAAAGAATTAAACACGGCATTGCAGGTGTTAGCGGAGGAGCAAGCGTGAGTGCACCGGCGCCAACAATGTATTCTGACGCGGCTAGACAAATGGCAGAGTCTATGGGGCTTACATTGGGCCGCCCAAACCTAGAGGTTTTTGCTCAGACATTACTAGAACTGGCTCATGAAAACCCAGATTTACTGGTAGTCACCAGTGATTCACGAGGCTCGGGTAAATTAGTGCCCTTTGCCAAGGCATTACCTAAACAAATTGTAGAAGTAGGCATTGCAGAACAAAATTTGGTTGGCATAGCCGCAGGCCTCACATCAGTAGGCAAAAAAGTATTTGCCGTTTCACCTGCAAGTTTTTTAACGACCCGCGCACTCGAACAAGTTAAAAATGATGTGGCCTACTCAGACAACCCTGTGAATTTAGTAGGTATTAATGCCGGTGTTAGTTATGGCGCATTAGGGTCTACCCACCATTCATTACACGACTTTGGCGCATTACGTGCAATTAATAACTTAAGAATTATCGC
>CAYZQH010000115.1:0-9863 GCA_964480055.1 uncultured Cellvibrionaceae bacterium
CAAGAGCTCATCAAAAAAGTCTCTGTCACCAAACCCCCTGGCTGGATAAAAACCAAGACCGGAAAATCATACATTCGCTTCATACCAGACGGGCGAGTCAATCAAGGCGGGAGCTGGGTGATATGCACCCCAAAACACTTAGAGTATGCAAAAGAAATGGTATTTAATTTTGTTGGGCGGCCCTATTGGAATGATATTTCCCACTCGGGTTCAACGCTCACAACCACCACGGGAATAAAGATCCCGTGCGTCTAAAGTCCGAAATTTCAGGGTGTATATTTAAACCAGCCGTAAAGGGACTAACGTTCTGTAGCTGATGCAGCAAAATGCGTACGAGCGAAGGCAATGCGCTCCTGCATTTGATAGGCACAAGCGCCATCAAGTTTTGACACACAATCTAAACGCGGCAAGAGCCCTTGGTTATTGGCTATTTGTATGGCAAGCCCCGGGCGGGCATTTAACTCCAGCAATAACGGGCCACGATTTTTATCTAAAACCAAATCTACCCCCAAATAACCCAGCCCCGTCATGTCATAGCAGGCGCAAGCAAGCTGCAGCATTTCACCCCACCTGGGAATACACAAGTCTGCGAGCGGCTGATGTGTGTCCGGGTGGCAACGCACCGCACGACCGTTTTGTACTGCGCGTATTGCCCGCCCTGTACCAATATCGATCCCTACGCCTACTGCGCCTTGATGTAAGTTCGCCTTGCCATTAGATTCGGTGCACGACAGCCGCATCATGGCCATAACAGGAAAGCCTTGAAACACAATGACGCGTAAATCTGGCACGCCCTCATGAGTAAACGGTGTAAACGCACTGTCAACCTCGATAAGCTCTTCTATCACCGCAACATCCATTTGCCCGCCCAGTGAAAACAGCCCAGCTAGAACATTAGAAATGTGGCGTTTTATCTCTTGCAGGGGAATTTGCTGACCGTTGGTTTTGAAATATCGAGCGCCGTCTATTCGACCAATCACTAAGATCCCTTTACCACCAGAGCCCTTAGCAGGTTTAATACAAAACCCTTTTTTATTCTGAGTAAGCCCCACAATAGAAGAAACCCCATGTTGGCTCTCAATAACGCCAATTAAGTCAGGGACTTTCACATTTTGACTAAGCGCTAGGTGCTTGGTTTTAAGCTTGTTATCTACCAATGGGAATAAGCTGCGCGCGTTATAACGAGAGATATACCCCACGTTTCGTTCATTCATCCCTAAAATGCCGTGTTGGCCAAGCGCCCCATGGCGGTTAAACAATTTAAACAGCATGAAAGACACTCGCAAATAACCTATTGACGGCCAAACATTTTAAAGCGATGCAGCTCTAATAACCTGTACCCGGTGTAATTCCCGCACAATAGCACCGCCGCCATAATGACAAATTGCAACCCAATAAAGTTAAAGGCCAAATGGCGCACCAACGCATTACTCATAACAAAATAGGCAACCAGTGCCACCAACAAAGCCCCACCGCCTTGAATAAAAACTTCTTTGGCGCCCTCTTCTTCCCACAGAATGCTCATGCGCTCAATAGTCCAAGCCAATATAATCATTGGGAAAAAGGTAATTTTTAGCCCTTCGGTCAACCCTAGCTCAAATGCTAAAATCGAAAACATCGCAATGATCAAAATGACCGATACAATCACCGCCGAGATGCGAGCTACTAACAGTAAATTATGGCGTGACAAATACCCTCGGATCAGTAACCCTACGCCGACAACCATAAAAAACCCCACCAAACCTGTCACCAAGCTGGTTTGAATAAACGCTATGGCGATCAGTACCGGCATGAACGTTCCCGATGTACGTAGCCCGACCAATATGCGCATTAAAACCACTATGAGCACACCCACAGGGATCAGTAGTATATTTTTAAATAGCGCCTGTTCTTCCAACGGTAAACTATGAATAGAAAAATCTAATAGATTTCGCTGGCCACGGGTTTTACTTTGTAAAAGGTGCGACATAGGCACCTCTTGCTCTAACATAGAAAAACTCACATTGGCGTTTTTGCCGCCCTCCAAGTCAATCAGTGACTGCGAGTTTTGCTCCCACAACAGTTGATGCGGCAGCTGGCCTTGCTCACCAGTATGCGGATGTATTAGCCAATACTTCCCTTCGCCAAAAACTTGTAGCATTTCTACAATAGGTTGGCGGCGCCGACCATCTTCAAGCATTAGGGTTTGAACGCTTCTTGCCGGAACATTCGCCAAGTGCAACATCTCTACCAACCAGAGATTACGCGGCTTTATCTGAGTGAGCATTTGCGCAGTTTGAGTTTCGCTTTTGAATTGCACTATTAGCTCACGCGCCAGCGTAATAGCGTTTGCCGAGCGCTCTTGTGCCCGGCTTAACAAATGCTTCACCGCTGTTGCCTCTGGCTCCACATAGGTTTTATGCGTTACTTCTGGCGGCTGAGCGGCTGTGCCATCGAGTAGACCGGGTTTGGCCAAAAAATCCACCTGGTAATACAGCGTTTGCGCACCCACCGCATGACGAATTGACCACTCGGCCCTGCGCGAATGCCCCACTTCAATAAACGCTAAACCGTACCCTGGGCTTGCCGTATGCTCACTTAAACGCTCGTAGCCCCGCTGAGCCGTTGGAATAGCAACAGACGCCAACACCGAGCGCCCCAAGGCTTCAAACTCCACCTTCGCTTCAATAGACCATATTTTTTTTTGGGTTTCGGGCAGCCAAGGAATATCCAATGTGACATGGCGGTACACCGTGAGCCCTACACCGCTGCAAAACATAAAAAAAACTAAAAAATAAAATGACAAAGAGCGTACTGAACTCGAACGCATAATTAGATAATACCGTGCCGCGATGTAATATTGATTAACAAATCCGCCATGATATAAGGGCACCTAGCATTATTGGCTTGACTTAACTGCAGTGGTTTTTGACGCTGGATTGGGGTACATATGCTTATGAGCTACATCCACCAGCGCGATATCCCTTAAAAAATGACGCCCCAATACAACCGCATACTTGCGTCGCTTAACGTACATCAAAACCAGTGTGGTTTCTTCCAGCAATGGCCCGACTTGAATTTGCACGGAAATACTTGGCTTTTTTTTGCTTGCTTCACCGTTCGATTTAGACTTAACCCAACGCGCAACGGGTAGCTCTATAGGTTTATCAGATGACTCCGGCGCAGACGCACTGCCTTGGAATAACTCGAAACGCACCCAATCCTGGCCATCTCTTTCAAACGGCTCCCACCGGCGCACAAGAAGCTGAGAATTTATAGTGCTCGTATCAATTTCGGCCTCAAATACACCGCCTAAAACAGCCACTTTTGCCCACTCAACTCGTCCTAATACGGCTTTATTATCAACCTTTGGGGGCTGCAATTCCTGTTTAGTAACGGGTTGGGGGGCTTTGACAAGTTTTTTGGAGACTGATGATTTAGAAGAGCGATTTTGCGCCTGTAACTTATGCGCATAATGGCCAAGCTCAAGAGCCAAAGCATCCAATGTAATGGTCAGCTGTTCTTGCGCATGAGAAAGATGCTCCACCGCCAAGTTCTGCCGGTCTAAGCGTTCGGCCTGCTGAACCAACGCACGCTGAACATCATCGTAGGACTGTTCCACAGACAGGAATGACCCAGAAGCACACGCAGTGACTACGCATCCGCCGCAAGTCACAACCAGGCGTTTAAATACACTTTTAATAAACATTCCCATTAATGATACCTCCTTTATCAGCACCCCTTTTAACCGTGTAGTCTTCATCATCCTCAAGTACTCGTGGTACCTCTTACTTTGATTGGCCGGTAGCAGGCGTTGTAATTTATACTTGCCCGCCGGGCACAATATAGAATGTTGAGGCGAGTCGCAATACGAGAAGCCTTTTGCTCAAACAACCCTCAAGCCGCCAATAAAAAGTTGTAAACCCATGACGCTAAAAAACGAACTGCACCCGACGCCTATCAGCACCAACTGCCCAGTGCGCGCCATAATTTTTGATCACGATGGCACTTTAGTGGACTCTGAACCCGTTCACCACCTCCTTTGGCAGAAAACGCTAGAACCGTTTGGTGTCAACCTACCACTGCACATCTACAAAACTCAATTATCCGGCAGGCCTACCATTCGCTCCGCTCAATGGCTTGTCAGTACGCACAAATTAGACATAGATGCCGCAAACATCTGTGAGACAAAGCTCAATGCTGTAAAGAACTACCTCATCGACAATCACTTTCCATTGATGGATGGGGTGAAGGCACTCCTGTCATGGCTAAACCAACACCCGTATAAGCTGGCCGTAGCCTCGGGCGCGGCACTTCACGAAGTGGAGCACAGTTTACAAACCCATGCCCTGAAGCCACAATTTTTGGCCGTTGCCACTAAGGATCACGTATCGCATAACAAACCCGCACCCGATGTGTACTTACATGCAGCTAATGCCATAAACGTACCCGCAGAGCATTGCCTGGCCATAGAAGACAGCGATAGCGGCCAGCAATCTGCACTTACGGCGGGGATGCGCTGCTTGCGCCTAGATACCCATACGGTGCTACCTGATCACCCCAATTGCCACACAATCGGCAACATAAGTGCCATTCGTACATGGCTAGAGCAATCTGCCGTAGAGGGTTAACCGTTTGGCAGGTAATAGCCGAATGTTTCAGCACTCATTCAGGTAACTGGGCGTAACCTCGACTGTGTACAACCAACATAGGCCGTTTAACCAAGCGACTATGAGAGTGTGACTTGTGAGGTGTACCTATGAAGCTTTATCAAAAACTGACATTTTTAGGGCTGCTCAGCATCTTTAGCGGCGCTGTAAACGCGTCACACAGCACCCACAATAGCCGCACACCCGGCGAGGCCTACGCTCAAGTTATCAGTGCCATACCCGTGTACGAAACCGTCCAGAGACGTTTTCCCTCCAGCCACTGCTGGGTAGAGACCGAACGCATCCGCCGAGCGCGTATAGATCACCGCACCTCGCCCGCTATCGTCGGAGGGGTGATTGGCGGCGCTATCGGGCATGCCATTGGGCATGGTCACAAAAATAAGAGGCTGGGAGCCGCTGTTGGTACTGTCCTTGGAATGGCCATTGGCAATGATATCAAGCAGCATCACAGGCGCTCAGCCCCTACAAAAATTGAATACCGAGACGTGGAACGCTGTGAAAGGCACGATAAAATCTCCACATTTGAACAACTGGTCGGCTATGATGTTACGTACCAATACAGTGGGCAGCGCTATACCACCCATATGCGCGAGCACCCTGGAGATAGGATCCGAGTGGTTGTTGATGTACGCCCCGTGGAGTGAAAGCGCCGTTGGCTGAGAATCAAAGTAAATCATCTACAAAACGTGAAGGCACTATGAAACACACATTCGCCCGCAAATTAATTCAAATCATTGCTTGTTTGCCGTTGGTCTCCCTCTTTGCTCCAATCCTTGTAGTAGATGCACAAACTGTGCAAATGGCGCAGGCCAATGATCAAAAGGCTGCCGCTGCCGAGGCAGCTAGAGCCGCATTCGGTGGCAAAGTATTAAAAGTGGAAGAGATAACCAAAGACAACAAAGCCCTATACCGCGTAAAGCTGTTGTTAAAAGGCGGGCGTATTAAATACGTAACAGTAGATGCCTCAAGCGGCAAATTAGTGTAGCGGGAACGGAGACTGTATGCGCTTATTGGTAGTTGAAGATGAAGAAGCCATTCGCAATCAATTGCGAGATTTTTTAACCAAGCAAGGGTACGCCGTTGATGAGGCCGCCGACGGCAGAGAAGGCCTGTACTACGCAGAAGAATATGAGTATGACCTTGCCATTGTTGACATTGGCCTGCCCGAGCTCAGCGGTATTGAGGTTATTAAGCAAGCCAGAGCCAAAGGCAAGCGATTCCCGATGCTGATTCTTACCGCACGCGGCAACTGGCAAGACAAAGTCGAAGGCCTAGAAGCCGGTGCGGATGATTACTTGGTTAAGCCCTTCCATAACGAAGAGTTGCGTGCCCGAGTTAACGCATTGATTCGTCGCGCCTCCGGCCACGCGTCACCTAAACTAGAATTTGGCCCCATCGTGATAGATACAGCCGCTAAATCGGTTTCGTTAAATAACCAGCCGGTTGAGCTCACCAGTTACGAATACAATACCTTAGAGTATCTGGCCGTTCATGCCGGGGAAGCCATATCTAAAACCGTTTTGACCGAGCACTTATACCAACAGGATTTTGAGCGCGACAGTAATGTGATTGAAGTATTTATTGGCCGGTTACGCAAAAAGCTGGACCCAGAAGGTGCTTTACAGCTGATCACAACGCTTCGTGGCCGCGGCTACCGATTTAACCCTGACTACCAATCGTTAAACTCCCCACAAGGAAACTAGCCCTGCTACCGCGGCCCACCTCTTTAACCGCACGGCTTTTCTTTGCCTCTGCTGTCCTATTGCCTATATTGTTGGGCTTTAGTGCAACCATGCTCAACCACGCATACCAACGCAGCTTGCGCTCCGCCGAGCGTGACGCATTGCGCGGCCAAATTTACGTTTTACTTGGCGCCGCAGAGCCAGGAGAAAAAGGCATATACCTACCCCCCGTATTGGCCGAACCACGCTACAGCACCATCAACTCTGGGTTGCTTGGCTGGGTCGTTGATAAGCAAGGTGGGTTTCACTGGCGCTCGCGCTCCAGCGATCTATTTACAGAAAAAGATTTGCCCAAAGTATCCACAGAGTTTCGCCCCGGCGCCGAGCGATTCTTCAGTATTCTTATTGGCGGCACAGAGCATTACGCCGTCAGTTACGACACAGTTTGGGACTTTGACAACCAAGAGTTGGGCTTTCGCTTCATTGCTCTACAAAGCCGCACCCCCATGTATAACGAATTAGCGGCATACCGCAAACGCCTCTGGAAGTGGCTGGGCGGCTTGGCGTTTTTAATGATCATTGTGCAAACCTTAATTGCACGGTGGGGTCTTTCGCCCTTGCGCAAGCTTGCGTCAGACTTAGAGCGCGTGGAAGAAGGCGCCCAGCAACAACTTGAGGGGCGCTACCCTGCCGACATTCAACCGGTCACCGACAACCTCAACCGTGTATTATTAAGCGAGCAATCCCAGCGAGAGCGCTACCGCAATACACTGTCGGATCTTGCCCACAGCTTAAAAACCCCACTAGCGGTGATTCGCGGGCAACTCGAAAATACCAACCAAGTATCCACCGCGGGCTTGACAACCGCGGTGGATGAACAAATCACACGGATGTCCGCCATAGTAGACCATCAGCTAAAGCGCGCCAGCGCTAAAGTCACTCAAGCCACGCCCAATGCGTTGAACTTAAATACCATTGTGACCCGCCTGACCACTGCACTGAATAAGGTCTACTTAAATAAAGGCGTTCATTGTGAAGTTCACGTGGCCAATGATTTAGAAGTTTTAGGCGACGAAGCCGACTTTATGGAATTGATTGGCAACGTGGTGGAAAACGCCTTCAAATACGGTAATACCTTAGTCAAAGTAAGCGCAGAGCGTTTTGATGCAGACCTTGTGTTGACCATTGAAGACGATGGGCCTGGTGTACCTACTGATGCAAAACGTACAATACTCACCCGCGGCGCCCGCGCAGATACCGCAGCCCCAGGCCAAGGTATTGGCTTAGCCGTTGCTGTAGACATACTCTCCAGCTACGGTGGTAGTATTGACATCACAGACTCGCCCCTGGGTGGCGCTGCGTTTAAAATCGTATTGCCCAATTAGCTATTTGGTTTTGTAGTACTATGATTCCTTTTATTGACAGATTTATTCGCTCCAAAGCCTTTCATTGGTTGCGGATTTTACAGTTCGCTCTGGCAATACTGATTTTTTCTAGCGTTGCGCTCATGCCTCAAGTTTACGTAAGAGATTTACCCTCGCCGGATTATTCACTCCATTTTTTAGGGAATGTCCTACTGTTTTTATCCGCTTGGATTGCCTGTAAGGGGCGAATGAAACTGGGGATTGTGATTGCCCTTTTGATACCTTACTCCCTGATCATAGAACTGGCACAATGGCTGGCACCGAGTCGACACGTAGACTCAGCCGATATGGCCGCTAATATCGCGGGCTTGTTCTTTGGACTATTTATGGCTATTAGCTTGGAAAAGTTTTGGGCTGTATTGAATAAAAGTTCCGAATCCAATTTGGATTAGTGCCAGCGCCTAAAAAGTATCACCCACAGAGTCTCTCTATCACTCCCGCCCCCAATACGCGCGCCTAAATCGTGTAACATAGTTACCATTACCTCTCTAAACGATAGGCTGTAAATGTTCAATAAAATATTAGCTATGTTCGCAATATCTATCGGTTTAATGGCTTGCCAAAAAACATTAAACGACGTCTCTCGGCCCCTGACAACTGATCAAAGCTCACCTAGCAAGGTAAAGCCTCTGCCGCTAACGCTATTAAGCTTAACACCCTATTTTTATGTAGGCACTGCAGTCAATCAACGTCAGATTCACAATACGCCCAACGGGGTACACCAGTTTTTACCCTCACAATTTAATGCACTAACGGCAGAAAATGCTATGAAGTGGGGGACTCTCGCGCCAGAAAAAGGCGAGTACCTCTGGCAAGATGCCGATAAGTTAGTCGCCTACGCACAAAAGCACAAAATGCATGTAACCGGGCATGTGTTTGTATGGCATCAGCAAACGCCCGGCTGGATATTTGAAGACGACGCAGGTAATCTAATAGCGCGAGACGAACTCATTAAACGCTTAAGAACCCACATATTTACCGTGGCAAAACGCTACCAAGGTAAAATACACACCTGGGATGTGGTCAATGAGGCCCTAAATGACGACGGTACACTGCGTAATTCCAAATGGCTGCAACTCATTGGAAAAGACTACATTGCACTGGCCTTTAAATTTGCACAACAGGCGGTTCCCGATGCCGAGCTCATTTACAACGACTACAACTTATTTATGCCAGAAAAACGCGCTGGTGCGCTGCGTTTAATTAAAAACATTCAAAGCCAAGGCATTGCAGTGCACGGCATAGGCATGCAAGCGCACTACTCCCTAGACCACCCAAACAATTTACAACAAGTAGAGGATTCCATCATAGCGTTTGCCGACGCCGGGCTAAACGTACATTTAACAGAGCTGGACATTTCAGTTTTGCCATTCCCAAGTCCAGACAACCAAGGTGCAGATATCTCATTAAACATGAAGCTTAAAGAACAATTTAATCTCTTTACAAATGGGCTTAATAAAGAAGCGTCCTTAGCATTTAATAAGCGATACAAAAACCTATTTAGCATTTTACTAAAAAATCACAAAAAGATTAAGCGCGTGACGTTTTGGGGCGTAAACGATGGAGATAGCTGGCGCAACCACTGGCCTATGAGTGGACGAACCGATTACCCACTTCTCATAAACAGAAGTAATCAACTTAAACCTGTGGCTTTTGATATTTTAAAAAGGGCGCCAAAAATTTAGCGCTAATTCACATACACTGTAACGTCTTCAAACTTAAGAAGTTTCCTGCAATGAAATTATGCAAAACATTATTTATCTACGGTTTGATTTTCGTGATACTTGCATCACTACTTCTAGCTTACTTGTTTTGGCGGCCGCTCGGTCAAACGACCTCTTTTGACCCCACGGCCCCGCGTACTATTTCAACCTTACACAAAGCCTATGCCGACCAGTTTCTAATTGGAGGTGCGCTAGATACAGTGCACCTTACAAACCTTAACCACCCATCATTACAAATCGTTAAAACTCACTTTAACTCTGTTACCTCTGCAAACGCCATGAAATGGGAGCGAATAAACCCAAAACCGGGTATATATACCCCCGAGCTCGCAGATGCCTTTGTTGATTTTGGGGTTAAGCACAACCTAGATATGATTGGTCACA
>CAYZQH010000116.1:0-9771 GCA_964480055.1 uncultured Cellvibrionaceae bacterium
TATACAAATTAGCGTTTTAAACGTGTTCTCGCACTTTGTTGCCGTACAGCAAGCCTATATCACTGCTCAAATTTCAGTTAAGTGAATAATACTTACAATAACTGCCCGCTTTAAACTAAAAACTTCTTTAATTGTTTTCTTGTGATTTTTCTAACTCGTGCCATATACGTAAAACCACCAACCCACATTTGCTTATCTAGAACCTTTGATTTGGCGGCTTTTTACAGCATGGCGAGGAAAAATGCGGACTCGATCAAACATTAACAACTTGCACCAAATACTTATACTTCTATTCGTTTTTTTGCGACTCGCTCTTATTGCGCTGCTCAAATTCAACGCGCAATATGCAAGGTGATGCGCATGCTTAATAGCAATAACTAAAAAAATGGGCTAACCGAAGCACAAATTTTTTTACCGTTTAATCAAGAGGGCCAACTTAATAATGACTACTCTAATCCAACATCTAAAACCGCTGACTCTGGGCACTGCACTTTGCCTATTGGCTGCTTGCGGTGGAGACAAAGACAGTAATACTGACAAGCCAAGTGGCTCGAGCAGTTCCAGCTCCTCAAGCAGCTCCAGTTCTTCTAGCTCATCCAGTAGCTCTAGCTCCGGCGCAATCGACCCTGCAGCAAAACTGGTATTCGCGCTTAACGCAGGTGGGCCCGCCATCAATGCTCGTGGTATCCAATACCGGGCTGATGAGTTTTTTACCGGTGGGCAACAACACAATTCCAGCGACCCAATTACCGGCGCCAATGAAGACGCTCTGTTTCAGACCGAACGGTTCGGCACCACCAAGTACGCCGTCCCAGTCACTAACGGCACTTACGCAGTTGAAGTGCATTTTGCTGAGTTGAATAAAGCATCTTCAGGCAGCAGGACGTTTAACGTCGCCATCGAAGGTCGGACCTTGGCCGCAGACCTAGATTTGTTTGCCCAGGCTGGGCGCAACGCTGCACTCACCAAGATCATGGAAGACGTTGTGGTAGCGGACGAAATACTCGAAATTGAGCTTGAATCCATAGTGGACAATGCCACGGTGTCTGGCTTTGCTATATGGTCATCTGACGACGGAAAATTCAAAGAGCCACCACCCAAACCCGCTGAGCCGGGCACAGCAAGCAAAGAAGACACCGGGCTTGACTGCACCGTTACCAACGCCAGCGATGCCAACGGCGGCTCTAACAATAAGTTACCAGACCCTTTCACCAAATGGGACGGCTCTCAAGTTAAGACCCTTGAGGACTGGCGCTGCCGCCGCCGAGAGCTTGTGGTTGAAATTGAAAAACGCATATTGGGCAAAAAGGCGCCGCCACCTTCAAATATTGGTGGCTCGGTCACCGGTAGCGTGACTAACTCCGGTTATACCGTCGACGTAAAAACCCCCAAAGGCAGTACATCTTTCAACGGTCGTATTTCACTACCAAGCAGTGGCTCTGCGCCCTACCCTGCTGTTGTTGTTGTCGGCGGGTTTAATAGCTTAAACCGCGATGTATTGAACAGCGAAGGGGTCGCTACAATCAGCTACAACAATAACTCTATTGCTAGCGAGGGCTCCGGCAACTTCACCTCCGGTAAATACTACGATGCCAACCCAGACTTTAAGGGCGATACCAGCGCACTAACCGCTTGGGCATGGGGCGTTAGCCGTATTATTGATGTGTTAGAGCAAAACCCAGGTGTGATTGACCCTACCAAAATTGCCGTACATGGCTGCTCGCGCTTAGGTAAAGCCGCTTTTGTTATTGGTGCTTTGGACGAACGCATTGCTCTTGGCTTACCGCTTGAGCCTGGCACCGGCGGCCCTGCGCCGCTACGAGCGCTTCCGTCTCTTGGCGGTCAATCTTTAGGCAGCGCTAACGGTGAAGCCAGTTGGTTTGGCCCAATGAGCAGAAGCTACTCCTCAAACCACGCGGTAGATATGAGTGACGTGGCAGCGCTCTATGCACCACGCGGTTTATTAATGATGGATAACCCTCACATCACGCACCTGTCTTACAAAGCCAACTACTTAGGCACTGCCGCAGCCATGGAAGTTTACAAGGCTATGGGCAAAGAGGACGCGCTTTGGTATTTGGGCAATAGCAGCAATGGCTCGCATTGCGCAGTACGCTCCGATTACGGACCGCCTTTAAGAGCCATGATTCAAAAGTACTTAAAGAACCAACCAGCAAAAACTGGCGGGCTTGATACACACCGCAATCACGGCAATGTGAATGTTTCTGGCTGGACCAATGGATGGAATAAGGGGCCGATTACGAAGTAGGTTTTAATGGCCTTCACAAAAGGCCATTAAACAACACTACAATAAAAAAGCGCTCTGTTATTAAGAGCGCTTTAATTTCAAAACTATTACTTCCAATATTTACGGTTAATCAAAGCGCACATCGTAGCTTTGATTAACCGCATCAACAAATCACCAAATTTATTTCAACTGCCCAGCTTTTGCCATGACAGATTTTTTTGCCTCATGGGCGGTTTGTTTTACGTGCATATAGTCATACGGCGGAGTAAATACACTGTCGTCGTTTTCGGCCCATGATGACAACGTTGAGTTATCAAATACGTTGTCTGCGGTCCAACGAATACGACCATCCTTACAATCTACATCACACTTGCCTTGCGCCTGGGTTTTATCAAACCAGTTAAACCAAGAGCCGTGATTGCCATTTTGGTTTTCAAAATAACTGGCCTCTAAAAAGATTTGTGCCTCTACACCCACGCCAATAACGTAGTTGGTTCGGGTACTAGAGTAGTAATTATTAAAAACATGAACCTGACCGTAACGCACCCGAGGCATGCGCTCAATGACGTTATCTGCAAACCAATTATGGTGATAAGTCACATGTAATTTGCCGCGATCGGTTTCATCGTAGCGGGCGTCATGCCCCACCAAGGTTGCATAATTATGCCTATGCGTCGCACTGGTATACGAAAATTTATTCCAAGACACCGTTATGTTGTCAGAGCCACGCTTAATATCTAAGGCGCCGTCTTTACACTGCCCAAAGGTCACATGGTTTACCCATACATTAGTGGTATTTTTAGTGATTTCAATACCATCTTCTGTACCCTTCCCGCTGGGGTTATGAATATAAAGGTTGCGGAAGATTACGTTAGTTTGCCCCACCAAAACCAAGTTAGCATCAATAGAGGCGTTTGCATCGGCCCCCTGGATGGTTTTGTTAGATTTAATAAATATGCGTGCGTCGTCATCACCGCCACTGACATCATGTACCAATTTGCCCTTCACATTAATGATCATCGGCTCAACGGATTCTGCAGCGGCTTTAAGATCTAGCGCATTGGTCACAGTCACCACCTTGCCGCCCTTTCCACCTGTTGTGCCAGCGCCAAAACCAATGGGGCCACCGGCGGGCTCTGGGTTATCAACACCAGAAACGCCTGAAGAGCTGGTGCTACTGGCAGAAGAACTAGAGGCGCTAGAACTGCTAGAAGCGCTACTGCTACTTGATGAAGAACTTGAACTGCTACTAGAGCTACTCGATGAACTTGAGCTGCTGGGCTTACCTTCAGGAGCACCACCGCCGCAACCTGCTAGCGCAAAAATGAGGCTTAAAGTCAATGAAATTTGCTTGTTCATCGCGAATCACTCTTTTTACAGGGTCAAAAAAAGCCCACGTTGTACGGTGAGCTCGGTTGATATTATTCGGCCTCCCTGCCGCTGCATTTATTGTTTAAAAAAACAATTCCATAATTTACCGCTTAAAGGTGCAAGTATTCCCCGCGCCACATTTGGGGTTGGTTAACATGGCCTTCACTTGCGAGGCTGGCACCAAGTCATACTTGTATGGCACTTTAAATACGCTGCCTTTTTCACGGTTCATATCTTTAGCTGTGCCAATATTCCCAGTAGAGCGATACCCCGTCACAGATCCACCCCACTCTTTAATAGCAGGAACTCTGGAGGCTACATCCATATGATTGTTCTCAACCACCATGGACATTTCTTTACCAGGGCCAATTAGGTAGGTATTGCTGTTATTACTGTCCGTGTTGTAGTAATTATTTAACACGTGAATTTTACCAAAGCGCCCACGAGGTTGGCGCTGCTCAATGCCTTTGCCCCACCAAACATTCTGATAAGTAATATTCAGCTTATTGCGGCTACCTGTCTCACTGTCACTGCCAGCAATTAAGTTAGAAAAAGCATGCTCTTTTTTGTAAGTGTAATGGAACTTAGCCCAAGAAATGGTAATTCTGTCTGGGCCTTTGGTAACGTCGAAGTTTCCATCTTGGCCATCCGCTACATCAATATGGTCAAACCACAAATTAGAAGCACTGCCACCAATATACACCGCGTCACTGCCATCGCGACAGGCGTTATAACTGCTACATTTACTGCCACGTACTGCAAGGTTACGGATGATCACGTTTTTACTTGAGCCGCCAAACCTCATCCCTCTAAGGGTTACGCCTGGGCCCGTACCTATGATGGTTTTGTTCGAGCCTGGTGATAAAGTGCCGCTGTAATTCCCAGGCTTAACTAGGATAATTTTCTTACCAGAGCCGCCAGCTTGGCTTTTTAAATCACCCATGGAGCTTACAGTTACGGCCTTACTCATGTCGTAGCCGCCACCACTAACACCACCGCTGGTGGTAGCCCAACCCATGGCTTTATCGGTAATACGAATAAACCCATCATTAGCAGGCGCATTGCCTGGATCACCAGAGCTAGAAGAGTTGGACGAAGAACTTGAAGAGCTACCGGCGCTGCCGCTACACGCCGCGCCCATTACGTTATTGCCGTTAACCGTCATGGAATCTACGTTGGCTAGACCATCTGCCGCCTGGGCAGATACTCGAATACTGTTTACACCCGCCTTTAAATTGAGGTTTTTACCCTCAGAGGTCCAACTGGTCCACGCGCCAGTAGAGGCAAAATCTAGCGTGCCTGCGTTTTGCCCATTCACTTGAATTTGCCCGGCACGGCTGCCACCGCCATTGGCGTAACGCCACTCAACATTATAAGCCCCAGCGTCTTTCACACTGACAGACCATGTAATGCTCGCACCTTGATTGTTGTCCGTGTTTGAAAAGCCATCGCCTTGAAAGCCTGTGTTGTTGCTATCAACAGAGCCCTCAACCGCACAAAAACCCAATTGATTTTCTTCAATGGTGGTTTGTCCTGCACCTACGTTTCCAGTAGACGAGCTGGAGCTAGAACTAGAAGACGAGCTTGATGAGCTGCTAGAAGAACTAGAGCTACTGGACGAGCTTGAAGACGAGCTAGAACTGGAGCTGGATGACGACCCAGCTCCAGTGTTACTTGCATTGCCACCGCCACAGGCAGTGAGTGTGGCAGCTAAAACCAATGCAGAGCAAAACGCGCTGCGCTGGACGAACAGGTCACGACGGGCAGAAAGCCTGTTTGTGTGTGGTGACTGAGGATTCATTTGAATTTCCTATGCATCAACTTAAGAGTTTTGGGTTTGGGTATAAAAGAGCGCAGCCAATTTAATTATTATGTTTCCAGTCTTACCGACTCTAGCTCTTTGACGCTTTTACACAGGTGGCTAGACTCTAATGACTTATTACAATTACTTAGCGCCCCAATACAGCGAATAAAAATACGGCTTATTGGCAACATCGATTATTTTTTATCCTTAGCAAAAATAAAACCCACGAGTCGACAAACCTCACAAAAACCCACCCAATTTCTATATTTGACACTTTAATCCCACTCACAAGTAGAATCCGATAGCTGAATCACAAATCGTGCAAAAGCCCCTTCACCCCTCCCAAGTCAAAAATCAGGCATAAAAAAAGCCGCAGCAATAAGCTAGCGGCTTGTGATAAAAAGCTATACGGGCCTGATCTATCCGGGCCCGTACTTGCCTAGTCAGTTAGAAGGTTCGTCTATTTCACCATCCAATCGGCGCGCTCTTGAAATTCGGCTTGGTATTTGGCTCTGTCGGTTTTGATGCGTCCAGCGCCGCCATCTCGCCATTTGTTGTCACTGCCTTTTTTATACACACCGCCCCAACCAGGCTCGGATGGGTTCTCGGGGTTGTTAATGCCCCTTATGCCACTAATTAGGTGCATAAATGCAGGGGTGTCACCCTCGGCCACGCCCTTAGAGCCTGCACCATGATCAGGGTAAATAGCGCCTAATGGGCCATGATTGTTACGAATATTGGTATTCACCCAATTTAAGTTACATTTGGAATCACTACCGCAGAAGAAGCTCTGATAAGAACGTCTAGATTCAATAACAAATAGCCCTGGTACGTCCATGATGTATTCATGGGTAGCATCCTGGCACAGAATCAAAAAGACCCTTAGCTTGCTAATAAACTTCTTAGCGTCTGCTGCACTGCGGTCTTTGCGCACGCGCCATATGGCCTGAGCAATTTCACGCGGACCGCCGGCAACCCCTACCCAAAGTGGACGAGGATCAGGTCTATCGGCTGCTGCAATAATCGCGTTAGAGCCTTCACTATCTTTACCTTCGCCAATGATGTCTTGCCAAGGCTGTTTTTGACAGCCCCACTTAACCTTAACCCCATGATTATTGCCTTTACCTTCGTAGGTTATAGAGCGCATAAACTCTGGCGTAGCATAGCTGGAGTGCTTCTTAAGGTTTGGGTACACCTTGTCGTATGCGGCCCACACCTTGTTAAAGTTTTTCTTGTTGGCAACCATACCGTAAGTCCCGGCACCAGCTACAAACCCTTCAACATCCAACTCGTTAGAATGCAATATTAACCGCACTACCGTTTGCACATCGTCGGGGTCGCTGTTGGTTACAGGAATGGTTGGGAAGTCTGAAGTCCAGAAAATTCGATACGGGCTTTTGCCGCCGGCCGTACCAAAACCAGTCTGACCATTCGACGTACCGGAGCTGGATGAACTTGAGGATGACGAGCTAGAAGAACTGCTAGAAGAACTGCTGGAGGAGGATAAACCTTTACAATCGCCAGCTGTGATGCCATCGCCACTAAACGTCACCGAATCTATATTCGGTAACCCGGCACCAGTGCTGCTCAATAAGCTCATTGTGCTTTCGCCCGCGTTGAGTACCACTTTGACCACTTCTGTTTTCCACGTGGCCCAACCGTCGGTTGGCGCAAAAGCCACGCTCGACACGCCGTCGGCACCGCCGTTCACGGACAGTTCTGCACCACGGCCATCACCAGACCCGTTGGCATAACGAACCTCAACATCGACCGTGGCGTCTTGCGCAACAGATATCTCGTAAGTCACGCCTTTACCGGTTTCATTTGTGCCGTTGATGAACCCTGCACCTTTGTAACCAGTGTGGTTAGTATCCACAGTGCCTTCTAAGACACAGATTGCAGAATCGCCTTCTTCAACCGTTAAGCCTTTTTGAACTGTGGCACTGCCGGAAGAGCTGCTTGAAGAGCTTGAGCTAGAACTGCTGGAAGAACTAGAGCTTGAGCTGCTTGAAGAGCTTGAGCTAGAACTGCTGGAAGAACTAGAGCTTGCCCCTGAGTTGGCGTCTCCGCCACAGCCGCTAAAAAATAAGGTGGGTAGTAAAACTAAAGTAAAGCCGTAAAAGGCCCTTTTAGTCCTCGAAAATTGTGTGATTTTCATCTAAATAATCTCCAGGTATGGTATACCTTGACCCAGGGTTATGGGCAAAAAACCGCCCAAACTCAAAGCCCGGTGTGTGATAAAAAAGATGACGCATAAACCTAAACAAAAAGATAAAGAGGCAGCAGAGTTCTACTAGGGTCAGCACTCTCGTCCAATAACGGTGCTTTGGCTGTAAATATTAATACACCCAATAAAAGCCGCGACCTACCTCTAGCCGTGTGCATCAGAGCCAGTGTAAGCGGTAGCACCCCTCGAATAGGTACGACAAATTCACACATTCCCCCACACTAAAATTAGGGTTTTAAAAACGTGCGCAAGCGCACACAAAAATCATACAATAAAGAATTTTGACAGTGTAATTCGGGCAATTATTGGTCGAGTCGGTCGCAAAACTTCCCATTTACACTCAACAGCCGAACCCACCTGCAATGTATACGAACAACTCGGATAGGCTTCGGCGAAATTAGATGGGGCAACGAAGCTTTCTGTAATTGCGAGGAGAGCAACCAAACGTTTGACTGAAAACGTCATTAAAACGACTGATAGACTGAAAACCCGACTGCAAAGCAATATCTGTAATTGAGTCTTCTGTGGTGCACAACATGCGCTGAGCATGTGACAAGCGATGCTTGGTTAAATGATTAATTAGCGTTGCTCCAAAAGCCTTTTGAAATAAGCTCATGGCATAATTGGGTTTTAAGCCCACCAAATCTGCTACCTGCTGCACGGTAATTTTTTGTGTGTAATATTGCGCAATATAGCAAGCCATTTGCTCCACCTTTGACAATCCAGATTGCGAAACACCCGCGAGCTTTTCCGCTTCTGCAGACGTAAAGATCGTCATATCATTTGCCATGCGTGTTAACCGCGCCTGTATTTCCAGTAATACCAGCTGCTCGGCCTCGTTGGGACGCTCCGCTAAATCGTTAATCCAGCGCTCAAATATGTAGGTATCAAATTCAGAATCGCTTGCCTGAGCTTCGGATAACAGCGCTCCTTGCATCAAGGAGCGAACAAACTCTTGAGGTAAACGCCAGTGCAAAAAATTTTGTAAGGGTATTGTGGCCGCCATATAGGGCTCGTCACCTTCATATTCGATCACCTGATGAGGGATGGCGCCCCAAAAAATACAGAATTTACCTGCCTCTACGGTACACTTTTTTTCGCCCAGCAAATAAGTCATGGAACCGGAGCGTAAATAGTTTAACTCTATCTCATTGTGGTGGTCTGGGCGGGGCATAACGGTAGGCTGCCAGTTTAAACACGTGACGCCATAAGGCTCAAAATCCGCACGGCTAGTATCAAACGTCACACTATTACTACTCATTTTTTACCCTCAAAAATGGTCAAACTTCAATTCATCCGGCAAATAAACATCGCACGTTCAAAATGCCAACACGGCAGGTGCACTTCATTCAAGCCGATGAGTTAAGTTCAACAATTTCAAAATTCTATGTTGACTCGCCCACCACACACGAAACAAATTGCGTATGGGCATTGTTAGGCTCACGCAATTGGAGCAACTAGTGCTGCCACCTGACCAAAATACGGCTCTAGAATCAGTCCTATTAACTCGCTATTTCAACCAAACCCAATCAAACCCGTACCCGTAAATGTAGGTATACCGGAGGCGTACTTTGTCCGCTTTACAATAGCGTCGAGCTAACGCTTCTTTGTATTTAGAGCCCTTATCTTTTTAGCTTTACTCAATCATCCAATTGGCGGCGTGCGCCTTTTCACAAAACACATAAGAAGTGAGATTGCAAATATTTAACGTCCACAGATGGGGACATAAACCCCATATGCATCAACCAATAAAATAGTACTTTTAGGAATAATTTTTTTAGGGCAGGTGTTCACTTGCAGCAAAGGATAAAACGTCTCACTCTAATCTTAATGGCCTCGTAAATGACTACCCTTGCCAAAGGAATAATACCCAGCAACACCATAAACGCCATATGACTTGCTAAATTGGGTCTATCTAGAAACACACGTTTTTGTTGAGTGCTAGCGCAGCATATAGAAATACCGGCAAACTCGAATACGTAAGTACAGGCGTTGGATGACATCTCTGGGATTTTTACAAACGCGTGCATTTGCTCACTGAGTTGAGTTATTTCTTCTTCGATACTTTGTAATTTATCGGCAAACTCCGCTGCTTTCGCTTGTTTATCCTGTTGCTCTATT
>CAYZQH010000117.1:0-3214 GCA_964480055.1 uncultured Cellvibrionaceae bacterium
ATTTGTAGAGGTGCTCTTAAAAACAACTTGGTTTAAATTTCAGCTTGAGCTCACACAGCGCAAGCCAATAAAAAAGGGTTAACACAATGAAAGATACCAACAGAATTGTTAACAAAACGCGCCGCGATTTTATCTCCATGTTGGGCAAGGCGGGCATATCAACCGCGGCCTTGTCTGGCTCCGCTTTACTCAGTGGCTTAATGGCCAGCCGCTTTGCTCAAGCCCAAAGTGGCGGAACAAAACGTTTTGTGGCCATTTGGGCTGCCAATGGCTCGCCAGACGGTAAGTGGCTGCCCAATGGCACCAGCCTAAACGAGGCCACACAGGGTTTTGAAGGTTTGCAAAGTATGTGTAACTTTCGCGAATGTACCATTGTTCGCGGCGGCCACGGCAATATTCACAAGGGCTTAGGCTCACTGCGCGGCGATAGAGACTGGCGCGGCGACACCTTAGATCAACAGCTGGCCAGCGTCATTAGTACCAATACGCCTTACCAAAGTTACGCGCTGGGCATTCAAACCAAACGCCACGTCAATGAAATAATTGGGCGCAAAGGCGGCAAACGTATCCCCCCACAAAACAGCGCGCAAGACGCTTATAAAGCATTATTTGGCGGCACGCCGCCAGCCGGTGGCCAGGGCAATTTACTGGCGCAGAAACAAAGTATTTTAGATATAAATCTGCAAGCCATTGACCGGTTAAAAAACAAACTTGGGCAATATGAGCGCGATACCTTAGATCAACATTCCGCCTCCCTAATGGCCTTAGAAAAACGCTTAGCCGACACCCTTGGCAGCGGAGAAATGCAATCGGAGGCCTGTAAATCTCCAGCTTGGAACGCCAATGGCTACGAAGTTGCCACCAACGCACCCTTTGGGCACCAAACCGAGTTGATGATGGATATCATCATCAACGCCTTTGCTTGCGGCCTAACCAATGTAATGACCCTGCAACTTCAAAATGACCAAGGGGAATGGACGGCCTACGGCACTAGGTTTAAACGCAGCTTTCACAATTCCTGCCACGCATCGCCGGTAAGAGATTACATCGAGATGAGTAAATTCTTAGGTGAGCGCCAGGCATACCTTGTTCGCGGGTTATTAGAGCGCGATGACCCCGCCGTACCTGGCACTAAGCTTATAGATAACACCGTTGCCTACTTCATTACCGATATGGGCAATGGCCGTACGCACAGCGGTAATAACGGCCCCAATTTGGTGGCCACACGCATGCCTGGCTTTAAAAAGGGCTCTGCCACCAAGGGCGGTAATAACCGTCATGTAATAGATGCAGTTACGTCAGGCATGGGCTTAGAGCAATTTATGGGCACCGATAAAAACCGCCATAAAATATACCCCCACGGTGGCGGGACGGTTGCCACAGAAATGCTAACTTAAGGGCCCTAAGGCATAGAGAATTGAAGGCAGTTTTTACAACAGTTTAACCCCCCAGGTCATTCCTGACCGGGGGAGCACTATATTCAACTTAGCGCTATCAAAGCCTGTGTTCGGGCTGCTTTTATTTTTATCAGTTAGCCTTTAACACGCCCAGCCGGTAAGGTCTATTACCGTAAGAACCCGAGTATTTTCTAAAATCCCCGCCCTGATAAATAAACTGCATATCGCAAGTATCAAGCAGCATTTTTTCATCATAGCCGTCACGCACCATTTCGCCGTGGCTAATCTCTGTCGTCCAAGCACCCCCAGGGAAAGTCGTATTGCTCATACCGGCAAACGGGTCATTTTGTGTGGTTTTATGGGATACCCATGGCCCGTCTAAACTGGTGGATGTCCAAGAGCGATAAAACCGTGCGCCACTACTATTACCCCAGCCTTCCACTTGTAGAAGATAAGTATCCGTTCCCTTAATTTTATAAATATTGCCGGCCTCAAAAACAATGTGCTTAGCACCCGCGCCTTCAATATTGGCCACCTTAATTTTGTTAACATCAAAATTAGGGAAGTTATTGATAGACGTACTCACGTAATACATTTTGCCATCATCTTTATAAAAGTAGAGATAGCAATCGGCATCATCACAAATCACCCAAAAATCCAGTGCATTCTTAGGCGAATTATTGGGCCACAAAGCTTTTACGTTGGCCCAACTTTTTGGGTCTTCTATATTAGAGGTGGTGGTATATTTAGCGGGCCACTGAGTAAACACGTACCACTTTTTTTGTGGCGTAAAGTAAAACACTTGCGGCGCTACAGTAGAGCTGCCCCCAGGGGCGAACGTTTCATAGGCGCCATCACCCGCTTCGTCAAAACTTTTAAAACTGGTGTAAATAGACTTCCAGTTGTTTTTAAATACCGTGGCAAACAAGTGGTACTTATTGTTGTAATAAACAATGGAAGGGTCTTTAACGGATGCTTCCCCAAACCTTGGGGACACGATTGGGCCAGTGGACGTCCAGCTAATATTACTGGGAATACCACAACTGACCTCTACCTTTCCTGATGACGAACTACTAGAGCTTGAACTGCTACTTGAACTGGAACTGCTTGAAGAGCTAGAGCTACTGCTTGAGCTACTTGAGGAGGAAGACGTATTTTCGGGAGACACTGGGTCGCCGCCACACCCCACCAAATACCCCGACAAAAAAAGCGCGCATGCTAAACCCAAAGAGTCAAACACTGCGTGCTTTACCGTCCGCCGCGTAGGAAAGTGAATGGCCATTACCGCCCCCATAAATTTGGTGTTGTGAAACAGTCGACAAGCCAACAACGCTATCAAATGTGTTCCTTGTATTATGCGGGAGTCGCCTTTAGCTTTCATTTAAAAAAACCTTGATTGGCAATTTTACGGTCATATTTGAGAACTCAATCAATATCACTCATTTCCACTCAAAAAAACAATTACTTCCCCAGTCAACAACACGGCCCACTCGCTGAATAAAGCTCGAACTGGGGTGTAGAAAGGCTCTGCAAAATTTTAATGCTCGTCACCCCCTACAAGTTGCAGACTAAATCACTTGGAATCGAATTACGCAAAAGACAATTGAGGAAGCACCAGGAACGAGGTTGGAACAAGTGCTACTAACGTAATAACCTTAAGTTAAACACCCACGCATTAGCGCACTAAAAAACACTAAAACCCCTCATCACCAAGCAAGGTAATAAAGCGTTTTTAACTGTTATCGTAAGGTTGAATACATTGCAGGTGCACGAGTGAATACCGCTTTTGGCCGTTTGTATTACACCACGTAAAACTC
>CAYZQH010000117.1:3314-9725 GCA_964480055.1 uncultured Cellvibrionaceae bacterium
AGCAGTAGGAAGTACGCATATGACCACCCCCATTGACCAATTCTTAAATACTCTTGCTCAAAAAGATGGGTCTGATTTGTATTTGAGTACTGGTGCGCCACCGTGTGCAAAGTTTCAAGGCACTCTTAAGCCCCTGGGGCAAGACCCGTATACCTCTGGCGAAATTGAGGACATTGCCAATGAAATAATGGATGAAGAGCAGCGTGAGGCCTTCGTTCACGAGCTGGAAATGAACCTAGCTATTTCTGTACCCAATGTGGGCCGTTTCAGGATTAATATCTTTAAGCAGCGCAATGAAGTCGCTATTGTGGCGCGCAACATCAATACCGACATCCCGCAGTTTGATGACCTCGGCCTACCCGAAGTGCTCAAAGAGCTGGTCATGAACAAGCGTGGGTTAATCCTATTTGTGGGAGGCACGGGCTCGGGTAAGTCCACCTCTCTGGCCGCCTTAATTGACCACCGTAATAGTTGCTCTGGTGGCCATATCATCACCATTGAAGACCCTGTGGAATACGTGCATCGCCACAAAAAATGCATTGTTAACCAGCGTGAAGTGGGCGTAGATACGCGCAGCTTTAGAAACGCCCTTAAAAACACACTGCGTCAAGCCCCTGATGTAATCCTAATTGGTGAGATTCGTGACCGCGAAACCATGGAGCATGCCCTAGAGTTTGCAGAAACTGGCCACTTGGCCATTTCCACTTTACACGCCAACAACGCCAACCAAGCACTGGAGCGGATTATTAATCTCTTCCCTGATGAAAAACGCCCGCAATTGCTAATGGGGCTTGGGCAGAACATTCGTGGGTTTGTGTCGCAGAGGCTTGTACCTACTGTGGATGGCAAGCGCTGTGCGGCAGTGGAGGTATTACTGGGCACCAAGACCATTCAGGAACTCATTTTAAAAAACCGGCTGCCTGAAATTAAAGAAATTATGGAAAAGTCTGAAAACTTAGGAATGCAAACTTTTGATGCCGCTTTATTTAAGTTGTTTATGGCAGACAAAGTCTCCTTCGATGAAGCCATGGCCAATGCCGACTCACCCAATAACTTACGTCTACGTATCAAACTGGCCACCGCCGACAACGACAAAAAAGAATCCACCGAAGCGGCCACTACCAAGAGTGCTGCCGCCCCGGCTCAAAAATCCAGCTTTGGCGAGCTATCTTTACAGTCAATAGAAGAGGAAGACGACGACAAAGACGCAATGCCAAAGCTATAGAAAATCGTAATTGCGCAAAGATCTGGGCCTATTAATCACGAAGGCAGCTAACACTCGACATGCTGCAGGGGTGCCAGGAGCAGATTTGCCAACCAATATGCTTAACAACCAAACTGTTCAAGGGCTATGCTCAATTAACAACTATAATTAGGGCATGGCAAACCAGCATTTACTTTTTTTACACATGGGCCTGTTGTTTAAGTGCCCCCGGCAGTAAAAAGTATTTTTAGAACAAAAGCTTGCGTATTCGGGTGTGCTTTTTGCGTTACAGTATTCAATTAACCATATACTTATCACCCTACTGCCACTGAACAGCACCACTGCCTGGCGTTTTTGAGTACAATGGGATAAACGCGGCCATCGAACCCATAAACAGGCCATTTAACAACGCCGGGCGCTTATAAAAAGGAACGCCCACGGCTATGGCAATAGAAGAAGCAACCTTGATAAAACCTTCTACCTCAACATTTATATTGCGCTCTACCTCTTCTGGCGACGAGTTTCCGCTTGAAGGAGAAATGGTTGTTGGCCGTGAGGCGGAGTGTGCCATTCCTATAAAATCTGGCCATATCTCACGTTACCACGCCAAATTCAACGTAATGCGCAGTGGCGTTTACATTGAAGACTTACACTCCACCAACGGCACCTACGTGAATGGCCAAAAAATTAAAGGGCGCGTCCTACTAAGCCTTGGAGATGAAGTCAGCTTTGACAGTATCGGGTTTCGCGTAGCATCGCCAGGCTCTGGGCAGGAAAAGCAAACGCTATTGGCGCCCCCACGAATGCGTGTCAAGCAGCCCGCCCGCGTTGCATCAAAGGCCGCAAGGCCCGCTGCCGCAACACCAAAACCCGCCCCCACTAGCAACGTTCAACCTTTCCCAACGGCAAAACCTGCACCCAGCCAAAGTACACCTGAATCAAGCTCAGAAGCGGATAAACCAGACAGTATCGCCCCACCTAAAAAGGTCAAACCAGTTGATGAAGCTCGCAAAGCAGAGCCTCAAGACGCAGAAATACCCAACGAGCCAGCCCCTCGCGCCAATCAAAAACCAGCTGCCCCCCCCGAGCAAAGCGAACAACCCAAAGAGCATACTCGCATGCTCTCTGGCGCTGAGCTTGGCCAACATGCAGAGCGCAACCGCTCAAAGCATAAAGACATTAACCTAGGGCAAGGCCCTCGCCTCATCATTATGACGGCCCCATTGAGGGGTAAGTATTTCGAATTAGATGACGCCGCAGAAGGCAAAGAATGGAGAGTGGGGCGCGGGGCAGAGTCAGATATTCGCCTTACCGATAAAACCATTTCCAGTGACCATGCCCGGCTACTTAAACTTGAAAACGGCTACAAGTTACAAGCTACCCACGCCAAAAACGGCATTCTTGTTAATGGCACACCCATCAACCAAGTCTACCTTGGGCATGATGACAAAATTCAAATTGGTTCCGCAGAGCTGGTTTTCAAGACAGACTTCACTGCACCAGGCTCAAAATATGCCACAACGGCGCCTGAAGAGCGCAATCACAACCTCGCGCACATCTGGATTGGCGCCGCAGTGGTACTTGCTGCACTGATTAGTGCGGTTGTTTTGTCCAAGGGATAACCAAAGCTTATTCCAGTACACTGCTTGTGTTGCTCTGGGCTTTCACTTTACTACTAAGTTGCACCCCATAAACCCCCACTACCACCGACTGATTATTGCTGCTTTTGATCTCATATAAATTTGTGAGAAGCCTCTCAACCCCAGGTGAGCTACTCTTTAACCAGTGGTAATTTGCTGCCTACACAGCACTGCTGCACATTAGAACTCCCCGGCGTATCCCCAAAATTGCTATGATGGGATGAAATCAGACAGTTAATAAAGTATGGAAAATGAGCAAAAATAATAATCCCCCCTCCCAAGCCGCTGACATTGCCGCCACTCCACTGACCCCCGGCGACCCAAAAGCCGATAAATGGATCACCGACCAAGCCTGGATTACGGGCCTAGCAGGGTTGATAGCCGTGGTGAGCACAGGCATCTGGTTTAACATGACCAAAGCCCTACATAACGGTGTGGTGCTGTTTAGCACCCGGCTAACAGAGAACCGCCACGACGCACTGTTATTTGCGCTCGGGGTGATTACACTCACCATGATCATTTGTGAGCTTATCCGCCTATGGCGCTGGGACGGCAAGAAATTTATTCAGCTAGACCCTAACGTTCAAGCTGGTAACTACAGCGCGTTTTTTATGAACGCGTTAGGCAATTACATTTTATATCTGTTGCTATTTGGCAAAACCATTTTTCTGTACAAAATGATCAACGAATACGGCTTTAAAAATAACTCGGCCTACTATCAACCGTGGTTTCGCTTCTTAGACCACGCATGGACGCTCTACCTATGGTGTGGCCTGCCCTATGTGCTGATCACTCGCGCCCTAAAATACAACCCCGTTGCCGACGCGCGCGACTTAACGTCTACTTATGCTAGAGGCCTACAATACCTTTTGGGGCACATCCCTTTATTTACTCACCTAAAACCCGAATTTAGAGACGTGGATAAAAAAAATACCCGCGCATTTTTGGTTAAGCTTTTCTTCTCGCCGTTGATGACTATCTTCTTTTGTGATCAGTTCCCACACCTTGTGAACAACATGGGGTATTTGGTGGATGGACTGATGGCAGCCATTACTAGCGGCGCCTATAATGCCCAACGCTTTGGCAACGACTTTTATAATATATCCATTGCATTTATCTTCTCTGTGGATGTGGCGCTGGCTTGGTGCGGATACATCATTGCCTCACGCTGGGTAGACAATCAGACACTGTCAGCAGAACCCACCACATTGGGCTGGCTAGTGTGCTTAGTATGCTACCCACCCTTTCAGCGCAACACCGGCTGGATATTGTCTACCCCGTCCGAAAAGGCCATTACCGCCAGCGGTGTCGAGTGGGTGATTGTGGTCTTTACCACCATGATGGTATTGAGCTACCTCGTGTATATGTCTGCAACCTTATGGTTTGGCGTACGCTTCTCTAACCTCACCAACCGCGGCATTATCCGTAAGGGCCCCTTTGCTATCGTACGTCACCCTGCCTATGCGTCTAAAAACTTTGCCTGGTGGTGCATTATGTTTCCTGGGGTGATTTACACTTTTGTTCAAGCTGGCTGGGCTGGCTGGCAAACCGCTCTTTACCATACCACCGCATTAATATTTATGACGTTTATCTACTTCTGGCGTGCTATTACTGAAGAACGTCACCTGATGGCGGACCCGTTCTATCAAGAATACTGCAAGCAGGTGAAGTACCGCTTCATCCCTCGCCTGCTATAAGCTTGTAGGCTGGCGTAAGCTGGCCTCTCGCCCTTTAGCGTAAACAGACCATGTGCTGCAGCTTGCGTCATTGCCAAGTACAATATCTCACATTGTTAAGCATTTACTTTCTATACTAAAAACGTCAACGCCATAGGATAGTTATGACCACTCGCATTGCTGTGACCGGCGCCGCTGGGCGCATGGGCAAAATTTTAATTGAGGCTATTGGCCTAAACCCTAGCGCGCAATTAACCGCCGCCGTTGAGCGCCCAGAAAGCTCTTTGATTGGCGCCGATGCCGGTGAGCTAGCAGGCGTCGGTAAGCTAGGCGTAACCGTCGTAGACCATTTAGTCGATGTGATAGAAGACTTTGACGTGCTTATAGAATTTACTTCGCCCGCAGCCACCTTAGCGCACGCCAATATCTGTGCAGATAACAACAAAGCCATTGTGGTGGGCACCACGGGCTTCTCCGCCGAGCAAAAAGTAGCGCTATTGGCATATCGCGACACAACACCCATGGTGGTTGCGGCCAACTACAGCACTGGTGTCAACCTTTGCCTTACCCTGCTTAAAACGGCCTCTGAAGTTTTAGGCGACGATGCAGATATAGAAATTGTTGAAGCGCACCACCGCCATAAGGTGGACGCGCCCTCTGGCACCGCCCTGGCCATGGGTGAAGTCATTGCCGATACTCTAGGCAGAGATTTAAACAAAACAGCTATATACGGTCGTGAAGGTCAGACTGGGGCGCGCGAACGCGAAACCATTGGCTTTGCAACCGTACGCGGTGGTGACGTGGTAGGTGACCATACCGCCATGTTCTTGGCCGATGGCGAGCGCGTAGAAATAACCCACAAAGCCTCAAGCCGCATGAGCTTTGCCCGCGGTGCGGTGCGCGCAGCTTGCTGGTTAGGTGAGAAAGAAGCCGGGCTTTACGATATGCAGGATGTGTTGGGGCTTAAATAGCAGGTCCAGTTCGCGCCCATACGGAAGTGCATGTTTTGGGTGCGCGCTAGCGCGGAATATGAAAGTACCGCCAAAACCAATAACTCAACCAACCGGCATACCTACAGTCTTTGCGCACTTAATGAGCACATTGTCACCATCACTAATACAGTGATAAAACTTCGCCTCAACACCCTTAGCGTTTTGACAGCGTGGCACGCTCATTAAAGGGCGAAACCTGCGTAAGCTGGCTTGCAGCTCTCTTTGGTGCGCAGAATTTGCCTTGCCGATATCTCGGCCCAGTTCCACCAGATCTTGGGTTAAAGCCAGGGTTTCTTTACCGTTTTTCACCGCTTTTTTACACAGGGCTTTGCGCTGCTGTGGTGTCATATTCGGTACTGGCTCTGGGGTATTAACTGCGCCGTTGGGTAAAGCTTTGCCCTTGCAGGGTTTACCTTGGTAGAAGGTTTTGCCGTCTGCGCCTTCACACTTATAAACACCGCCATAAGCCAGCGGCCCAATACACAAAACAAGTGCCACCAAATTAAGTTTTAATACACGCTGAATCATAAAAGCTTCTCTCTGCCCTACACCTTTTAGCTTTGAGTGTAGCAACTGCGCTGGCAATCGCGGGTCAGCCTTTAGGTTTTTAGAATGACCTCAAAAGTTCACAATCAGTACATAGATATTTGGCTTTGCAAGGCGCGGCAAAAGTCCTCGCAATTTTAAACCTTCATGCAGTACTCTAGTTACCCTTAAAAATCAGTTGATATTAACCGCGCAATCGAGATAGAACATGATGCATACCCCCTCTTCGCTAGGTAACCTGCAACTTAACCTCACGCCTACCGGCCTATTGACTACGCTCAAAACAGTAATCTTTGTTAGTGTATTGACTATCGCCAATGCGTCATGGGCCGGCCACCGTCCTGTGGTACCCA
>CAYZQH010000118.1:0-7174 GCA_964480055.1 uncultured Cellvibrionaceae bacterium
ACTTAGAAGTAGCCGCGTACCCAGAGATTCACCCAGAAGCAAAAAGCTATGCCGACGATATACAATACCTAAAAGGCAAGTTCGACGCAGGTGCCAGCTCGGCCATTACGCAGTATTTTTATAACCCAGATGCCTACTTCTATTTTATAGAACAGTGCGCACAGGCAGGTATTACGCAACCCATATATCCAGGCATTATGCCCATCACCAATTACGTAAACCTTGCGCGCTTTAGTAACAATTGCGGCGCAGAAATTCCACGCTGGGTGCGCAAGCAGTTAGAGTGTTACGGTGAGGATGTAGAAAGCATTAAAGCCTTTGGCCTAGAGTTGGTCACCGAGCTTTGCGAAACATTGTTAGACAACGGTGCCCCTGGGTTACATTTGTACACCATGAACCAAGTAGAACCAACAGCCGCATTGATTCAGAATTTAGGGTTGAATTTGACCGGCGAATAACTCGACGGAATTCCCTTTAAGCTAAAATCATTGCGCCGTATTGGAATGTGGTATTTACCCCGCATAAAAGGGGCGAGGGAGTTTCAAACGCGCTACAAGTACATCCCTGTAAGCTCTCCGTCGGCTCCTGCCTCCGAAGGCTTGAAACTCCCTCGCCCCTTTTATACTTACATCTACCACAGTATTAGTTCAGGCTCACCTTCCAGAAAATAACCGATAAGCTAAATCTTCCCAATTGGCAAAGGCCGTTGTCGGGGCTTGGCTTTCTAGACTCTCGGCGGCATGGATGCCGACGGGAAACCCCCAAGGATGGGTTTGCGGCACGTCTAGAAAGCTGTGCCCCGATAGCGGCCGACTCGAAGCCGGGTTTCAAACATGTAGTATATACATCGATGTATACTCAACACCGGAAGGCTTGAAACGCCAATACCGCTTTCTTCAATACAACATTCGAGCAATTACCACCGTGCGCATACCCAGAATCTATTTTGAAGGCCCCATTGCGTTAAACACCCCCTTTACGCTGCCGCAAAAGACCAGCCACTATTTAAGTACTGTTTTACGGATGGAAAGTGGTCGCCAACTGATTTTATTTAACGGCTCAGGCGCCCAATACCCCGCTACATTGCAAACGCCCCATAAAAAAAACACTGTGGTTATTGCAAACGATGAAGAGAACCTCTCAAAAGAATCCCCCTTAAAATCACACCTCGCTATTGGTGTATCACGTGGTGAACGGTTTGATTTTGTTTTGCAAAAAGCCACAGAGCTTGGGGTTACAGAGGTTACACCCTTAATCACTGAGCGTACTGAAGTTAAATTAAACGGTGAACGGTTAGAGAAAAAAATGGGGCACTGGCAACAAATAGTTATTTCTGCGTGTGAGCAGTGTGAGCGCAACACCCTACCCAAACTCAATACTCTAGCAAGATTTAACGAATGGATAGCCAAAGATCAAACGGGTTTGAATTTAGTACTCCACCACCGAAGTGATAAAGCGCTCGGCGCGCATACCAAGCCAGAAAATGTGAACCTATTGGTGGGCCCAGAAGGTGGGTTATCAGAAGCTGAGATTACAGCAGCCCAGGGCGCTGGCTTTGCCCCACTCACCCTCGGGCCCAGAGTTCTAAGAACAGAAACAGCCCCCATTGTAGCGCTTAGTGCACTGCAAGTTTTGTGGGGGGATTTTTAGCCTCCACTATAACTAGCTCTTTTAAAACAACGCCGGGTATATAAAGGTAAGCTTGCTATGTGATGGGGTGCATGGACAGAAGGAAAGATAAAAGGAGAAAGCAGAGCAAGAGCCCAAATAAGAACACTACGAGACATAAACGCTCCTTGTTCAAAACCCTCCACAGGGTAAAATCCATTATTGGCTCAAAACCAACACCCCACTGAGAAGGTGCTGGCTGGGTAATTGAGGTTTACTTGGCGGTGCCGCGCTCTGCGCGCAGTTTATCAATTAAAAAGTCCACCACTTGTAATACTTCTTTTTGGCCACCGGCGTTTCTTGTGGTGACTAGGTAATACCCACCTACGACCATCTCTGGCGTGCCAGTGATTTTATAAGATTTTTGACGAGATACGGCTTGCTGCACTTGCGAGTTAACCGCGAAAGAATCCATGATTTTAACAAACTTGGCAGCATCTACGCCGTGCTTGGCCACCAACTGAGAAATCTCCTCTGTGCGGGTCAGCCCACCACGATGTGAACCATTTAAGGCATCAAAAAATATGGGGTGCAATTTTTCTAGTACGCCCATGGACTTGGCAGCGTAAAACATTCTGGAGTGCACCGACATGTTATCGCGCCATACAGCAGGTGTCCCAACAAAGTTGACATCTTCTGCCAGCTTGGCCTTCCACTCTTGAATTAAGGGCTCGAAGTGGTAGCAATGGCCGCAGCCGTACCAAAACAGCTCTTCTACTTGAATCTTACCTGTTTTAGCCGGTAATGGCTGGCCACTGATTACCGTGTAGTGGGTACCTTCAATAAACTTCTCTGGCTCTGCTTTTTGTGCGCATGCCAAAAGCGGCAAAACCAGCCCTAAAACTACGGCTAATGCTCGCATGGTATTCCCCTTCAATAATTTCATTTTAATAAACCTTGTTAAACCTAAAAAACGATGTAGCACTGAAGCTGATTAGAGTGCAACGCTACGCATGAGTTCTTACGCCCATACAAAAAAGGTGGCATATGCCACCTTTATCACAGCTGAACAGGCCTTAGTTTAGGCCAGCAATGTAGTTTGCAACGGCTAAAATTTCGGCATCGCTCAAGTGCTGAGCGACTTTACGCATGGTTTTAGCATCATCACCATCATTGCTGCGCGCGCCAGCACGGAAGTCGCGCAGCTGTTTTTCAACGTATTGCGCGTGCTGGCCACTCAAACGTGGGTAACCTGCCGGAGCATTGCCCAAGCCGCGTGGCGAGTGACACCCTGTACACGCCGGAACTTTGGCCTCCAAATTGCCCGCACGGTATACCCTTTCACCTAACACCAAACCATCCACTTCTTCAGAGTCATTGGTTTTGACCTCTAGTGCCTTAGCGCCAGCCAGCTGAAGCGGCTTAGCATTGTAAAACGCGGCAATATTGGCCAAGTCTTGATCGCTTAAGTTGTCTAGCAAGCCGGTCATTTCAGTAACCGGGCGCTTGCCAGATTTAATATCAGCCAACTGTTTTAATAAGTACTTTTCACCCAAGCCCGCCAGCTTAGGGAAGTTAGGCGCAGGACTGTTACCGTCACTACCATGACATGCGCCACAGACGCCAACCAGCTTCTCGCCTTCTGCAGGGTCGCCAGCGGCCGCCAGTGGAGCCAAAACGGCGATGCCTAACGCCATTACCAAGTTCTTTAGCAGGATATTCATGGGCTTTCCTAATACACTTGTTGTGTCTTATGCAGACTTCGTTACTGTTGTATTTTTATGGTTTGCCCCTGTAGGGCTTATTGTAATTGTCGCGGTGGGCTCAACAAACCGCTTCTTAAGAAGACTAATGCGCACCGGCCTGGCATTATATACGGTCGTGGTGGATATCTCACCTTAATCTTCAGTAATGCATCTGCAAATAGTTACCTTCATGCCTGACCCAATTACCTTCAGAAAAGCCCAGTTTTTAACCAGCGCCCCAAGCCTAAAAGAATGCCCGCCAGAGACCGGTGTTGAGGTTGCATTTGCCGGGCGCTCTAATGCGGGTAAAAGCAGTGCCATCAACCGGCTAACCCAAAACAGCAAACTGGCGCGCACCAGTAAAACTCCGGGGCGCACTCAGCTGATTAACTTCTTCCACTTGGGTGATGACCAAATCCGGTTAGTGGATTTACCCGGTTATGGCTATGCCAAGGTGCCTATGGCCACCAAGCTAAAGTGGCAAGAGCATTTATCCGCATACTTACAAGAACGCAAAAGCCTTGCGGGCTTGGTGCTACTAATGGATATCCGCCACCCATTGCAAGAGTTTGACACCATGATGCTCAGCTGGTGCTTAAACGCCAACATGCCCGTACACATATTGCTTACCAAAGGCGACAAACTAAAACGCGGGCCCGCTAAAACGGTATTGTTCAATGTAAAAAAACACATTGAAGAGGCCGGCTTTGGCAACTGCGTAAGTATTCAGGTTTTTTCTGCGTTAAAGGGTGATGGGCTTGCTGAGCTAGAAAATAAACTCCGCCAATGGTTAACACAGGAAGAGTCCGAGGCAACGCCCGAGCAGTAGTCCCAGAGCAAACAAGCAACAAATATTACTATAGGCTTTAACATTTATTTAACATCAATAGGTTGGGCGCTTAATCTTTAGCGGTGTTCTTCTTCTGAAAAATACCCTACTCTTAGCACCGCTCAAACACACGCTACAGGTTAATAAATTGCCATGACACTTACCGAGCTCCGCTACATTATTACCTTGGCGCAGGAGCAACACTTTGGTCACGCGGCGGAACGCTGTCATGTTTCACAGCCCACTCTGAGTATTGCAGTTAAAAAACTGGAAGAAGAGCTTAATGTGGCCATTTTTGAGCGCTCTAAGACCCGAGTATCCGCAACTCCATTAGGCGAGAAAATCATTAAGCAGGCACAACTGGTACTAGAGCAAGCAGCGGCCATAAAAGACATTGCCACCTCTGGTAAAGACCAACTATCTAGCCCTTTGCACGTGGGCGCAATTTTTACCATTGGCCCCTACTTACTGCCCTATGTCATACCGGAGCTACAAAATTTGGCACCGGCCATGCCGCTATACATAGAGGAGAGCTTTACCGCAACTTTACGCAGAAGGATTCGTCAAGGTGAGCTAGATGTCATTATTGTGGCCCTGCCTTTTACAGAGGCCGACGTAGTTACGCAGCCCTTATATGAAGAAGCTTTTGTGGTGGTTATGGACAACAAACACCCACTTACCAATCACACCAGCATACAACCGGAACAACTAGACGGGCACAACTTATTACTACTGGGCGAGGGCCATTGCTTTAGGGACCAAGTCATTGCGGCTTGCCCCAATTTAAAACCCTCTATTGATGACCCCAGCGGCCGCGTGCGCACGGCGCGCGAGGGCAGCTCTTTAGAGACGCTAAAACACATGGTGGCCTCTGGTTTGGGGATTACTATTTTACCAGAGAGCGCGGCGCGCGCCACTCACTATGCTTCAGACAGCTTGACAGTGCGTCCTTTTGTAGAGCCACCTAAGCGCACCGTGGCACTAGCATGGCGTGCAAGCTTCCCCAGGCACAAGGCCATTGATGTATTGCGCCAAGCCATTATAGATAGCCGTAAAAAAGTGCTTGTGTAGCGGTATAACGCAGCACCAATTGACGTAAATTTCCTGATACATTACGCCCCATGGAACCCTTGGCCCCCGCAAAAACGTTAGACGCCCTGCCCATTACCACCCTTAAGGGCGTGGGCTCCGCACTGGCCAAAACCCTAGAGAAGCTTCATATTTACACCGTGCAAGATATGCTGTTTCATTTGCCCATGCGCTACCTAGACCGCACCCACGTCACTGCCATATGCGATGCAAAACCCAATATGAGCGTAGTGCTTGAGGGCAAGGTAGCCAATAACCAGTTGGTTATGGGCAAACGCAGAAGCCTAGCTGTGACACTTGAAGATGCCACCGGTACCATTACCCTGCGGTTTTACCACTTTAACGCCGCACAAAAAAACGCCCTGGCGCCTGGTACCCCCGTGCGGTGCTACGGTGATACACGGTTAGGCCGCAACGGCATTGAGATATACCACCCCGAATACACAACCACGCAACCTGGCCAACACTCTGGGCTAGAAGAGACGCTAACGCCGGTTTACCCCCTTACCGACGGCGTCAGTCAAATTCGCCTGCGCAAGATAGCCCAAGCCGCCGTTACCTTGGCCAAAACACACCCCATCTGCGAGTTATTGCCCAAGGAATTTAACGCCCAATTTAAAGTGCAGAGCCTGAGCGCTGCACTTGGGTACCTTCACTGCCCCCCCAAAGATGCCCCCGTGCACTTGTTAATGGAAGGCACACACCCGTACCAGCAGCGCTTAGCGTTTGAAGAGCTCTTGGCGCACCACCTAACGCTGCAAAAAAGCCGTGCTGCCGTCCGCCAAGAGCCAGCCCCAGTGCTGCCCTCACCCCCGGTTGTAGAAGAATTTTTGGCGCAATTGGCGTTTACACCCACTACAGCACAGCACAGGGTGATTCAAGAGATTCAACAAGATTTACGCGCTCCACACCCAATGTTGCGGTTAGTTCAAGGGGATGTGGGGTCTGGTAAAACTTTGGTTGCCGCAGCTTGCGCGCTTACGGCCCTGGGCAACGGTTACCAAGTAGCGCTGGCGGCCCCCACAGAAATTTTGGCAGAGCAACACCGTGCCAATTTTGAGGCCTGGTTTGCGCCTTTCGGGTTTGAAGTGGCCTGGCTAGTGGGCAAGCTGACCGCCAAACAACGGCAGCAAACTTTACAAAAGCTAGAGGCGGGGCAAAGCCATATTGCCATTGGCACCCATGCACTGTTTCAAGAAGATGTGGCCTTTGCCAAGCTGGGCGTAGTCATCATTGATGAACAGCACCGCTTTGGCGTCCATCAACGGTTAAGCTTACGCAGTAAATCTACCGGTACCCGCCCTCATCAACTGGTAATGACCGCCACGCCCATTCCGCGCACCCTAGCCATGACCGCCTACAGCGACCTAGACTTATCCAGCATTGATGAGCTCCCTCCAGGGCGCACCCCCGTAAACACCGCACTCATTAGCCAAGACCGCAAACCTCAAGTCATAGAGAGAATACAGGTGGCCTGTGCCGAGGGCAGGCAGGCATATTGGGTTTGTACCTTGGTGGAAAACTCTGAAACACTCTCTGCTGCAGCCGCAGAAGACACTCTTGCCCAACTCACACAGTCACTACCAAACTTATCCATCGCCATGGTTCACGGGCGTTTAAAGGCGAAAGAAAAAGAGGCTGTAATGGCAGCGTTCAAAGCCGGCAGCATTCAATTACTGGTGGCCACCACGGTGATTGAAGTGGGGGTAGACGTACCCAATGCCAGCCTCATGATCATAGAAAACCCCGAACGCCTTGGGCTTGCCCAGCTACACCAGTTGCGAGGCCGCGTTGGCCGTGGCCAAGCCGTCAGTTTTTGTGTGCTGCTGTACGGAACGCCGCTGACACTGGTAGCGCGTAAACGTCTACAAGTTTTGCTAAAGGTTTGAGCTTTCACTGCGGT
>CAYZQH010000118.1:7184-9585 GCA_964480055.1 uncultured Cellvibrionaceae bacterium
CCGATGGCTTTGCGATTGCAGAGCACGACCTCAGTATTCGTGGCCCAGGAGAGCTTTTGGGTACCCGACAAACGGGTGAAATGACCTTTAAAATGGCGGACATACAACGTGATTCGCACCTCATTCCGTCTGTGCATACAACCGCCGATCAACTCCAGCGTCACAACTCGCTCACTGGCGCAAAAATCATCATGCGATGGTTTGCAAACCATCAACAGTATTTGCAAGGCTAACAGCCCCACTATATTTATCGCCCCAGTAATTTTTGCTCCTGTAGCACGGACAGATCCGCCATTCCTTCAAAAGCGTCAAATTAGCAAATCCGCCTGCGCCGACTATATTCAATAGTAAGCCATGCGACCTCGGCCAACCCTTTTGTCGGCCGCGCTTACATTCTGGAGGAGTTCCCTGTGCCTGTACCGGCAAGTGTTATTCATACCTTAGAGACCAACAACATTGCCTACCAGCTGAAGGCGACCACTCACGCCCTAGCGGCAGCACAAGCTCGAGCCAAACCTGCCAGCGGTGCACCGTGCCAAGTAAAATCTTTGTTACTGCAAGACAGCCAGGGTAAATTACAAATTCTGTTACCAGAAGACCATTTAATTGACCTTAACGCCCTTAAAACTCAATTTGGCCGCGACCTAGAACCCGTACCCAGCGAAGAGCTACAAAGCATGTTGGAGGCGCAGGACTTAAAAACCATTCCAGCACTGCCTGAGTGGCAAAATACCAATACCATTGTGGATGCCTCACTACTGCGCCACCAAACCTTATTGCTCGACAGTGGCGATGACGATCAATCCGTAGAGCTTAAACTTTCAGATTTTCAAAGCATCATTAAGTCCACCAGTGTGGGCGAGCTGGCCATTATGGCACCACAAATACCCGACTCTGGAGAGATGGACCAAGAGCAAATTCTTGATTCATTAAAGAATTTTACCCAATTGCGCATCAAGCAACGCCTGGAAGACACCCTGGAGATGCCACCACTGCCAGAGACCGCGCAACGCATTATCAAGCTGCGTGCAGACCCAGACGCCGACATAAGCGACTTATCTGACATAGTAGAGTTAGACCCATCACTGGCTGCGCAAGTGGTTAGCTGGGCTGCCTCTCCCTATTATTCCGCTCCGGGTAAAATTAAATCTGTACACGATGCCATAGTGCGCGTGCTTGGCTTTGATATGGTGCTAAATTTGTCTCTAGGCCTGGCCTTAGGCAACAGTATGCACATCAACGTTATGTCGCCTAGGCAAATAACAAGTTATTGGCAACAAGCCGTCTGCACAGCAGCCACAGTCGAGGCGCTGGTGACTAGCATCCCGCGCCAAAACCGCCCAGGCTTTGGCATGGCATATTTATCTGCCCTGTTAAATAACTTTGGGGTTTTAATACTGGCTGAGGTATTCCCGCCCTACTTTAGCAACCTCTCGCGCCACTTTGAGACAAACCCACATATTCCTATTGCCTCCATTGAGCAACATATTCTGGGCGTATCTAGCTGCCAAATTTCCAGCTGGTTAATGGAAATTTGGAACATGCCTGAAGAGGTCGTTCAAGCATTGCGACACCAAAATAATCCTGACTATAAAGGTGAACACGCCGAATACGCCAAGCTACTGTTCTTAGCGCGTCAGCTGTTGGCTAACAAAGGCTTAGGCCGCGGCATGTACAATGCCGTTCCTGACGGCTTGTACGAAGAACTACACCTAGACAAAGATACGGCTGAAATTTCAGTGGATAACATTATTGAGTCTGCAGAAGATTTAAATGAAATAGCCGAAAAGATGCGCGGGTAATCTGCCGTACTCGAGGTAAAAAACGCGCCTAGAACCAAAGTGCGCGGGTTTTAAGTTGAGTTAACGTTCCGCCAAGTTACCAATAAAAACGCCCCTTTCATGGGGCGTTTTTATTGGTGGCCCACCTAATTTCACTAGCAAAACCTTACGTTATTGGTGCTTAGCAAAGTTGCCCGCAGACACTTGATAAAATGCATCTGCATTCACATATTTTTTAAACGCTGTATCAATATCTTGTAACGTCAACGCTTTGATTTTATTTTCATAGTCACCCTGCCAGGTAATATCTCTCCCTAAATATGCAGCATCATTAAGCACTGAGGCAATGACCGATGCTTGAGCACGGTTGACCTTGGCTTTTTGCAACATGCCTTTTCTGGCGTTATCAAGCTCCTCTTGGGTAAAGCCTGCCTCCAACACTTTGTTGATCTCCTCCTTAACAGCTTGCTCTACTTTGGGTAAATTTTGCGGCGCAAATATGGCGTAGATGCCAATAGTTGAACGTAGTTCTTCCTCACTTAATTGAAAGTAAGCTCCGGCGCCGTAGCTAAGCCCATCTTTTTGACGTAATCGATTGGCGATACGGCTGTTAATAAACC
>CAYZQH010000119.1:0-9565 GCA_964480055.1 uncultured Cellvibrionaceae bacterium
TACTTTTTACCCAAAACTCAGTTTCCGCGCTTGCCACAGCTTTAAGGCTAAAGAGAGATTGGTCTAGGGTAACATAATTGATGGGTTCTAAGCCCTTAAATTCCGGCACGGGAAAGGCTGTCCCCTCATTGTCTTCTAAAACCGCTTTTGATGGTGACGGTTTGTTTGGTTGTGCCAGTTGGTGATGGAAGCCCGCTTCTTGTATATGAAAGGAGCACATCATTTCAAAGATGGGTTTATCGTCTTGCACGGCTATAACGCGGCGATTAGATACACTTCTTCCGTCTCTGACCCGCGTTACCTCATAGTTGATGGGTTTGGCCGTGGTACCTGCACGTAAAAAGTACCCATGCAACGAATGTGGAAGGCGCTGCTCTACGGTGTGCATTGCCGCAACAAGGGCTTGACCCAACACCTGCCCACCAAAGAGCGTTTGCTGAAAATTCATTTGATGGGTGTTTGTGGTGAAAGAGCCGGGCCCTTTGGCGGTGAGTTTTAACAGTTCACTGAGCATAAATGTTCAACTTTTCTAAATCATTTTGGCAACTGGCCGATGTAAAGGTATCCGCTTTTAAGAGACTTTTGCAAATGCCCCAGATAAATTGCGCCAGCTACAATAATAGGCTGCCTATGCTAGTTCTAGTAACAAAATGCGGTATGAAGTGCGCGTTATTGATTCTATTGGTGTGCATGGGCAGTGCGTGTACCTCTCAGCATGCGGCTGTTAAGACCGCACGAATCATGCAAACGCTAGGCGTTAAGCCCGAAGTGGCGGTATCACGTACTGAGGCATGGGTACTGCCGGCTTCTGTCAGTGCCTATGTGCATTACCCGGAGGTCGACACACGGTTGCAGGCCCAGTACCCACGCTTGCAGTTTACCTTATTAGAGACCGCGAAAAGCCAATTATCTGGTGTGGTTCATAGCGTAGTTGCAGCGCCGTACGGCCAAACCTGGGTTAAGAGTCAAAATACAGCGCGGGTAAAGGGTAGCTCGATACTGATAAAAACGGAAGTCATGTTGGTAACCGACAAAATAAACTCTGTTGATGAATGGCGGTTGGATTTCCGCCGCCCCAGTCGCAGCCAAAAGCCGGTGGGGCGGGATACATTGTTAGTGCGGATGCACCTATATGATGTAGTCAGTGGTAGGCGCTTGGATACTGTTACGACTAAGTCGCGTGGCACGTTATGGGCAAAACACATGAAGCAACCGGGCGGTCTGGTTCGGCCGGTGATTGCTGCCTTTACCGAGTCGATTAGTACACCACAAAATAAAATGTACTCAACCAATGTCAATGGCTATTACTAATATAGAAAACGGCCAACTATAAAAACAGCGCGTGAATTCGCTCGTACAATTAACCACCTTAAGCACCACGAGTGGCTTCTCAGAATTTGGACGTTACACTACAGCGGGTTACTCATTACATACTGCCGTAACTAGGGCCACCGCCACCTTCGGGTACGACCCAGGTAATGTTTTGCGCCGGGTCTTTGATGTCACACGTTTTACAATGTACACAGTTTTGCGCGTTAATTTGAAACTGTTTTTCGCCGTCAGCGTCTTCCACCACTTCATAAACCCCCGCTGGGCAATAATATTGAGCGGGCTCACCATACTGCGCTAAGTTATTTTTAATGGGGATGTCAGGGTCCGCGAGCTTTAAATGGCACGGCTGGTCTTCTTCGTGATTGGTGTTTGATAAGTACACGGATGATAGCCGGTCAAAGCTCAGTATGCCGTCAGGCTTTGGGTAAGCTATGGGCTTAGAGTGTTGTGCGGTTTTTAGCGTAGCGTGGTCTGGCGTCGGGTCTGAGAGCGTCCACGGGACGCACCCTCCCAAAATATTAAGATCTAAAAATGCATACGCGCCGCCAAGCAACGGCCCCCATTTATGCAGTGCTGGGCCAAAGTTACGTTGTTGGTGCAGTTCCTTCCAGGCCCAACTGTTTTGGTAAGCTGCTTCAAACTCTTCTAGTGTGTCATTGGCGCGGCCATTTTGTAGCGCGTCTGATACGGCTTGTGCAGCTAGCATGCCGTGTTTCATGGCGGTATGGGTGCCTTTAATCTTGGCAAAATTTAATGTGCCGGCGTTGTCGCCTAGTAGTAACCCGCCTTTGAATGTACTTTTGGGCTGAGATTGCAGGCCACCTTTAACCACGGC
Organism: uncultured Cellvibrionaceae bacterium; assembly: GCA_964480055.1. Classification (GTDB taxonomy): domain Bacteria; phylum Pseudomonadota; class Gammaproteobacteria; order Pseudomonadales; family Cellvibrionaceae; genus CAYZQH01. The sequence goes on from CAYZQH010000119.1 coordinate 2,168, forward strand.
ACGTGCACCGTAGGCTACTCGTTCTGCGCCTTCTAAATGTTGCTTAATTACGCTGTGGTGTTTAAAGCGTTGGAACTCTTCATACGGGCTTAGGTAAGGGTTGGTGTAGCTAAGGTCTGTGATTAGGCCTACGGCTACTTGGTTATCTTCAAGGTGATATAAAAAGCCGCCGCCGGTTGCACCGGATTCAGACAATGGCCAACCTGCGGTATGAATAACGGCGCCTGGCGTATGGTTATCGCCTGGAACCTTCCAAAGCTCCTTAATGCCCAGTCCGTAGTGTTGTGGGTCTTTTCCTTCAGCCAGTGCGAAGTGCGTAATGAGTGATTTACCAAGGTGGCCGCGGCAGCCTTCGGCAAACAGCGTGTATTTTGCGTGTAGCTCCATACCGGGGGTAAAACCGGGCTTTTCGTTTCCTTTGGCATCAATGCCCATATCGCCGGTAAGAATACCTTTAACGGCACCTTGCTCATCAAACAGTATGTCCTGCGCCGCAAACCCAGGAAATACGTCTACGCCTAGAGATTCTGCTTGGTCGGCCATCCATTTGCACAAGCGCCCAAGGCTGACTACATAATTACCTTTATTGTGCATGGTCTTTGGCGCAAAAGCGCTAGGAATAGGGCGGCTCGATTGTTCTGATCCAAGCCAATATATTTGATCGGTGGATACGGGTGTTTCTAGGGGCGCGCCGTCGTCTTTCCAATTAGGGAATAACTCATTGAGGGCTTTGGGCTCTACAACTGCACCAGAAAGAATGTGCGCACCCACTTCAGAGCCTTTCTCTACTACGCACACAGAGAGTTCTTCATTCAGTTGTTTTAAACGGCATGCCGCGCTTAAGCCTGCTGGACCGGCGCCTACAACAACCACGTCGTAGGGCATGGATTCTCGCTCCATGGGGGCTCCTTACTCATTAGGATTAAATTACTTCTAGAGTATGGCATGCAACCGTAAATAGAGAAACACCACATACATATATAGGTGTGCGTATCAAAGAGGTGCTTATTTGAGCGACGATGGCTGCCCAGATAGCGATTGTTTTACTCCTAGCGCTATACTTGCACTATTGACCTGCTGACAAGCTTGGTCAGAAAAATACTGTTTATAATTATTATTGGTAAGAACACCTACGGAGTGAGCTGGTATGAAAATTTTGGTGCCCATTAAGCGAGTGGTAGATTACAACGTGAAAGTTCGGCCACTGGCGGACGGAACCGATGTTGATATAGCAAATGCTAAAATGTCTGTGAACCCTTTTTGCGAAATCGCCGTAGAAGAGGCCATTCGCATCAAGGAACAGGGTACGGCCACTGAAGTGGTAGTTGTTTCTATTGGCCCGGCCAAAGCGCAGGAGCAATTACGGGCGGCGATGGCGTTAGGTGCAGATAGAGCCATTCATATTGAATCAGATAAAGATTTACAACCCCTGGCTGTGGCCAAAGCGCTTAAATCTGTGGTTGAAAAAGAGTCACCTGGGTTGGTTATTCTTGGTAAGCAGTCCATTGACGGTGACAACAATCAAACCGGTCAAATGCTCGCTGCGTTACTTGGCTGGGGGCAAGGCACCTTTGCATCGAAAGTGATTATTGAAAATGACGCCGTGCTAGTGACGCGCGAAATTGACGGCGGATTGCAGACGCTAAAAGTAAAGCAGCCTGCAGTAGTGACCACAGACCTACGCTTGAATGAGCCTAGGTACGCAAAGCTCCCGGATATTATGAAAGCTAAAAAGAAGCCGTTAGAAACCTTAACTTTACAAGAGCTGGGAGCTGAGGATTCAAACCGGGTAAAAATTCTGTCTGTGGCACCACCGCCAAAAAGGCAAGCGGGCATTAAGGTACCAGATGTGGATACCTTAATCGATAAATTAAAAAACGAAGCCAAGGTTATATAGGGGGAGTCATGGACGTATTGGTAATAGCAGAGCACGACAACACGCAATTAAAATCTTCAACATTAAACACGGTAACTGCCGCCTCCAAACTTGGCGTTGTTCACCTTTTGGTGGCAGGATTTAATTGTGCCGAGGTAGCGCAGGCTGCGGCAAAAGTAAGTGGTGTAGAAAAAGTACTACACAGTGATGCAGGGCACTACGAGCATCAACTGGCCGAGGAATTGGCCCCGCAAATTGTGGCGCTGGCTGCAAACTATGGGGCGCTATTGGCGCCAGCAACCACTTTTGGCAAAAACCTAATGCCAAGGGTGGGGGCGTTATTAGACGTTCAACCCATATCAGACATTATTTCGGTAGAAAGTGATTCGCAATTTACGCGACCGATCTACGCCGGTAATGTCATTGCCACTGTTGAATCTAGTGATGACACGAAAGTATTAACGGTTAGGACTACAGCGTTTGACACCGCCGCCAATGATGGTGGCAATGGCATTGTAGAAGACTTGGCCGCACTAGATGCTGTGGGTGTTTCGGAATTTGTGAGTGAAGAACTTGCCAAATCTGACCGACCAGAGCTGACCGCCGCCAGTGTGGTTATCTCTGGTGGGCGCGGTGTGCAAAGCGGTGAAAATTTTGAGTTGTTGTATCAGCTGGCCGATAAGCTCGGCGCCGCGGTGGGAGCCTCTAGGGCCGCGGTAGACGCCGGGTTTGTGCCGAATGACATGCAGGTGGGGCAAACTGGCAAAATTGTTGCGCCCGACCTATATATTGCTTTGGGTATATCTGGCGCCATACAGCATCTGGCGGGCATGAAAGAGTCAAAAGTGATTGTGGCGGTAAACACGGATGAAGATGCCCCCATATTTCAGGTGGCCGATTACGGGATAGTGGCGGACCTTTTTGACGTGGTGCCAGAGCTTACGCAAAAGCTGTAATTTATTGCACGGGTTTATAGCCAGTGCTCACTCAGAAGCGAACGCTTTTGGGTGGGCGCTAGCCCTATATATGGAATACCGCTACTGTGACCCTATCGATGACGTTCTAGGATACGAGCCTAGTCGGCATCTCGGCGGTGGGCAATTACTTTGAATTTGGGTAGAATCTGCGCACTTTACTGCATCTGGCCTATGCAGCTACGGCGCATGTTTTTGAGGGAAGGGAGCCCTTAATGCAGTCTTTAGAGCGTGTGAATGATAAAATTCTTTGAACCAAAAACCAAAATACAAAAGAACCGCCAAGTTCTGCGCGATACCGATTTGCGTATGGCCAAATACGGCCGTCGTGGCCTTATTTCCAACTTTTTTATCTTTCTCTTATGTCTGGTCACCAGTGAGACATTTGTTTCCACACAGCCAACCTTAGCCGCTGTGCTATCTGTGGGCCTTTTGCTCAGCACTATTATCCGTGGGTACTTTTTGTTTCGTGTGGAGAGCGTTTACCCACGCGGCCCTATGGCTTGGCGCAATAAATACTTTTGGGCCACTTTATTAGGTGCTTGCTGGTGGTGCGTGATAATGGTGAGCGTGACGCTGGTCTTAGAGATGAAAGAGCATGCGCCATTGATGTGGTTGTATACCGTGGTGTTTTTTTCAACAACCGCGCATGCGTTTTCACCTTACCGCAAATTTTTAGGTATTTATCAGACAATCGGGTTGGTTCCTGCGGCGATAAGCACGTTATTTATTGGTGATATTCTGGGGTATTTTTATTGTGCCATTTTGTTGATGTTTTACTGGATTCTTGGTCATCATAGCGAATTGATGGCCACCACCTACTGGGATCACCTAGAAGCCAATGACACGTTAAAGCGTAAAACTGAATATTTAGAAGAAGAAAAGCGTGATTCTCAAGCCTCTGCACAATTGAGTAACGAATATTTAGAGCTTTTGGAGCAGCAGGTGGCGCTTGCAAAAAATTCTGAGACGTCGGATGCGCTTGATAGTATTCAAAAAAGTATTGAAGATTTTAACCAAATTGTCCGAAAAGATTACGAATTAAAACCCCGTATTTTTAATATTCGGCACTGGCTTCAGTATGTGGTGAGGCAACACCAGGAAGTGGCCGAAGCGAGGCAAGTAGAAATTGAAACTGCCATTTCACCGGCCATGCCCCCGCGCTTGTTGGGTGACGTACAAGTTTTAGGTCGGTTGGTAGACACGGTACTTTCCGAAGCAGTGCTACAGCTTTCTGAGGGTACAATATTTGTTGAAATGGAATTTACCCGCGAATATGAAAGCTCGGGTCAGTTGCTGATTACTCTGGCATGTCAAAGCCGCAGTGCTAAACGTAAATTCTTTAGCGAACAAGCGGCATTTGTATTAGAGCCCAGCTTACCCCTGGCCACCGCAAAGGGCTGGGCAGAAGCCCTAGGGGGAAGCATTGAAAGTACTGACGCCGCTCATTCTGGCGGTAAAAGCCTGAGTGTCCGTTTACGCATGAAGGTGGCGGAGCTCAACCCCAGGTTGGATTACCACCGAGTGGCCTATAAAAATAAACCGTTGTTACTGATTCATCAAAATGCTCGATGGGTAGATCATAAGCGTCAAGAGTTGGATACATTGGGGTTTAGTGTTCAAACCCTGAAGGATTTTAACAAAGCCTCTTCAGAATTATTGCAAACCATTAATAAAGGCAATGCGGCGTTAACTGTGGTGTATGAGGCGGCTGTTGGTCGAGAAGATGCCTCTGATTTTGCTAATGAATTACTCAGCCACAATGAGCTGAAATATACCCATCAATTGGTGGTGTGCTCTACCAGAGGAAAAAAATATTTTCAAGATAGGCTAATTAACGCATCCCCTTGTATTCACTATGTGCAAAAACCTTCTGGGTTGTATGAATTTGAAATGGCTGCCAACGAAGTATTTACAGATGACATACCGGGCAAGAGCGATGCTAAACCCACTGCGCCACACGATGTACTATGGGTGGCTCTGGATAAAAAATCTAGCAGTAACAAAGTTTACGAGTCTGAAGTGATGTGTATTCATCGTGCGGATGACATTAAGCACATCCCAAAAATGATGCGTGCGCACCCAATTAAGTTGGTGGTTATTGAGCATGCTCAAAAGCATGCGCTAGAGGCAGTAAAGGCCGTGCGTGAACAAGAAAAACTCAATGATGCGGAGAACTTGTTGCCCATAATTGCCGTAGGAGAGCCAAGTATTCAACGAAAAATGTTGGAGGTAGGTGTAGATCAGTTTGTGACAACTGACTCGATTATTTTGGGCGAGACCAATGATCTGAACTATTGGCTTGCTGGGCGGCATATCTGACCGGTAATTTTGCTTGCGCTACTGGCAGTGTTTGACGGGTTTTCACCGTGGAATTGTGCTTTAAAGCGGGTAAGAACTACTTGGTTTTATTTGGGGCGTTTGAAGTTGAAAAGCCGCTGAACTACACCGTGCAGGCCTGGTTTAAGCTGTATGGGTGCATCCACCACAATCACCGATATATTATCTTTTCCGCCAGCGTCTAACGCCAGCTCAATTAACGCCTTGACCGCGTCTTGTGGGTTTGAGTGCGTGCGCAGGGCGGCTTCTATTTTACTGTGCTCTACGTAATCGTTAAGCCCATCGCTACACAGTAGTAGCCGGTCATTGGCTTGCCACGGTTGCTGCAGTGTATCCACTACTATTTGATCATGTTCCGTAGACCCCAAGCACTGGGTAATGATGTTTCTATCCGGGTGTGTAGCCATGTCCTCTTTGCTAATAAGCCCTTGTTGATACAACCCTTGGACGTAAGAGTGGTCTACGGACAGCTGTTTTAGCGGTTGCTTTTGTCGCAGTAAGTAGGCGCGGCTATCTCCAACCCAGCCAATTTTGTAATAGTAGCCAGTGCACGAAAGTGCAACCAACGTACTGCCCATACCGAACTTACCTTGGCCGTGATCAACTGCGCTAAGAATACTTTGATGGGATGTCAATATAGCGTGAGCAAGGCCCGCGCCTTGGGCGACTTGCTGCTCTAGCGTTTGGTTGGCAATTTTACTGGCTACTTCACCGGCCTCGTGCCCGCCCATTCCATCTGCAACGGCCCATAACCCCAACCCCGGTATGCTGAGCACGGAATCTTCGTTGTTGGAGCGTGATAGGCCTACGTCTGTGCATTGGCCGTATTGAATAAGGGGCATTCGCTTTCCTAGTAAAAACTGAGCGCTAGATGGTTTTTGCGCAGCAGAAGAATAGCATAAAGCCTGCAAATTTCTGTGTGACTCACCCGGCCTTATGCGCATTAACTGAGTAACGTTCAAGTTTTAGACATAAACGGTATTCAACTTTTTTGCGCGCCAGCCGTTAAGCCCTATGGGTGAGTCAATCAAAAAGTTGAGAGTTACCGCTATAGCGGGAGGAGCGTTCACCATGGTACATATACACACAGGCCTCAGTGTTAGTTCATGGCAAAAAACATCGGTTTCTAAGGAAAGTGTGGGCAAAGACAACGCTCAAAGCGATAACCACGAGCAGACTAAGCACAAGCAGGTGAGCGTTTCAGAGACCGTAACATTAGGCGGGGGGACGGGCTCCAGTAACTCAGGTAATGTCAGCGGCGTAGAGGCATACCAAGCGGTTAAGAATGAAGACGCCAACCTAAACCCCTATGCCAAGAGTATTGTGAGTTTTATTCAATTACAGCTGCAAAGGGATGTGGCGGACGGCGCTACGCAAGAGCAGCAGCAAAGTCGATTACAGGCCGGGCTTGATGGGTTTTTGCAAGGGTTTAACGAAGCTTACAGTCAACTTAAAGACAGTGGCCTATTAAGCGATGAGGTAGTTGCCGCCATCGGTGAAACGCGTACGCAAGTGTTGACGGAAATAGATAAAATGGCCGAAGCCATGGGCGTAGAGCCACCAACACGCCCCAATGACATGGTAGATTTGACGGTAGCGCCAAAACCAGAAGAAGTAACTACGCCGGAGGCTACTGGCGCTAGCACTCCCGCTCCCGTAGCCCCTGAGAGTGCCCCACTGGATACGCAAATTATCCAAAGCTTTTCACAGTCTATGGCAAAAATGGAAGAGACCTATGCGCACCTAGGGAAGTCGAAATCATCAGAGAGCAGTCAAGTGTCAGCTGCCAGCGCCCGCTCTTTTAGCTTCGAGCTAAAAACCCAAGATGGCGATGCTGTAACCATTCGGTTTGAAGCCAAAGAAGCCAATGTTGGGCGCAATGGGGCAGGGGGACAAGTGCTGGCAGGTATGGCCAGCCACCAGTTTAACTATGAAGTAGCCGGCGATTTGGACGAAGGTGAACTAAAAGCCATAGGCGAACTGTTAGAAGATGTTCAGTCTTTATCCGCCGCATTTTTTGACGGGGATATTGGTCGTGCATTTGAAATGGCCCTAGAGCTGGATCATGACGAATCGGAAATAGCCTCTTACGCTTTGAATCTAGTACGTGTGGACATTCAAAAAGCTGAAGTGGATGCGCCTGCAGATGCGTCGCCACAACCACCTGTTGACGACCATGTAGTGAGCTATATTGAGCAGGTTAAACAG
>CAYZQH010000120.1:0-9424 GCA_964480055.1 uncultured Cellvibrionaceae bacterium
GTGACCTACGCCTTGTAAGGGCGCCGCTCTACCAACTGAGCTAACCACCCAATGGAGGCGCGCATTTTACATTAAACTCTTTTACTGTCAACGACTTATTAAACTTTTACGTTGTTACTAAAGTTGGATTTTAAGGCTTGAACCACACACACAAAACGCATAAAAAACAACCGCGCGCCACTTGCCAGAGACAGTGTTATTACGCACCAGTTAAATCGCAAATGGCGCCATCGCCACCGCTCATTGCATGTGCGCTTGCAAGCCCCCTCCTCGCCTACAGTCACCCTTGCCTGCTGGCTTGCAATAAAGTAAAGCACCTCATCGCATTTGTTTTATTTATAGTGCTCGCCGTCCCGCTTCACGCGGCACCACTTACTTTTGCCGAAGGCTCTACCAACAGTGAAATTTGGGCCAAGATCATTGTTAGCGCAGTCATACTTACACAAGCAGCCGCATTACTCGTTATGCGGCTGCGATCTTCGCGAGAGGTGCCACCCACTCAGGACGTAACACTTGAAAAAACCCAGTTTCAATTACGCAGAGAGATTGCCCGCCATGAAAACACCGGGGATCTTCTAACCGAGGCTCAGGAATATCTCAAAAGCTTAATCAACTCTATCCCCAGCATCGTCATCGGCCTCACTGAAGATGGCGAAGTAGTCCACTGGAACGACGGCGCCTTCCAAGCCACCGCCGTTGCGCCCAGTGAAGCCGAGGGGCAACACATTCATCAGGTTTTTCAGCTTATCTCCATTCCGCTAGAACAAATTCAGCACACGATCAAAAGCGGTGCAGCCTATAAGCAAGAAGCCATCCCTAAAGGGGACGGCATAGAAATGACCTATTGGGATTTAGTGATTCAACCTCTGGCCTCACCTGCCAGCTCTGGGGCGGTTATTCTTATACAGGACGTAACATTGCGCGTACGCATAGAGCGCTCAATGATTCAAAATGAAAAAATGTTTAGCTTAGGCAAAATGGCTGCAGGATTGGCCCATGAGATAAACAACCCTCTGGCGGCAATACTCAGCAACACCCAAACAATAGAGCGGCGCTTAACACATAAATTAGATACCAACATTAAACATGCCAACACGTGCGATTTAGACTTTTCAGCGTTACAACGCTATTTGGAGAACAGGGACATTCCTGACTTGCTTCAACAAGCACATAATGCCGGCGAGCGTGCTGCCACAATTGTACAAACAATGCTGGAATTCTCTCACGCTTATCGGTCTAAGTTTGAGCGCCAAGACATGGCCGTGCTAATGAACAAAAGCCTAGAGCTTGCTGCCAATACCATTGGCTTAAAAAGCGATAAACACATCAAGATGCCATTTGTGATTCGCGACTATGCCAATGACCTGCCTCGCGTGGCTTGCTCGGCGTCAGAGATTCAGCAGGTGCTTTTAAACTTGTTGCTTAACGCAGCACAAGCCATTCACTATGCAGAACCCGCCATCCAGAACCCCGCCATTAATGTGCGCATTACTCACTCTAACAACACTGTGACACTAGAAGTTTCCGACAATGGGCCGGGTATGCCCGAAGCCGTTTTAAAGCACATTTTTGAACCCTTCTTTACCACAAAGGAAGTTGGAAGCGGTACTGGGCTTGGGCTTTCAGTTTCATATTTTATTGTAAGCGACCACCACCAAGGGGCCATTGACGTGGAATCTGAAGAAGGGAAAGGCACGCATTTTTCCATCACTTTGCCAGTTGAGCAGCCCCAAAGCCCTATCACTCAACCGAACCACCGCTTACCGCAGGAGCGCACCGCTGAGCCGTAAACCACGCCACACCAATATAATTCACGCAAGTATTTAATGGCTAACTAACGGTAAAAGACGAGACTATTCACCGGCTGTGTGTAACGTCATTTATGTCGCTTTTGAATAATTCCTGGTTAGGGCCTTAGGGAATGTACATTTTAAAACAGCCACCGGCTAAAGGCGTGCCATTTTCTAACTTAATGTAGCCTTTGCGATTTTTTTGCTTGTGTAAACCCGCTATTTCATCGGCAAAATACAACCCAAGGTGCGTTTTACCGTGACTTACCTCGGCCTCATCCACCAACATTTGTGGCTTCTTTAACATATTGGGCGGATAGCCCGTACCGTCATCAGCTATCGTAATACACAGCATGTCATCCTCTTTGGTGGCTCGCACTAGCAGTTGTTCACGAGTGTAACGCGAGCAGTTCACAATAACGTTTTGTACAACACTGCCCACCAAATCTGCGTCAAAAACCCAGTTTAAGCTGTCGTCACATTCCAACGCGAGCTGAATGCCACGATTTTCAATCAATGAGTGATTTCGCACCACCTGATCTTCTAGCACGTCACTTACATAGTGTTGATCTAACCGCAAAGGTAAATGGTCGTTCTCCATTCTGTATATGGTAAGTAACTGAACCAATTCTGCATTTACACGCGATGCTTCATAATGCAAAGTGTTGAAGTGCTTTTTTTGGAAGTCGTCTTGCGCTGGATGTTCGTCGATATAATTTTCTAAAGAGGCAATTAGCATTCCGATAGAATTTTTCATATCGTGAACACTCGAAGCCAAAACCAAAGAAAAGTCTACGCTGGAATCGGATTTTGTCATTATTATGTCCTAAGGGTTTGCGCCCGCTGCCTGGGCCATGTCCTGCAACTTAACAAACCGTTTGTATTGCACGTGGTCTTCGCTTAACTGCTCACTCACAGCGTGGAGGGCGGCTTGTGTATCCTCAATTACAGAAGCATCCCCATCATTTAATTTACCCACTAATGCTTGAACAATATTTAGCTGGATACCCACATGCTTTGGAAATAAGCGCCGCGCTTTTGAAAAACACGCCACTGCATTATCAAATTGGCCGTGATTATACAGATCTATGCCTTCGCGGTTAATTTCTGCAACAAACGCACGATTAGTCTCACTCACAGGCTCATCTACGAGCGCATCGATTTTCTGCAACGCGGCCTGATCAAATTCATATTCACTCAGTACTTGGTCAATTAGCGCTTGTGCTGCGCCATCATCCCCAAGTGTTTGTAACGCTCGGATGCGCTCAATTTTAAACTCCAAACTGCCTTCGCTACTGCTCTGGTTATGCTCTTCAACAGCTTCAATCAATGCACGGCCGCGATCATGGGCACCGGCCAATACGTGAGCCCGGCCCTCCAGCAAATCAGCCCTTGAGGACTGCTCGTGCGTTAAAGAGAACCGCGTACGCGCTAAACCCACAATATCAATAGCCTCTTGGGATAACGGCTCTGGCGGTGCGATGGTCTTTTCTATGGTAGAGGCCGCTACACGTGCAAAATTAAGGTTATCTTCTGGGCTTGAATGGCATGAGGATTCGCCCAATTGCACAGTTGATCGCAATGCCTCTATTGCGATCATAAAATCACCGTTATCCTCGGCCACCTCCGCCAAACGTTTTTGACGTAAAATGGACTTAGGCGAAATCTTCACCGACGTTTGAACGGCTTTTTGTAGGTTAGTTCCTTCGCCCTTTTGCGCCCAGTTTTCGGCCATTGCGTCATAGGCAGGTAAGTACAGTGGGTTTTCATTAACCAAAGACTCTAGCGCAGCATTAGCGGCATCGTGCTCGCCACGCAACTGCTGAACCTTGGCCAACCCTAGGCGCGCCCAGTCAATCGGGCGCTCTGCCTGCGCCTTTCTATACAGTTTTTCGGCCTTGTTGTATTCACCACGCTCAATAAACACCTGCCCGAGTAGCTTTTGAGCACAAATGGCATGACGCCCCGCAGCAAGAGAAAGCTCTGTCAGTAAATGTGATGCGCTTTCTAAATCCCCTTGTTCAAGCGCTTTGTAGGCTGGGCTGAGTATCGCTTTAACAGCAAGCTGCCTTTTCATTCGCGCTTGTAGCATTTTGCCTGTAATAGGCTTCATCAAGTAGTCATCGGGTTCGCAATCATAGGCCGCCATTACTATGTCTTTAGCGGCATCGGCAGACACTATGATAAACAGCGTACGGTGCGTAATAATGTTCTTAAAACGCAACTCTTCTAGCACCTGTTGGCCGTTTTTACCCACCCCAAGGTCGTAATCACACAGGATAACGTCATAGCTATTTTTTACGCAGGCTTCCAGCACCCCAGCACCCGAGGACGCAGTATCCACGTGCGTAGCACCTAGCTTTGTCAACATATCGCTAACTGTCGTGCGAAAATTACTGAAGTCATCAGCAACAAGTATTCGCAACCTTCGATAGTCTATGTCGCTCATGCACTGTCCTATTATGTCGGCATTAACGGAATTACGGCCCTACTATTGAGTGTAGCCATTTTTTACTGCGCTGACGCACCCACTTAACAAGGTCATTAGGCACTCACAAATCTACGCTAAAGCATTGTTTTATATAATGTTTTTTAAAATCATTGCGTAAAATAGATCAAAAAGGTATACAAGTCGAAGTAAAATAGAGCCCTGGCGTTTATGGCGGCACGCTCTTAAAATGCCGTCAAAGTCATAAAACACGCTGTAGCTATGTCAAAATCTCCCCCTTGCGTACCCGAGGCGCAAAAGCCAGATACGCTCTACGCCAGCGCCCGCGACGCAATATCGGGTTTTGGCTTTGACGAATCTGTGGTGGCGGTATTCCCCGACATGATCAAGCGATCCGTCCCCGGCTACGCCACCATCATTCATATGGTCGGGCAGATAGCCGAGCGCTTCGCCAAGCCCAATACCAACGTCTATGACTTGGGCTGCTCTTTAGGTGCCTCTACATTGTCCATGCGCCATAGAATCCCGTGCGCCGATGTAACCATCCACGCGGTAGATAACTCTCAAGCCATGATTGACCAGTGCAAGGCGGTCATTGATGCAGACTCAGGCGAAACGCCCGTCCAGTTACACTGCGAGAACATTCAAGACACTCAACTGGCCAATGCCTCAGTTTGTGTTCTTAATTTCACGCTTCAGTTTATTCCCATCAAAGAGCGCGAAGCACTGCTTACCAACATTGCAAAAAGTATGGCGCCGGGCGGCGTACTTATTCTCTCAGAGAAAATCACCTTTGAAGATGTAGACTACAACCAATTACAAATAGATTTACATCATCACTTTAAGCGTACCAACGGTTACAGCGACTTAGAAATAGCACAAAAACGCGCAGCACTAGAGAACGTGCTTCTGCCAGAAACCTTAGCTGCCCATAAGTCCCGGCTTTTAAACGCTGGGTTTACAAAAGCCGAGCCGTGGTTTCAGTGCTTTAATTTTGCCTCCATAATTGCCACACGCTAGTAAGCACTCCGCCAAAGGCACCCGTTTTTTATATTGCTATACCGCGAAACGCCATGAATGATGCTTCAAGATAACTACGGGTTAAAACCACCCTATTCAGATATTACCCACTGGTTTTTTAAATGATTAGTTACGACCATTTTTTTAACGCTATTTCCAATACCAAGCTTAAAGCACTGACTCAAACCTTACCCGGCCTTTGCCAAATGGGCCTATGCACCAAACGCTATGGTGACTTACCCAGTTGGTATCACGCGCTCAATGCGCTACCGGATATTACCCCAAGTATTATTGACCTTAAAAACAGTGTTACGGTAGGCAAAGCATCTGACGCCAGCACAGAACAATTGTCACAGCTAGACAACGTATTAAGAAAGCTCATTCCTTGGCGCAAAGGCCCTTTTAATATTTTTGATATTGCTATCAATACCGAGTGGCGAAGCGACTGGAAGTGGGACAGAGTGCTACCTCACTTATCGCCATTAAAAGACAAAACCATTTTGGATGTGGGCTGCGGTAACGGTTACCATTGCCTGCGCATGGCAGGCGAAGGCGCAAAACGCGCAGTGGGTATAGACCCGTCCCCACGTTTTGTGGTGCAGTTTTATATGCTCAAAAAATATCTAGCGGATATAAGCGTAGATGTTTTGCCCGTTGGCATAGAAGCCTTGCCCGTAAACTTAGGGGCTTTTGACACTACGTTTTCTATGGGCGTGCTGTACCACCGCCGCTCACCACTGGATCACCTACGCGAACTAAAAGACACCTTGCGTCCCGGTGGCGAATTGGTTTTAGAAACCCTAGTGATTGACGGCCCGCTTGGCGCCACCTTGGTACCCGAGGGCCGCTATGCCATGATGAACAACGTATGGTTTTTACCATCCCTATTAACTCTAGAAAGCTGGATGCGCAAAGTGGGGTTTGAAGCTGTAAAAACCGTCGATAAAAACACCACCACCACTGACGAGCAACGCGCAACAGATTGGATGCAATTTCAATCGCTTTCGGACTTTCTCGCCCCAGAAGACCCCAGTAAAACTGCGGAGGGCCACCCTGCGCCCAAGCGCGCAGTTATACTTGCAAAAAAACCTCACACCTAATAGAGCTAAGTTTACTCCCGAGAGGCATAAAATTTTGGTGCGTGACAATGCCGCTTAAAACCACATAAAGTTCCGAAAAAACCGTGGTTTGATTTTAAAAAGTATTTTTCTCAATTCGTTCTTACGACCGAGTCTGAAGTCGTCACAGCCTTCACAAATATTGATCAATTAGAAAACTGTCCACCCGCGGCACTTTGTGACAAAGCATTCGCATAAAATCGCCTGGCAGCACCTGGGGATTGCACGTTATGCGCCATATCCGAGGCAATATTCGTTTCCCTTATAGGGTAATCAACAACCACCCATTGCTTGTACCCAATAAATCTGTGAGCTAAGTCTCAAGTGGTGCTTTGAGGGCTTTAGGTTCTGGCCGATTGGTCCGTTGTTAACCCAGCCTACAATGACCGGTGTATGATCGGGTATAAGATATGGCCCGAATCATACCTTGAGCGCGCATAATTGGACGCAAGATAGGTTTTTCGCGCATCTGCGAGCACTAATAACCGCCAAGATTAAGCTTGTGTTCATAATCCCCCGGTTATGTTTTGGTTAAGTGCACTTAAAGGGGGGTTAGTTGTATAAACGCCAAATTCTTACACCCTGCAGCATAAAAAATTTGTAATATTCTGAAACAAATGCAAACTTGATGCGTCTCATCAGTAACTGTGCGAGGATAAGCCTCGCCGAAGATTACGCCAGGTTTGTGCTTTGCACAGCCTGAAATTTAGGAATGAAAACCAAACCCTTCGAGGAAAACCCCATGAAAAAAAGTGTTTTAGCGTCATTAACTATCAGCTCTGCCATGGCTTTAAGTGCCGCCACGGCAACGGCAGAAACTAACCCTTTTAACGCCGAAGGCTTAAGCAGCGGCTACCAGCTGGCTGACGGCCACAAAGGCGCCGAGGGTAAATGCGGTGAAGGTAAGTGCGGCGGCAAAGACAAAGAAGCCAAATGTGGTGAAGGTAAGTGTGGCGGCGACAAAGACAAGGAAGCCAAATGCGGCGAAGGTAAGTGTGGCGGTGAAAAAGACAAAGAAGCCAAATGTGGTGAAGGCAAATGCGGAGGTAGTGCATAATTTTGCCCGCAGGCCCCCACGGGGCCTGCATTGCTTTTATGCCTACTCCACTAGGTATTCCACTCACCTTACATAGCTCTACGAGCAGTTACGCCACATTTATTGAGCCTTTGCCATGTCTAAACATATTCAAGGGGCCGGATTAGGGTTTCGCAGAGAGCTACTACAGGACTACCACGAGAACGATTTATCCCATATCGACTTTTTTGAACTGGCCCCTGAAAACTGGATTAACTTGGGCGGCAAGTTTGAGCAACAATTACGACATTTTACAGAACGCTTTGCTTTTGCATGTCATGGGCTATCGCTTTCAATTGGCGGTGCTGACCCTTTAGACGAGCGCTTACTGAAAGATATTCGTCAATTTATGGACACCCACGGTATTACTCTCTATACCGAGCACTTATCTTGGTGTGCCAACCAGGGGCAGCTTTACGACCTTTTACCTGTGCCGTTTACTGAAGAGAGCGCACATTGGGTGGCCGAGCGCGTAAAACGCGCGCAAGATATCCTGGGCCGTCAAATAGGGCTAGAGAACGCCTCTTATTATATAAGGCCACCACAAAGCACTATGACAGAGGCGGATTACATCAACCGTGTCATTGAGCTATCAGGCTGTTTTTTACATTTAGACGTGAACAACTTGTACGTTAACAGCCAAAATCTAAATTACTCGCCCCACGATTATTTAGCCGCTATAAACCCAAAGCACGTAGGGTATTTACATATGGCCGGTCATTATGTTGAAGCCGACGGTTGGATTGTAGATACACACGGGGCTGAAGTGATTCCGCCAGTTTGGCGTTTACTGGAACAAACCTACGCATGGCTTGGCGAGCGTACCCATCAAATTGGCACGTGTTTAGAGCGTGACTTTAACTTCCCAGATTTTAGTACACTAGCCGACGAGGTAAAAAAAATAGCAGCGTTGCAAGCGGCAACAAACCAAGGCAACCGATCAAAGGCCAACACTATTGAGGCGCGCCCATGACTCAAGCGCCCAAATCCATTACGGATTTTCAAAACTCCTACGCAGAATACTTAAGGGCCCCCGGCCAGCGAAAACGCCCAGCAGGCATACCCAAAAGACAAAGCCAAGTTTACGAAGAGTTATTGTTCAATAATGTCTGTGGTTTTATTGACCAATGCTTTCCGGTTGCCAAAACAGTCATTGCGGCAACCACTTGGAGGCGCCTATGCCGCCACTTTTACCGCGATTGGCCAGCACACACGCCTTACTTTGGGAAAATTCCTAAAGAGTTTGTGGACTATTTGATGAGTGCGCAGGCCCCCAAATATATTCCGCGCTGGCTAGCTGAGCTTACCCATTACGAATGGGTAGAACTTCATGTACAGACCGAGCCGCACGTAGTCCCCACCGTGACTTGCCAAGTAGCACAATACCAGCCTAAAGATACCCCATTAAGGGTTAACCCCACCCTGCAAATTTTAGCCTATGACTGGCCTGTGCATAAAATTGCAGCCAACTACCGCCCAAGAAAGCCTGTGACTACGCACTTGTTGGTTTATCGCACCAGTAATCACAAAGTACATTTTATGGAGTCCAATGAGCTAACCTGTGCGTTGCTAGAGCTTGCTTTATTAAAAATTGCGCCTCTGCCTGTAACAACCAATGAGCTGGCACGTCTTATTGGGCATACAGATGACGACCAACTGTTCCAGTTTGCCACGCCCATTATTCAAAACCTGCTAACTCAGCAAGTGGTATTTGCAGGCAAGCTGTAACTTGTATTCATCCTGCAACAGGCGTTGGCAATAAGCCCTACAATATATTCGTTTTTAAAGTCTTTTAGCAATACGCCGTCGACCGGAATTTGCGAACGCAAACCAATACTTTTAATTTCTAAAGCAAGGGCTGAATGTGCTTTTAGTGCGTCTTTATCGAGTTTTTTTATCAGTAATCAACCATCTAAATTTTTTAGGGCCTCTGGCCTTAAGACTGTATTTGGCTCCAATATTAATTGCCGCC
>CAYZQH010000121.1:0-9419 GCA_964480055.1 uncultured Cellvibrionaceae bacterium
GATAAAAAACGCGCCCGCCAGCGCCGCCGCATTGGCGTATTGGCCATTATGGGCGCCGGATATTTTGCTTGGCCTTGGTTGCAGGGCATCCCTATCGAGATTATTGCCCTAAGTGCCATTGCTTTAATGGCGTTTGCAAGTAGCTAACGTTCAGCACACCGACTGATTGATATGAGAACGCACACTATGAATATCCCCTGGCCCACCATCGAATTAACCACCCCAGCGGGCGCCAAAGCGTCCGTTTTAGAGCACGGTGCGCATGTTTGTGCCTGGCACACCACCCGTAAAAAACCTTGGATATTTACCTCTACCGCCGCCGTATTCGAAGAAGGTAAAGCCATACGCGGCGGCGTGCCCATTGTGTTCCCACAATTTAATACCATGGGGTCTGGGCCTAAGCATGGTTTTTTGCGCAACACTCAATGGGCTCTGACTCAAAAACCCACTCAAACCCATAACGGCTGTGAATGTGCGCTTAAAGTAACCAGCAATGACCAAACCAAAGCCCTATGGCCGCATGATTTTGAAGCGCGCTTTAAATTGGTTTTGACCGACACCAAGCTCAGTATGACGCTTAGCATTATCAATACCGGGCAAAGCGCATTTGAGTTTAATAGCGCTTTGCACACTTATTTTGCCATTGAAGAACTGTCTAAAACCTCCATTGATGGGTTAGACAACACCGCCTACTGGGACAACGGCACCCCCTTTACCGAACGCAAAACCTACACTCACAGCGCGTTACACTTGAGTGGGGCCATCGACCGCGTGATGTTTGATATAAACGGCGCGTTAAAGTTGGTCGATCAAGAACGCACCTTGCAAATTACCCAACCAGGTTTTACCGACGCCGTGATTTGGAACCCTGGCGAGAAAGGTGCAAAAGCCATTTCGGATTTAGCCAATAACGAATACCCCAGCATGCTCTGCGTGGAAGCGGCCAACATCGATAGTGCCACGCGCCTAGAGCCCGGTGAGCACTGGGAGGGCACTCAGCATTTACACGAGCTAGCAAGCTAACTTGTAAGGGCGGGGCAACTCAAAAACGCCCGCCTAAAAGTACTGCGCCAACGGTGAACCTGTCTGCTTAAGCCCCCGTACAAACAAACGCGCCGTCATCAAAGCGCCATGGTCTGAAAGGTGCGAGTTATCTTTGACGCCATCGGGGTAATTGCGCAACTGACCGGGCGCGCCATGCAAAAAATACGCTTTTGAGGCGCTCACACCAGCTGAAACAACCAAACCCCGTGTCAGCTGCTCCAAATCTACTAAGGGTACATTTAAAGACTTGGCCAATTGCCTTACCGCTATCAGGTACTCTTTGTGTGTATCTATTAGCACGCCACTTTCATCAAATTTACGACGCACAATACTGGTGACCAGTATTGGCTGCACATTTGCCTTGTTTGCTTCAACAACAAACCGAGTTAAATTTTGGGTATATTCTTCAAATGGCCGGGTAAACCGTTTAGGGTCTTTATGCTTTGCATCATTGTGGCCAAACTGAACCACTAAATAATCCCCGGGCTTAAACGCCGCCTTTACCTTTTGCCAGCGCTGCTCATCAATAAAGCTTTTGGAGCTACGGCCATTAACGGCGTAATTGTTAACGCGTATTTGCTTTGTTGCCAGTACACCTAAAGGCTGCCCCCACCCTGTTTCGGGGTAGCGCTGTGCAACCTTCACTGCCATAGTGGAGTCGCCTATCATATGTAATTGCACGGCAACGGCGTTATTTGCAACCAGCCAGCCGCCTGCCATCAATAAAACACTTAACACAACCTGTTGCATAACGTCTCAACCCACCTTAAAAAAACAACCCTAGCACAAAAAAAGCCCCTAAAAAATCTAGGAGCTTTTTGGCGGTTGCTTTACAAATGGGCTATCAAACATGTTGCGTTATTCGGCATTCAAATTATTTATCTGACTACCTTAATCTACAATGGCAAATACATTACCCAACCTTGCGTATAGGGTTACTCACATGAGCAAACTGTGACGCATAGTTGTGCCAATTGGTACTGGCCAGTTGGGGCTTACCAAAGTAAAAACCTTGCAGTAAATCACAGCCAGCATCGCGCGCCATGGTCAATTGCACTTCGGTTTCTACACCTTCTGCAATTACTTTTTGCCCCAAGCTGTGGCCTAAAGCTGTGATGGCCTCCACCACTTTGCGATTGCGCACTTGGTTTTTTTGCACCAAGAAGAAGTCTTTATCAATTTTTAACGTATCAATGGGTAAGCTGGTTAGATAAGACATACAGCTAAAACCCGTACCAAAATCATCCACTGCAATACGCAACCCTTCGGCGTGTAAATGTGAAAGCACTTTTACACTGCGCTCTGGGTAGCGCATTAATGTGGACTCCGTAATCTCTAGCTCTACCTGGCTAGGCTCCACATTGTGTTTATGGAGATAATTTAAAGCCGCATCCGATATGGTTTGACTGTAACAATAATTGGCTGGAACATTTAAACAAATATCCGGGGCAACGGCCTCATTTTGCCACAACTCCATTTGCTTGAAAGCCGTACTAAACAGCCACTCATGAAATACTTCCGTTAAGCTTAAACGATCTATGGCCTCCATCAGCTCTATAGAGGATATTTTTAAACCCTCCCTTGGCCAACGGCTTTGGGCTTCCACACGTTTAACTTGAAAGGTGTCTGCACACACAATGGGCTGATAGGCCAGTTGTAATTCATCGTTTTCAATGGCGCTACCTAGCTCCATTTCAATCACCTGACGGCGATATAGCTGGTCTTTATCCGTGGTGGTAACATTCACTAAGTGAATTTCCTCGTGATCTTTGGCTTTGGTAAGTGTTTGCCCTACTTGCGCTAATAACTCGTGAGCATCTTTAGCGGTATCAGGGTAACTTGCCATACCCACAGATAAACTCACATGGATTTTTGCGTCGCCTAGATCATAGGGCACCGACAGATACTTCTTAATTTTTGCAGCCACCGTTTGACCGACAGTCATATCAACGTTTTCTAAAAGTACAACAAACTCATCGCCATTTAACCGCGCAACCGAGTCGGTTTTACGACATTTATTGCGCAAACGACTGGCCATTTCCACCAGTAGTTTATCACCTACTGCATGGCCGTATTTTTCATTCACCGATGTAAGCTGATTTAGATTAATACACAATAATGTACACCGCTCACCGTACCGCTTACATCGCGTGAACGAATGCTCTAAGCGGTGCAGCAAAACATCTCGGCTAATCAACCCGGTAAGTGGGTCTTGCGTAGCGGTTGGATCTGCTGCAGAGCACACCTCGTACACACGCTCTGCAGCCTCCATGGCGGCCATCATTTTCATGGGCGAGGCAGAGGGCGCCTCTAGCACTTCAAACTGTATGCTTTTACGGTAACTAGAAAAATCTATATCCGGCGTCATCTGTATAAAGACCACAGGCATGGCGTTATCGCCAAACGCCATACTTAAATCTTCCATAATATGGTCTACGTTTTCTTGGTCACAAACAAATAAAGCACAACTTCGTACCTTTCTAGAGGCCAATACAGCCTTAAGTTTGGACCAACTAGAAATTATATATGTAGAGTTTGACTCCTCTGCGACGGGTGCCAATAAAGTATTGGCCCAATTCACGCGAGTTGCGTCTTTTAGGTATATTAGGATGTCACCACGACGAGAGGTCACTGCACCCTCCTACTGTTCTTCTGTTAAGGCGCTGAAATACCAGCGAAGATATTCAGAGAATAGTTCAGCCGTGCAGTGTCAGCAAAGCCACTTAGCCGAATAAATGATTAATTAGGCGGCTATTCCTTTTATCTTTACAAAACCCCTCTTATCCCAACTAACCAGTATTACTTTTATATATCATTATTTTATTAAAAATATATAACTTCAAACTTAGATGGCCTTATCTATAACTTAATCATCAGCTTAGCCAACTATTTATACTGGAAACTTCCTATTTTTAGTCAAAAATTTATCTCAAATTTAATTATGTTCTTTTAAATCAAAGCAGTACCTGCTTCCATAACCAAACGTCCAAATTATTGAGCGCCCTATACTTATTCGTTCTACCACATCCTACTGTTGCACTAGATGAATCGGAAAACGATACTCATGACAACGACGCACTTAACAGTTTTTAACTTAAGCCCAAATTATATGCAGCTAATTAAAATGATTAAAAATACTCAACGTCAAAATATTGGCTTTACACTGATCGAAATATTAATAGTAGTTGCCATTATCGCTATTTTGGCGGCCATTGCCCTGCCCGCGTATAGCAACTATATCAACCGAGCAAAAATAAAAACGGCTCAATCAGATTTAACCGCATTAAGCTTAAATTTTGAAAATTTTTATCAGCGCAGATTAACCTATCCGGCAAATACCATAGATTTATCAACCACTACTTTATTAGAGGGGCAATTTAGCGGCTGGCGACCAGCTTCTGAAGACGGCGATTTTGGTTTTTCAACCGCCGCCCAAACCACCACCACCTACACCCTAAGAGCAACGGGTACCGCCGGTGGCGTCAACGGCTGCCAAATTAATTTAACCGAGGATGGCGACAAAACCATTACCAACTGTACCTACGGCAATGGAAGCTGGCTGTAATGAATAAGCATCAGCGCGGTTTAACGCTTATTGAATTAATGATGGTGATTACACTGTTGGCGATTCTTATTGTTGCTGCAGCGCCACTTTCAGGTTTATGGGTAAGAGAGGCCGATATCACCGGCGCCGGCGGAGAATTAACTCAGGCCGTTGGCCATGCCAAGGCGGCCGCACTCAGGAATAGAATTGGCGCAACCGCCAACAACCCAGTATCCGCTATTTGCATTACCAATAACACATTAACCGTGCGTCAAGGTAGCGGCAATACCGCTGTTAATTGCACCGCCCCCGGGGCTGGCGATACGCTCTGGTCCACGCAGTTAGATACGGATGTAACCATAGAAAGCGCCAGCGTAGCCGTCAGCTGCGTATGCTTTGACAATAAAGGCTATTTTACAACACAAGGCAATTGTGGCGGGTGCCTAATGACCGATGCTGTACAAGTTACTGCCAACGGCGTCGACGACTTAAATATATTTTTACAGTAAGCAATGAGTTTGAATGAATAACGTAAAAAAACAAAACGGTGATTTTTTAATTGAGGCGCTGATAGGCATGGTGCTACTGGCCATTATTGGCCTGGGCATTGTACATACATCATCACGCGCTACCGTGGTTCAACGCAATATGTATTTGCAAGAAATTGCCATAAATAGTTTGCGAACCGCCTTATTACAACACCGCACGGGGACAATCGATGTCTGTAATAACCCGCCAACAATTAAGTTCCCTATAGCATTTGGCAGCAATCCAACAACCGATATTCCAGCTGAGCAACAAGGCTGCACCACTACCAGCGATGTAACCTTTGGCAGTGCCGGCGCCCCCGCTGTGACCGTAGCCAGGCCAATTGTTTTATCCGTACTCAGTAACGACTTGCTTGGTGGCCGCGTGGTGGTTGGCGGGTCATGGGACGATGGAATTTAATTTATGAGCCATTGTTTGCTTTACAAAAATCAAACCGGTATTTCCATTATATCCCTAATGGTGGGACTGCTGGTTTCCATGCTGTGTATTTTAGCCAGCCTCACCTTGTACAAAAATTTGGTGGGTGTGGCCGCTGACACAAAAATGGATGCCGTGCACGACGGGAATATTTCATCTGCCATGCTCACCATTCAAAAAGAGGTAATGGCAGCGGGCTTTGGCATAGTCGGTGCCGGTATTAACGATGTGGTGGCCAACCCTGTAGCCGCAAACGGCGGTACCCCCGCCTCTATCGAATTACTGTGGCGCTACATTGATGATACCGGTGTGGTTTGCCGTGGTATTCGTGAATACCAAGATGACCGAGGTGGAATCACTTATCGCATCCTAAGGGCCATTGAGGCCACCGCTGCCAATGGGTGTAGCCAAAATGGTAATTTAATTAATGGTATGACCTGGACTCTTGACGACAATAATTTTATTGGCCAATGGCCCTTAGTGGGAGAGTTACAAACCTATGTCGCCACCAACAACACGCTGTTTGATTTTACGGTGGGCACACAAAACTGCGCGCCTTATGGCAGCCAGAATTCAGCCTCACGCTATACCGTGACCGCCCGGGTGCCCAGTGCGCTCAAGCTCAATAATATTGACAATGCCGCCATGTATGCCGCGGTGGACGATATCACCTATACCTATTGCCTCATTAACACCACAGGGCCTTAATATGAATAGCCATATAATAACAACAGCCGCCCCCAAATACCCACGCCAGCAGCAAGGCATTGCAACCGTGCTCATTGTAATTTTAGTGGGCCTAGCGCTAACAGCAACCGCATTAACCATGACCGGCTCTATTCGTCACTCACAAGAAAAACACGTGGCCGCCAACGCCGTAACCCATGCACAAACTGGGGTTTGGGTGGGCGCAGAAGCCCTACGGCAATATCTACTTACTTTAAATGAACAAACCATTTTAGGTTTAAACGGCACCGCTTTGCTGGATATGGCTTTTACAGGTGACTCTCTAGGGACCTTAACGGCAAGAAATATTCAAGCCACCCAGAGTACTGCAGGCGGCCCCATACAAGTAACAGCAGATATTTATAACATTCATGACAATGCACAGTCTTCTGCAACGCTCGGTGTGGTTTATCAAGTTACCCTTACCCCACCATCGCCACCAATAACAGTCACGCAAGCGCCCGCTGCAGTGAGTTTTTATGATGATGTAAGCTCTGCAGGCGCCATTGCCTTTGATACGCCCGCCTCCGTACCTTCCGTCGTGAATATTGAAGGAGATTTCACTACCGCAGCCGGTGGCCTGCAGCCCATATCCGTTTTGCGCGTTACGGGCGATGTTGATATCGGTTTTGGTGTGAAAGTAGAGAGAATTCGATCCAATGGTGATGTTCATTTGAGAGCCGGCGCCTCCGCAGATATGATCACAACCATCGCGCGCATATTTATGCACCCTTCAAGTGCTGCAACAACCCTTAAAGCCAATGGTGATATTACTGTGGATACTTACGGAATATCCGGTATCACTTCAATGGAATCACTTGCCAATATTGACATAAACGTTGGCACCCATGGTACAGCGGTGGCTGGTGGTGAGCTTACTCTAAATGCATGGATGCAAGGCGATATTGCCGCCGTAGGTGACATCACCCTCGAAAGCGTATTAGTACGTGCAGGAAACATCACCAGTGAGTCAGACTTACACTGCCCGCCAGGCTTTCAATGGTATAGAGCTTTTGTTGGGGATATTCGTTTAAAAGGAAACTTAGCCAGCGGATGCGTTCTTCCAGGTGGCTCTTATACCGCCGCAGACCCAACCACACAAGTAACGCTCATGCCTGAAGTTCAACCGGAAGTCGTCCCCCCATTTACTGTTGACGTATGGAGACTAAAAAGCGCTGCAAATTATGTGTTTGAATATAAAGATGGCCACCCTAAAGTGACCGTCAATAATATCAACGGCATCCCTGATGGGGAATATCACATCGGCCGTTATGGCACTCACCATGCTCGTATTTGTAATACACTGAATGATGGCACAGACGAATGCGCTACGCCCAGCACAGAAACTTACCCACCCGTATGCATAGGTAGTTCCGTCGCTACAGCCAGCTCTTGTATTTCCTATGACACCAGTACCGATACATGGACTGTGAGCGCCAGCTCAATGGCACCGGGCACAGTATGGTTTAAGGGCAACCTCTCGATCAATATGTGGTACACCTACACCTCATTTTTTGCCTCTGGCCACATTGATGTTAGCACTTGGGGCAACTTTTTAGGTCGTGCCGTCAATTATGGCGGCAAAAGTGAAATGTGTGAAATGAATGGCCACCTCGTAGCCAGCATGTGGTTAGGTTATTATTATGGGCATACGTATCCAAGTTATTATTATCGGGATACATATAATGATTTTTATCCAACCGATATGTGCAGTGACAACACCGCTAGTGCCATTTTTACGCCATCACCACTTGGTAATATTGCCATGGCAGCAGGCGGCATTGACCCTGATGGGCCTGGTGTGCATACAGGCGGAGATATTACGCTGGGCAACACAAGTTGGCCCATCGGCTCCGTGTTAGCCGGCGGTCACCTAACAACGGGAGGTTCCACCATTATCACCGGCCACGTAGTCGCCACTAATCAATCCACCAACAGCACCACTACCAACGACCTTAATAATTCATTAAACGTAAAGCTTTTGGAAACCGATGAATCCGACGCATTTAGGCCCGATTTCATTCCCGACATGCGTGACCCTACCGACATTGGTGCCAGTGCGGACGATACTCCAGCCGAACCAGCAGAGTCCACAATACTATGGACACGACCGCTGTAACATTGTTAACAATGCCGCCAGAACCATTGGGCGCACCTCAACCGCTAGATAATTTGCAAGCCATGGTTACAGGGATGTAACCATTGAGGCTGAAGGCCACGGCCTAAAACTTCCACTCCATTTAACTAAACCATTTAACCTGTCACCAAATGGTGATTGCTTTGCACAAACTGAGATAACTCGTCACACATAGCGGTAATACTTTCTTCCAACTGCGCCACTTGGTCTTTATTTAGCAGTTGATGTTGAATCAAGGCTTGCTCCGCTTCATTGCACACTTTATAAATACCCATAACCCCCAAATTAGCAGTGGCACCTTTTAAGGTATGGAGTATACGTTTTAGCGCCTGTGTATTGCTTTGTTCACTGGCCGCTTTAATTTTGCGCACGGTGTTTTCATTATCTTCAATAAACACGGTTAACAGTTTTAAATACCGTTCGGGGCGTTTATTCAACGCTGGTGGAATTTTAGCAACATCAAGAAGCTCTAGCGCCTCCACCCCCAACCACTGATAAATTGCCACAGGTTTTTTCTTTGCCGTAATGGCCGCGGTATTAACATCGGCCTGGCCTTTAACCCAGTGGTATAACCGGTTTTTTAAGACGCTGCTATCTATGGGCTTAGCAATATAATCATTCATACCTGCCGCCAGGCACCGCTCTTTGTCGCCCACCATGGCATTGGCCGTGATTGCTATGATGGGGATGCTTTCCCATAACGGCCCTGCCTTACCCGCGCGAATCGCTTTAGACGCCTCAAACCCATCCATTTTGGGCATTTGGCAATCCATCAATACTGCAGCAAACTCCTTACTGCTGGTTTTATTTTTTAAACAAGCAATGGCCTCTGTGCCATTGTTAGCTATTTCGCAAGTTAGCCCTAACTCTGAGAGCAGCTCTTGCGCCACGTCTTGATTCACTAAATTATCTTCTACCAAAAGCACGTGGCCATTCATAAACGCTGAGACAATGGGCAACTCACCTTTCATCCTCTAACACGACCGGTGTAAACACGCACAT
>CAYZQH010000122.1:0-9410 GCA_964480055.1 uncultured Cellvibrionaceae bacterium
CATCACCAAATGTATGAGCTTGAGTTACAGAGGTGTTGCCATGTTTGGGGGGGGTGTATAGATTGTGCTTTTATGGGCGTGCACACGTTGTACTTGTTGCTGTGGTGTTAACTTTCGGTATCAAAATCATAGTCCATGGATTCTGCCGGCCCTTGCAGGTAGTACCCTTGAATGTAGTGCACACCAGATTGCCAAAGCTTTGACAAAATGCCAGCGTTTTCAACAAATGGGACGATGGTGATTTTTTCGTGCTCGTGCAGTTTTGTGACTAAGTCATTTAGCGCGGCGGGCTCGCCGTTGGCGTTTTGTAGCTCGCGGGTAAACGAGCCATCCACTTTAATGAAGTGGGTGGTTAAGTGCTGAAGCGCGTTAAACGGGTTTAGAGTGCAACCAAAATGCGTGAGGCTGATTTCGCAGCCCAGAGCAGACACCTGCTCTGTGAAGGCCTTGGCTAAGTTTAAATGGTCATTGGCCACGCTTTCGTTGATTTGAAAGATAATGGCGCTCGGTGGTAACTTGGCCGCTTTAAAGGCAACGCCAAGCCATGGAGGAAGGGTGTTGTCTTTAATAGATTCACGGCTTAGGTTAATAATTAAGCGTGTATTGTTGTCTTGTTGGCGGTGTTTGGATAGGAGTTTAATGGCCTCTAAAATGACCCAGCGGTCAATTTTGGCGGTGGCGCCAATCTCAGCGGCAACAGCCAAAAACTCGTCTGGCGAAACGCCATTGCCGTCGTCGTCTATCATTCGTAGCAATACTTCATAGTGCTCTTTGTCAGAGCCGCGCAAGCTGAGTATTGGTTGAAACAAAAGCCTAAAGCGGTTGCCGTCAAGTGCTTGTTGCACCATCTTGGCCACTTCTTTGGTTGTGCGGCCGTGGCCATCTTTAGGCGTTTCTACCTCAAAGATTTTTGCCAGTACTGGGTTGTCGCCTTGCGCGTCTTTTTTCAGGGCGTCAACGGCTTGCAGTGCTTGAGTAATTGGGGTGTCTGAGCTACTGGTGGTTTCATTAATTGAGGCAACGCCAATTTTAAACATAAATTGCAAAGTGGCGCCATCGATATCAATAATGTGAGAACTTAGCGAATCTGCCAATTTGATGGCCCGCTCAAGTGCAGGGTCGGGCAAAATGGCATTGTTCAGCAGCATGAAATTTTCTTCACTAAACCGACACAGTATTTCACCGTCTGTTAATTGGGTCTTGGCGTATTCGGCAATGGTGCCCAATACAATATCGGCTGAAGCAAGCCCGACTTTGTTTTGTACCACATCAACAAAATTGTTGATTTGAATACACATAAGTGCGGCGTTACCCCCGCTGGCAACAGCCTTGTCTACGGTGCTTTCAATATGTTCAATTAAATAGTTTTTATTAAACAGCCCTGTGGCTAAGTCTTGATGACGAATTTTTTGAAGCTGTGCTTGCAGTTGCTCATTGTTGGCAGGGCTAGTACCGGAAACACCCGTGTTCCTAATTAAAAACTGAATGCATGTCTCGTCTTCATATTGGGCTTTGCGAATCTCTATGGCTACCTGCTTGCTAGATTCGTCCGCGGTGATGAGGCCAACCTCTATATTAGAGGCCTCTACATCGCTACCGCGTAGCATAAAGCCTTTCAGAAACTCTTTTACGCGACCTTGATCTTGCTCTCTTACCGTGTCGATGACCGGCATGCACTCTATTTCGTCCGCAGTGGGGTGGCCTAGCACTTCGGCGAAGGATTGATTGGCATACAAAAACATTCCATCTTGTACAAACGCGATGCCAAAGCGCGAGCTATCCAGTAGCTGTTGGTTGCGCCGTTCAATGTCTTTAACGCGGCGTTCTGCAAAACGCTGTTGGCCGCGGTTACTGCGGTTAGTCAATTCGCGATTGATCACTTGCAGTAGGTGTTGGTCTTCATCAAGCCTGACCACGTCACAGGCGCCAAGCTTTATGCCCTCTACAATGGGTTTAGAGCCTTCATCATCAGTCAGTAATACTACGGGCACGTCTTTGCCAAGGCGGCGAATGTGTTTGACGGCAGTAGCAGGCGTCACGTTTTCGGTGTTGTCGAATCCAATGGTTAAATCCCAGGACTGTTCTTGCAGTAGTTTAACCAAGCCTTCTTCGCTTTCCACATGCTGCGCACGCGTTGGGTGCCCTGAATTTTGCAGCATACTGATTAGCCGCTCGGCTTCTGCGCGAGAGTCGTTGAGGATGAGCAAGCGAATGGTGTGGTTAGATGTCATACAAATTCTTGTTTGGGGGCGGCCGTGTCCGATGAGTTCTCAGTTTGAAGCTTGCACGGGTCGGCCCATAGTTCACCAGTTAAGGAAGTTGGCCGATGCTGAGCAGAACGGCCAGTGTACTTAAAACCACTGTGAAGTCCTAGCCCTCTAGGTGCTAATGCCCTAATTTTAAAGGGCTTTGATTCAGTGTAGTTGCAATTATGAGGTGGTGAAGGGGAATCTTCCACAGTAGTTGCGGGGCTTGCCCTGTGGATACCAGGGGCTACATTTCTGCGCTTAAGGTTTCAAAGGCAAATAGCCGAATTCTGCTGGTGGATAGCACGCATTTGGTCAGGCGCACGTCTACCTCGGTATCCTCCTGCTTTAAACGCACTCTGCTGTCCTCCTGAAAGGGAATCGAGGCGGTGAGCAAGCAAGGCGGAAGCTCGGAGCTGGTGGGGGCGGGGATGTGCATTGCGCGCATGTAGTCAGAATAGCCGCCCATGTCATACATAAATGAGGCGCCATAGGGTACCGGCTGGGTGGTGAGCAATTGTACGCCCAGTTGGGAGCCGTTTTTCAATTTGCGTATCCAGCGAATGACCCCTAGGCTCCAGCTGCGGCGGCTGTCCTCTTTTACGGCTATAAGCTCTCCGGCCTCTACGCGGTTACCCAAAGCACCCTGCCATTTTATGCAGTAGCCGCCGGCGCTGACGTTTTGAATGGTTACGCGGGCGACGGGTTGCTTTTTGGGTTTGTCGGCGTCTATGTCTTTGGGCTTGGACATGCTGTTGACAAGGCTGTCAAACCCGCCGGAAAGAAAGGACTCTTGTTGGTCAGTGGATTCTTCGGGGTCTAAAAACTGACTAAAGGGTATGCCTCCACAAATTTGGTGGTGTGAATCAATCAGGCCGACGCACACATCGGCATGTACCTCCGCGCGCTTACGCGTCTTTAGTCGCTCTGGCGACTGCCGCCAGCATTCGCTGATGTGTACTTGCAAGGCGGCCGGCAGTGGCGGTGCCTGAGGCGTAATACTCGCCTCAGCGATGGGGGCAGAGGGGCCGCGTTGTAATTTATTGAGTTGGTTGACCACTTCATCAAAGTTGATTTCTAGTACTCGGTCAAACTGTTCACAATGAAAGCGCGATTTATGAGCTGGGCCCAGGTCGTTGGATAAGTTGATCAAAAAGACCGGGTCGTTGCTGGATTCACCGCTGCTATGTATTTGGATGTGCTTTACCCAGTAAAATAACGCCTCATAGGACGCATTAATATCGTTTTGGGATAATTGATTGGGGCGAATGCTCGCTAGTGATATTGCATGCAGGTATGCCTCTTGGATATTTCGCAAGCCGGTATCTTTAATCAGCTCTGACGGAACCGCACTGGATACAACTTCGTAAAACTCTGCTATTTGATAGTACGCGTGCAGTTGACGCCACATGTTAGTGGGTGCTTGTGAATACAGTTGGTAGCATCGAAAAAACATGGCATCGATGCACAGGCAAGCCCGGTATAAACACGCAATTAGGGTATCTAACTGGTGTGGTTTGAGTTTTTTAAGTTTTGTTAAATCGCGCATGCAAAGTGTGTAGCCATCAAGCAAATACTTTTGCAATGACTGAGCAACCAACGCCGTTTTTTGGGCACTAGGCGGTAATATTAATGGTTGCTGTAAAAAGTCTTTGGCCAGCCCTTTGGTGCATTCCTGGGTTACCCTCCATAGAGCCTCGAGCATATCAAAGCGGGTGATTGCGTCGGTTTTAAGGTGGTTAATTTCTGGAAGGCACTCATAGAGCGAAATGCTCGTTTGCGTCACCTGAGTGAGCTTTAACTCTTGTGCCCACTGTTCCACCTTAGGTGCTTTATTACTTTTGCAAAAAGTCAGTAGCTCAATGTCTTGCGGTGGCAGCTTGAGTTGCCCGATGGCAACGGCTGGTTCAAATATTGGATTCATGGATCGCCCTTATTGCTCCATGCGGAATTGTGAGCGCACTACAGGCGGGTAACTTGTAGTGCATTATCCAGAGTAAAGTATTAAGCATCCGATCTTTCTGATGTTTTGCTTCATAACTCTGCTTACCAAAAAGTGATTTGGTAATGGTATGTGGTCCGCTAATGGCTGTACTTCAGTAAATAGTTGGAGCTTACGCTCCAAAACCAATAAAGCTTTGCGCTGGTTATCATCAGGGGCCTTATGGCTCTTTTATTAATATAGACCGTAATTATTTGCAGTAAATGTTTAGAGGAAATAGCTAGGCCTTAATTTGTGTGCGTAAGTAAAATTATCCGTCCTTACGAATCATACCTTGCATTGGTGCTCGTCGCACAGGAGTTTATGCGGTGCCAGATAGTCAGCGTCTAATTTAGCCCTTGTTTAAGGGCCCCGTTACTTCTGTAATTGAGCCAACTAGGGGGGTACGGGGGTTTTAGAAGGGCGCCCAGGGATTTCTTGTACCAGCTTAGGCACCAGGTACCCGGGCAGTTCTGCCAGTAAATTTGCGTACAGGGCCTTTGCTTTGGTTAAGGGCACTTCAAAATGTTGGGTGCCGGTTACGCGGTCCAGCGCGTGCAGGTAGTAGGGTAACACCCCTATGCTAAATAACGCTTCGCTTAATTGGGTTAGGGCGTTGCATGTGTCATTAATACCTTGCAGTAGCACTGTTTGGTTCAGCAGTGTGACGTTCGCGCGGCGCAGGGCGTCTAATGCATGCTGAACATGTAGGTCTAATTCTTGTGCGTGATTACAATGAATGACTATGACCGTTTTTAGCCGAGTTTGGGTCAGTGCGGTTATGCATTGTGGGGTGATTCGGTTTGGCAGAACCACTGGCAAGCGGCTATGAATTCTTAGGCGCTGAATATGCGGTATTTGCGCTATTTGTTCGGCTTGCCACCCTAGGTGATTATCGCTGGCGGTTAGCGGGTCGCCGCCGCTTAGAATCACCTCATTAACTTGTTTATGCTTGTTTATGTAAGCGAGTGCTTGCTGCCATTGGAGTTTGCTTAGACGGTTATCTTGATAGGGGTATTCGCGTCGAAAACAGTAGCGGCAATTGACGGCGCACTGCGTAGCCCCCATCAGCAAAACTCGACTCTTATATTTGTGTATTAAGCCTGGGGTAGGCGTGTGTTGAGTTTCATTGAGAGGGTCTTGGCTAAAATTAGGGTGGTGGGTAAGCTCGGTCCCTAAAGGCAGTATTTGCCGTAGCAAGGGGTCGTTGATGTCACCCAGGGTCATTCTACTGGCAAAGGCATGAGTGCACCGCGTAGGGAATGCTTTGCTGGCGGCTATTGCCGCTGGCAGCTGATCGTTATCTAACCGCAAAGCATTAAAAAGTGCTTCTGGGGTGGTGATCATCTGGTTTAGTTGCTCTTGCCAACTTAGCGCCTGCCAACTTGGCTCACTTCGAGGTATCATGTACGGTTTTACACCCAGTAAGTATTGATCGGTAATTGAGGGCACAATGGGCAACTATTCTACCAACGAATTCAAAAGCGGGTTAAAGGTAATGCTAGACGGCGACCCTTGCTCGATTGTAGAAAACGAATTTGTAAAACCGGGTAAGGGCCAAGCCTTTAACCGCGTAAAGCTTAAAAACTTAAAAAGTGGCCGCGTGTGGGAGCGGACATTTAAATCCGGTGAGACCCTAGAGAGCGCCGATGTGATGGATCAAGACATGCAGTACCTCTACAACGACGGCGAATTCTGGCATTTTATGGAGCCTCAGTCGTTTGAGCAGGTGCAGGCAGATATTAACGCCGTGGGCGAATCTGCCAAGTGGTTAAGTGAGCAGGATACAGTCGTTGTTACTCTATATAACGGCGCCCCCTTGGCTGTCACTCCGCCCAATCATGTGGACCTTGAAATTACCGAAACAGACCCCGGTATGAAAGGCGATACAGCCCAAGGGGGCACCAAGCCTGCCACATTAACAACGGGTGCTGTGGTGAAAGTACCGCTATTTATTGCCATTGGCGAGGTAATTAAGGTTGATACGCGTACCGGTGAATACTTGGGTCGCGCTAACAAATAGCCGTATCCAAAATGGCCACCCAAGGCACTAACTTCGGTCCGACGGCCAGTTTAGCGGCCATAAAAAAACGCACGCAGTTGCTTCAGCAATTACGGGCGTTTTTTTATGAGCGCAACTTTTACGAGCTGGATGTGCCTGCTCTGGGCCGTCATACCGTGACCGACCCCTACCTAGAGCCGCTAACTACCAGTGCACCAAACGCGCCATTTTTGCAAACCTCCCCAGAGTTTTACTTAAAGCGCTTTTTGGCTGCGTACGCGCAAAATGTGTTTTATCTTGGTAAGGCTTATCGTGCAGAGGAAGAGGGCTGCCGCCATCGTGCGGAGTTCACCATGCTCGAATGGTATGCCGTGGGGTTGAATGACCGCGCGTTAATGGCACAAGTGGCAGATCTGATGCAGGCCGTTGCACCAAACCGCGGTGTATACCAAGTGAGTTATTCAGAGGTGTTTGAGTGTGCGTTGGGTGTATGCCCACACCGTGCCACTGAGCCAGAGTTAAAGCGATTAGCCGCAGAGCGCACGGGGTATACTGGGGCGCTAAACAATAAATCAGCGTGGTTAGATTTATTATTCAGCCATGTGGTAGAGCCGACGTTGACTGAAGGCTTTACCTTGGTGTACGACTACCCAGTAGAGCAAGCCGCGCTTGCCAAAATCGCGTTGAATGAGCAAGGCTTAATGGTAGCAAGGCGCTTTGAGGTGTTTGGTGCTGGCAAAGAATTAGCCAATGGCTATTGGGAGCTAACCGATGCCACCGAGCAGAAAAGGCGCTTTGAAGAAGACTTAAAAACCCGGGCTGATCAAGGGTTAAACCTTCCCGATATTGATGGGCAGTTGATGGCAGCGTTAGAGGCAGGCCTACCTGAATGCGCGGGTATCGCACTGGGGGTAGACCGTCTATTAATGGTCTTGTTAGGCGAGGAGCACATCAGTGCCGTGGTGCCTTTTGCAGAGGCTTAGATTGGTGCTTGGGGGCCTTCAGCGCCCTTAATTGATTTGATGATTCATTTCTTTAGCCGGCTCCCCTGATTGCAGTTTGCCCACTACAACAGCGGGCACCCCAACGACCGTTGTATGTGGCTCTACGGGTTTTAGTACTACGCTGCCTGCACCCACTTTGGCGCCTTCGCCAATGGTGATATTACCTAAAATCTTAGCGCCAGCGCTAATGAGCACACCCTTGCCCACTTTAGGGTGGCGGTCGCCACTTTCTTTGCCGGTTCCACCTAAGGTAACCGCTTGCATAATGGAGACATCGTCATCCACCACGGCAGTTTCACCAATCACCAAGCCGGTGGCGTGATCCAGCATAATGCCTTTTCCAATGCGTGCGGCAGGGTGAATATCAACTCCGAAGGTGAGAGATATCTGGCTTTGAAAAAAATTAGCCAGGCATTGACGGTTTTGGTTCCAAAGCCAGTGCGCTACGCGGTAACACTGCAAGGCCTGAAAGCCCTTAAAGTATAAAAACGGCAAGCTGTATAAATGGCAGGCAGAGTCGCGCTCGAACACCGCGTTAATATCAGCACGCACGGCGGAGATAATGCTTGGGTCTTGTGTGAGTGCGTCTTCAATAATCTCTCTTGCTTGAAGGATATTAATGGTTGGGCTGGCCAACTTTTGGGCAAGGTGGTAGCTAAGCGCAGACTCAAAGCTGTCGTGGTTCAAAATGGTTGCGTGTAAAAAGCTGGCCAAGGCCGGTTCGTTCTTGGCCTGGGTGTTGGTTTCTTCACGAATGGCTTGCCAAAGGGCGTCATGGGTTGGCATAAAGCGTTAATCCTAACTGGTGAATTGAATGACACTTGTGTGCAATCTTTTGGTGCGCTACTGTGTGCGTGGGCTGTTTTAGTGCCCATTAGTCTTGAGCATTTTAGCGGACTCCTGTGTTGATAGGGCCTTTTCTACCAAAATGGGGTCGGATCCGCTAATTGCTAGGGGTAATTATCCTGTGGTATTAAATTTGCAGTAAAACAACCGTAACAACACATCAGCTGAAAGCTGAGTGTTAACAAAACAGTGTGGTTTTGGTGTACGCACTCTTTTATAGAGGCCTTTGGCTGCGGTCAGTTAAGACTTCACCAAAGTAGTAGAGTTTCATACAAATCAGCATTCAATAGTTTGCTAGGGTTCCGGCTTAATCTATACCTTTAAGCGTCTGGTCCGAGAGCAAACGACCTCCTAGTGGTGCCTGTTGTGCATGCTGGCCGGGGGTTACACGGCGGGATAAAAGCCCGGGAGGTACTGGTTGGTTTCAGCCAATGGCCCTCTGTATTCAACGTGTAACCTTTAGGAGTTCCAAATGAAAAAATCGTTTCTTCTTCATGTGAGTTTAATACTGGCTTTGGCTCTGGGTGTTTTTGCAAACCCAGCAATGGCAGAGCGTAAAAAATTCAGTGTCTGTTGGTCCATTTACGTGGGTTGGATGCCATGGGGTTATGGCGCCGAGCAAGCCATTGTTAAAAAGTGGGCAGACAAGTACGGCATCGAGATTGATGTTGTTCAAATTAATGATTATATCGAATCCATAAATCAATACACTGCAGGCAAATATGACGGCTGCTCCATGACTAATATGGATGCTCTGACTATTCCGTCTGCCAGTGGTGTTGATTCCACTGCACTCATTGTTGGGGATTTTTCTAACGGCAACGACGGTGTGGTACTCAAGGGTAAAAAAAGCTTAAAAGCCATCAAAGGCCAAAACGTCAATTTGGTTGAGTTGAGTGTTTCCCACTATTTGTTGGCGCGTGGGTTAGAAAGTGTAGGAATGGCCGAGCGCGACATTAAAGTAGTGAACACATCGGATGCTGATTTGGTTGCGGCATACAATACCAAGGATGTTACCTCGGTAGTAACGTGGAACCCATTACTGTCAGAAATTACCGCTATGCCCGGTGCCAATAAGGTATTTGATTCTTCTGATATTCCCGGTGAAATTATCGACTTAATGGTTGTGAATTCTAAAACCTTAAAAGACAACCCAAAATTAGGCAAGGCTTTGGTGGGCGCGTGGTATGAAATTATGGGGGCACTTAGCGCCACAGATAAAACCGGTATTGCTGCAAGAACCTCTATGGGCAAAGCCAGTGGTACGGACTTAGCCGGTTACGAAGCGCAGTTGGCATCCACTAAAATGTTTTACACGCCCGCTAGCGCCG
>CAYZQH010000123.1:0-9394 GCA_964480055.1 uncultured Cellvibrionaceae bacterium
CGCCTGTTGTCTGGGGAGACTTGTCATACAGCAATTCAGGTTTTTATGCCGGTATGTGGACATCGTCTGGTGACGGTAGTGCAGGTACAGAATATGACTTGTACTTGGGGTACGGTGGTGAGTCTGGGGATTTTAACTACGACGTATTTGTTGTGACTTACGTGTATCCCACTGGAGCTTTTTTCGAGACAGACGGTGATCCAGGCGACTTTATGGAAATTGTGGGCACCATTGGCTATGGCCCGGCCAGTTTAACCATTCACAAGAACATTGCTGGTGAGACAGGCGGTTACGCTTTCACAGAAGACTACATGTACTACAAGCTAGGTCTTGATTTAGGTAGCTTCTCATTAGCACTGGGAACGCATGATGAAGGTGTTGATGATCCAACAACAACATATGACGCTACGCATTTTGATGCAACTTACAATTATAACGACAATTTATCGTTTACTTTTAGCACGTTAGTTAGTTCTGACCACGACGATTATGACGTTGAAGAGCCTAAACCTACCTTTGCTGTTGGTTACAGTATTCCTTTAAGCATGTAATTCCAAAAAGGCACTGTGGTCAGCTTCAGTGCCTTTATTTCTTTAATAACAAATGAGTTAGGAGCAGTCCCATGAAAATGATTACTGCCGTGATTAAACCTTTTAAGTTAGATGCGGTGCGCGAAGCGTTATCGGATATTGGCGTACAAGGTATTACAGTCACAGAAGTTAAAGGGTTTGGGCGTCAAAAAGGCCACACAGAGTTGTATCGCGGTGCAGAGTACGTAGTGGATTTTTTACCCAAAACTAAATTAGAAGTTGCCGTTGCAGATAACCAGGTGGATTCAGTAGTAGAAGCCATAAGCAAGGCGGCACATAGCGGTAAAATTGGCGATGGAAAGATTTTTGTTTCCGGCCTTGAGCAAGTGATTCGTATTCGTACCGGTGAAGCCGGCGAAGATGCGCTATAAGCGTTTATCCGTAAGCGCGTAACCGCGTACAGAACGAATCATTAGAATTAATAAGCCTATAACCGGAGTTACGGCTATGGAAAATCAGATTTTTGAATTGCAATACGCCATAGATACATTTTATTTTTTGATCTGTGGTGCGTTGGTAATGTGGATGGCTGCAGGGTTTGCCATGCTCGAATCAGGTTTGGTTCGATCAAAAAATACCAC
This sequence comes from uncultured Cellvibrionaceae bacterium, assembly GCA_964480055.1. Lineage (GTDB taxonomy): Bacteria > Pseudomonadota > Gammaproteobacteria > Pseudomonadales > Cellvibrionaceae > CAYZQH01. The sequence continues at coordinate 1,172 of CAYZQH010000123.1, forward strand.
TGAAATTTTAACTAAGAACGTGGCCTTGTTTGCCATTGCTTGCACCATGTACATGATTTGTGGTTACAACTTTATGTATGACGGTGGTTTGTTTTTATCGGGTGTTGAAACCACCGGTGGCATTGATGTGGAAGCTGCGTTAGCTGCTTCAGCAGAAAATGGTTTTGATGGCGACTCAGTTTATTCTGGTGCTTCAGACTTTTTCTTCCAGGTGGTTTTTGTGGCCACGGCCATGTCGATTGTTTCCGGTGCGGTTGCTGAGCGCATGAAGCTGTGGGCGTTCTTGGCATTTGCAGTGATTATGACCGGTGTTATCTACCCAATCGAAGGCGGTTGGACTTGGGGTGGTAAGTCTGTATTTGGCATGTTTGAACTAGACTATTCCGATTATGCTGGCTCTGGCATTGTTCACATGGCGGGTGCCGCCGCGGCTTTGGCTGGTGTATTAGTGCTTGGCCCTCGTAAGGGTAAGTACGGGCCAAATGGACAAGCGAATGCAATCCCAGGCGCAAACTTGCCTTTGGCTACCCTAGGTACCTTTATTCTTTGGATGGGCTGGTTTGGTTTTAATGGTGGTTCTACCTTAAAACTTGGTGGCATCTCTGTAGCCAACGAAGTTGCTAATGTGTTTATGAATACCAACGCAGCGGCATCTGGCGGCTTAATTGGTGCTTTGATTGTTGCACGTATCATGTTTGGTAAAGCCGATTTAACCATGGCGTTGAACGGTGCCCTGGCTGGCCTTGTGGCAATCACCGCAGACCCAGCATCACCCTCTGCTTTAGGTGCAACCATTGTGGGCCTAGTTGGTGGCGTAATAGTAGTGTTCTCCATTGTTACGCTAGACAAGCTTAAAATTGATGACCCAGTGGGCGCGATTTCAGTTCACGGTGTGGTGGGCATTTTCGGTGTATTGGTTGTATGTGTTACCGGTGGCGCCAGTATTGGTGGGCAGCTAGTAGGGTTGTCGACCATATTTGTCTGGGTGTTTGCTACCAGTTTGATTAGTTGGTTTGCCATTAAAGCCATTATTGGTGTGCGTGTCACCGAAGAAGAAGAATTTGAAGGCGTGGACATTTCCGAGTGTGGAATGGAAGCCTACCCAGAATTCACTCAAGGCGGTAACAATACTTGAGTTAATAAACTCTTATGTAAGAGTACTTAGCACTTTACTCTCCATTTTACCCCGGCCTTGCGCCGGGGTTTTTGTATATTGGGGGGTTGTAATCCAGTGGTTCTGGTTGGCATTCGGTACTTTCGCAAAGAGTAAATAGAATTTATTTTGCATTTGCGTTAGGCTGCCCATCGTTGGTGCATGGTAGGTTCTACTATACTATCTGTATAAATAATGATCGTTTCTATGTGTAACAGGTGGGTTCGTCAATGAAATTGATTACTGCAGTGATTAAACCGTTTCGTTTGGATGATGTACGCAACGCTCTTTCTGAAGTTGGCGTGCAAGGGATGACGGTTACTGAAGTTAAAGGCTTTGGTCGTCAAAAGGGGCATACAGAGCTGTACCGTGGGGCTGAGTATGTGGTGGATTTCCTACCTAAGGTAAAGCTTGAAATGGCTTTGGTGGATGATATGGTAGATACCGCCGTGGAGGCTATCTCCAAGACTGCGCAAACGGGCAAAATTGGCGATGGTAAAATTTTTATTCAGCCTCTAGATGGGGTGGTACGTATCCGCACTGGAGAGACCGGGCCAGACGCTGTTTAGGGGTATAGCCCTTATAAAAACGGTTTAAAAAATAGACATTTTGGAGTGGCGTTTAGCAATTAGGCGCCAGATACTCCAGCGTTCGCACTCTTCCAAATAACACTTCTGAACGTTTTTGACAATCTCTAGAACAAAAAAAACTAAGATTTTTTTGTTTTTATGATGACGTTCAATTTTTCCTGAACTATAAATATTCTCACTACACCGTTAAATGTGTTTTAAAGAGGTGGCTTCGGTCGCGTTGTCCTTTAAGCAGTTTAGTGAACATATCAACTAACGGGTCTCGCCCGTTTTTTAATATTGAGGTGCGCACGGCTTAGTGCCGCCCGCTAACTTTGAGAGACAGAGTAATGAGCGACGAAAACGAAGTTTATGAAGGGCGAAGTAGCTCTTCTACCACAGACCCCTTTGTGCCCGCAGAGCTAGAATCGGCCGCCAGTGCAGAGCGTGATGCTATTCGTAGCAAGCTAGAAGACGACGTAGAAGCCTTTCTGGCATCCGGCGGTCATATTAACCGGATAGCCCCCAACGTATTGGCCGACCCCCCTAAAAAGCCACAGAGCAATTATGGTGGGCAACCAATCTAGCACCAAAAATTTGTGGTTTGATTTTAAGATTCAAAAAAACCTGCTTAAATGCAGGTTTTTTTTTGCGCCAATTCTATAAATGCCGCTAAGTATTTCGGCGAGGCTTCTTGGGCCCTTAGGCCTAAATGTACGGATTTATGAATGCCCTTGGGCCCTAGGGGCAGGCAGGCAATGGGTAGCTGGCCTTGGTATTCCAATACTAGCCATTTAGGGAGAGCGCTCACACCGCGATTGGCCGCCACCATCTGCAAAATAATATCGGTGTCCTCCAGAGTTTTATGATGTTTGGGTTGGCAGTTGGCAGGTGTCAAAAATTGGTTGAATACATCTAAGCGTGTGGGTTCAACCGGGTAGGTGATGAGTGTTTCTGTGAGTAAATCTTTGGGTGCGGCGGTTTGTTTTTGACTCAATGGGTGCTGCTGCCCAATAACCAGAACATGTTCATAATCAAACACAGGTACAAAAGTCAGCCCCTTATTAGTGAAGGGGTCCGGGGTGACTAAAACATCGATGTCATAATTAAATAGGGCGCCCACGCCACCAAAGGCAAATTGTTGCTTAATATCAATGTCCACTTCGGGCCATGCACTTAAATAGGGCTCCACTATTTTAAGTAACCAGCGGTAGCACGGGTGACACTCCATACCAATGCGCAGCTCGCCAGCGCCGCCGCTGGCAACGCGCTTTAGGGTATCTTCGGCGTATTCAAACTGAGGCAAAACGCGGTGGGCCAAATTCAAAAGGCTCAGCCCTGCCTGTGTTAATTGCAGCGTTCGTCCTTGCTTTTGCCAAATAATGGCGCCGTAATAGCGCTCCAATTTTTTGATGGCATGCGTCAGCGCCGGTTGTGTCAAGCATAGAGCCCTGGCTGCAGCGGTGAGCGAGCCATGGGTGTGTACTGCTTTCAGTATGAGTAAGTGTTGCCTGTCTAGCATTGGGTTTAATCTATAAATTAAATTAATGATTTTATTAGTATATAGCATTTTTAATAATGAGTTTGCGCACTTACAGTGTGCCTGTTAATGACTGTATACAAGGTGAAATCATGGCACTTATTCATAACCTTGGGCTTCCACGTATAGGCCCAAAGCGCGAGCTAAAATTTGCACTAGAATCCTATTGGCGAGGGGAGTCCTCTCAACAGACGCTATATGCGGCAGGTAAACAAATTCGCCTGGACAACATCAAACGTCAAAAGGCCTTAGATTTTGTGCCGGTGGGAGACTTCTCTTTCTACGATCAGGTGTTGGATATGAGCGCGCGCCTGGGCAACCTGCCCACTCGCGCACAAAGTGGCGCCTCGCCGCTAGATCAGTACTTTATGGCGGCGCGGGGTCGATCAAACACTGATAGCAATTGTGCAGCCAGCGACATGACTAAGTGGTTTGATACCAATTATCACTATCTGGTGCCAGAGATAAGCGCAAAAACCACCTTTACACCCAATGCCCAAGGGTTGATAGATCAAGTAAAAGAGGCACAAGCCGAAGGCGCCAATCCCAAGCCAGTATTGGTGGGGCCGTTAACGTATCTTTGGTTGGGCAAAGCCCGAGACGAAGGCGAGGTGTTAAATTTGTTGCCCGCATTGCTCGATGCGTATCAAAGCATCTTAAGCTCATTGGCCGCTGCTGGTGTCCACTGGGTGCAAATAGACGAGCCCATATTGGTGTTAGATTTACCAGAGCCGTGGCTGCAAGCGTTTGAGCAGGCCTACCACAAGCTCAATACCAAAGAGGTGAATATTTTATTGGCAACCTATTTTGGGGGCCTAAAGGAGCAGGTTAAACGCGTGTGCGAATTACCCGTTGCAGGCCTTCATGTGGATGCCATTCGCGCGCAAGAAGAAGTACCTAAAGTATTAGATTGGTTGCCAGCGCATAAAATATTATCCTTAGGGGTTATTGACGGGCGTAACATTTGGAAGACCGATTTAAATGCAACCCTTGCTTGGTTAAAGCCCATTGCAAACGATTTAAAAACTCGGCTTTGGATAGCGCCTTCGTGTTCCCTTTTACATGTGCCTGTCAGCATGGCCAATGAAAATGAAATTAACACAGAGGTAAAACCTTGGTTAGCTTTTGCAGAAGAAAAATTAACAGAGCTCTACATTTTAGGTTGCGCGCTGAATCAAGACGTACCAGAGCCATCTGTACAAGTGTACTTAGCAAACAATAAAAAAACCATTGTCAGCCGCCAGCAATCGCCTATGGTCCATAACCCCAAGGTTAAATCAAACGTACAAAGCTTACATGCTGTTAGGTCTGTACGTAACAGTGCTTACGCGGCCAGGGCGACCATTCAAAGCACACATTTAACGCTACCTCAATTTCCTACTACAACTATAGGGTCGTTTCCGCAAACGCCGGATATTCGCGCGGCACGTAAGCAATTTAAGCAAGGTACGCTATCAAGTAAAGATTATAAGCAATTTTTAGAAGCGGAAATAAAAAGCACCATAGATCAACAAGAAGCGGTTGGGCTGGATGTGTTGGTACACGGAGAGGCCGAGCGCAACGATATGGTAGAATATTTTGGCCAGCAATTAGAGGGGTTTGTATTCAGTCAATATGGATGGGTACAGTCGTATGGTTCTCGTTGTGTAAAACCGCCCATTTTATTTGGTGATGTATCTAGGCCCAATGCAATGACCGTAGGCTGGGCGGCGTATGCACAATCGTTAACTAACAAGCCAGTGAAAGGGATGCTCACCGGCCCGGTTACCGTTCTGAATTGGTCGTTTGTACGAGATGATCAGCCAAGACACGTTAGCGCATACCAGTTGGCACTGGCAATTCGTGAAGAGGTATTGGATTTGGAGGCTGCGGGTATTCGTATTATTCAAATAGATGAAGCCGCGTTGCGAGAAGGGCTACCGTTGCGACAAACAGAATGGCAAAATTATTTGGATTGGGCCGTTAAAGCGTTTCAAATTACCGCGAATGGGGTGAAGGATAAAACTCAAATACATACTCATATGTGTTACTCCGAGTTTAACGACATTATTGAAGCCATTGCCAATATGGATGCGGATGTGATCACCATTGAAACGTCCCGCTCAAACGGAGAATTGCTAGAAGCGTTTGAAAATTTTGAGTACCCCAACGGAATTGGCCCCGGTGTTTATGATATTCACTCCCCCAATGTACCCGATGAGCAAAGCATTGTAGAGTTAATGACCAAGTCGGCCCGGTGCATCCCCAAAGAAAGATTGTGGGTAAACCCAGACTGTGGCTTAAAAACACGGCGGTGGGATGAGGTTACGCCTGCTTTAAAAAATATGGTGGCCGCTGCCAAACGGCTACGCCAGCAAGCGCTTTAATTCGGCCATAAGAAATGCACCGCCGGTTTCTACATGGCCGGTGGTGCACTCAAGTTATGTAAGCATGTCAAAATGGGTGTAAGCCGCTAAAACCACAAAGAGAGCATCGCAGGGCGCGCCACGAAAGTAAGCTAAGAGCACATAAGGCGTGATTGCCTTTATGTGCAGCCAATACTCTGACTCTGTCGCATTTGTGATGAGAACTCCTTCCCATATCCTCCATTTAATCTCAAAACCTTTTGTATCACACGCACAATATCCTGTATTAAATAGATTGACACGCGCTAAAAATTTTGCAGTGCAGCGGTTTAAAGTAAATACAGGCCGCACTTACTTGATAAGTCTCAAATAATTATAAAAATAGGAATTTTGCTATCCGCTTAGGCCAACGGCTTAACGCGAAGATGGATTGCTTATGACGAGAGGGTACCTCTAAAAATAGTAATTTTTGTTTGAGTGCAAGAAAGTTCCGCCCACAGAACCGCAGTTGGTGCGATGTAAATCACTTCGTACTACGGGCAGTAGACTGTGCAAATTGATTCTTCAATTTGTGGGGAGGACGGAATTTATGTACAGGATGTACCGTATGCCGGTTTTGCAGAAGCAAAAACCGGTGACGAGGCAATTGAACAAAAAGTGCATTTTGAAAGTGCCCTAACTAAATAGGTATATGAGCTTTTATTTTTACTAAGGCTCATTGGTGGAGCGCAGGGCATTTACTTGTGCTTTGCGTACTAATCTATCCAATTGAGAGCAATATAAAATGATTAAGTATGGTCATGGTTCTATTACAAATTTTAAGCGGTTATCTGCAGTAGCGTGCGTATTCGCTTTAGTGGCTTGTGGTGGTGGAAATGTATCGGGCGGCTCAAGTTCTAGCAGCTCTTCTAGCTCCAGTAGCTCGTCCAGTTCAAGCAGTTCATCAAGCTCAAGTAGTTCTAGCTCGTCAAGTTCAAGCTCTTCTAGTGGCTTTATTGCTAACCAACCGTTGGTTGTGGCTATTGATGTGGGAGCATCGTCAGTGACCAATTACGACGGTGTTATGTATGAAGAAGATAAATACTATTCGGGCGGTTTGTTAAGTAGCACGACCGATCCCATCAGTGGTACCAATGATGGGGCCATATTCCAAACTGAGCGTTATGGCGTATACAGCTATGATGTGCCGGTGACAGGGTCTGGCTCTGCCACGGTTGTTTTACATTTTGCCGAGACTTATTTAAATGCCGCCGGTGAGCGCAGCTTCAGTGTAAACGTAGAAGGTTCGCGCCGTATTAATAATTTGGATCTGTATGCCAGCGTGGGACATGACCGCGCACATACCGTGGTTATAGAAAATGTACAGGTCAATGATGGTAGCGTCACTATTGAAACAGTATCGGGGTTAGAGAACCCAACCATTGCAGGGTTTGCGGTGTATTCCAACGCGTTGCGTTTGGATACGTCTAAGCCTACACAGCCACAACAACCAACAACACCCAATACAGGTAAAAAGTTTGTAGGCAATATTACAACCAGCGGCAAGATCCGGTCAGACTTCTTGCAGTATTGGAATCAAATTACGCCAGAAAACGGCGGTAAGTGGCGATACGTTGAGCCTTCTCGTGACCAATACAATTGGAGTGGAATGGATCAAATGTATTCATTTACCCGCCAAAATGGTATCCCAATGAAGGCGCACGTATTGGTTTGGGGGCAGCAATACCCCAGTTGGATTGATAATTTAAGTGCGTCTGACCAAGCGGCAGAAATTGAAGAGTGGATTCGCGACTTTTGTCAGCGTTACCCCGATGTTGAAATTATTGATGTGGTGAACGAGGCTGTCGACGGGCACGCCCCAGCCAATTATGCTAAAAGAGCCTTTGGTAATGACTGGGTGCTTAAATCTTTTCAGTTAGCGCGCAAATATTGCCCTAACGCCACTTTGGTATACAACGACTATAACTTTTTGACTTGGAACACCGATGACATCATGAACTTGATTCGTCCTTCGGTACAAGCAGGGGTTGTAGATGCGTTAGGGTTACAAGCACACAGTTTGTATGAGCCCAAAGTGTGGAGCGCGCAGGAAATCAAAAATCAGCTAGATAAAATCTCCAGCCTTGGTGTACCGCTGTATATCTCTGAATATGATATCGAAACCACAGATGACCAAAAGCAACTGGAGTACATGAAGATGCACTTCCCAGTGTTTTGGAATCACGCCAATGTGATGGGTATTACCTTCTGGGGCTACGTGTATGGCACAACTTGGCGTGAAGGTACTGGCTTAATTCGTAGCAACGGCCAACACCGTCCGGCAATGGATTGGATGTTGAATTACATTAAAAATAATTAATATACACCTATTTCAACGCCATGGATGGCGGTAAGGCTCTAGAGGCTATTTACTTTATTGATTGGGCCTTATAAATACCGGGGGCAGCAGGTCAAAGCCCCCGGTTTTGTGGTGTAAATATGACGCCGCGGTTAGCGTATCTTAAGCGGCGCTTCTAATTGAATGGCATTGCTTGCACTGCCTACACAAATCGTGAATTCCCCAGGTTCTACCACCCAATCATTTTTAGTGCTTGAGTAAAATGCAAAATCTTTGGC
>CAYZQH010000124.1:0-9374 GCA_964480055.1 uncultured Cellvibrionaceae bacterium
GTGGCCAAGCGCGCACTCACAGCCAAAGTGCTACTGACCATTAGTAACGATGCCTGGTTTGGCCACTCTATTGGCCCAATTCAGCACTTTGAAATGGCTCAAATGCGCGCACTAGAAACTGGCCGCTATATGATACGCGCCACCAACAATGGCTTAAGCGGCATTATTGACCCTAAAGGTAAAACGCTGGTACAAGGTGGGCGCTTTACGCGCGAAGCCATTACCGGCACCGTACACGCCGCTAGTGGCGCAACGCCATTTATGATACTAAGCTCATGGCCCGTTATTTTAGTGCTATTTGTTGGTTTACTGGTTACTGCCCGCCGTCAGCGGCAGCATGAATAAAGACACGCACCTATACAGTAAAGTTTTAGCGCGCCGCACATTTCAATTGAGTTTTACGTGCAAAAAACTGTTAATCCCCATCCAGCATTCCGCCTATAGCCCCTAGTACTGACCCTTCACCGGTGCGGCTGCCACCGGCACTGGGGGCGCTTTGGATGATGCGGTCGGCCAAGCGCGAAAACGGTAAGCTTTGTAACCACACGCACCCTGGGCCACGTAAAGTCACCAAGAACAAGCCTTCACCGCCAAAAAAAACACTCTTTAACCCTTTAACCATTTGAATGTCATAATCCACTGAATCTTCAAATGCTACCAGGCACCCAGTGTCAACACGTAATGTTTCCCCAGGTTGCAACTGCCTTTTAGTCACGGTGCCTCCTGCATGCAAAAACGTCATGCCGTCGCCTTCTAAGCGTTGAAGAATAAAACCTTCACCCCCAAAAAAACCCGAACCAATGCGACGGTTTAAAGCAATGCTGACTTTGGTGCCGTAGGCGGCGCACAAAAAGGCATCTTTTTGGCAAGTAATGCCGCCAACCATCTCGTTCATATTCAGCGGTACAATAGTGCCGGGATAAGGTGCAGCAAAACATACACGTTTTTTACCGCTGCCGCCCTCATGAGTAAAGTGCGTCATAAAAATGGACTCGCCGGTTAACATGCGCTTGCCCGCGCCCATTATTTTATTCATAAACCCAGAAGAGACTTCCGAACCATCACCCATTTTGGATTCAAATAAAATTTCATCCTCCATGTAATTCATAGCTCCTGCTTCGGCAATCACTTTTTCACCTGGGTCCAGCTCTACTTCAACCATTTGCATACTCTCGCCAATGATTTCGTAATCTACCTCATGACATCGCATAGTTTTTCCTACTCCTTTTACTTTGTATTAATAGTACTGCGGCGTTAGGCAACACCATCCACTCTCAATCGCAATAGCGCCGCTACGCTCATGGCGTCTGTAATTTCGCCGTCCAACACCATTTGAATGGCATCCTTTAGAGGAATGCGGCTCACTTCAATATCCTCCGTCTCATCTAAGGCTTGCTCACCAACACTCAAATTTGTGGCCACATAGATAACGGCACGCTCATCGGTCACAGAGTTAGAGGTGTGCAAATTTAAAAGTTCACGCCAGTTTTGCGCTTTTAGCCCGACCTCTTCTTCCAGCTCCCTTTTTGCGCAGGCCAGGGTGTCTTCCCCACTGGCAGCGCCACCTTCGGGGATCTCCCAGGTAAAGCTATCTAGGGTATACCGGCTTTGGCGCACCAGCCAAGTATGCCCGTGGTCATCAATAGGCACCACTCCAACCGCATGGCCTTTAAAATGCACTACCCCATAGATGCCATCAGAGCCACTTGGCGTTTTCACGGTTTGATGGTGAACGCGTATCCAGGGGTTGTCATACACTTGCTCAGAGCTTAACTGAACCCAGCCACCGGCTTTTGTCACTGTACGTTCTTTGGCTTCACTTGCCACTTGGTTACTTGGCTTACCCCCAGCCTTACTTTTTGCTTTATCTTGATCCATAAAACCCTTCTGTAAACCCTAATGTAACGCCCCAAACCTTCGTGATTTGTTGACGAATTTGGTATTATTGCGCGCTGATTTTGTATCACGTCCACGCCGCATTGAGTGGCCTGCCACATTACCACAGGTACCCTAGTTTAATGTCTAACGCCCCTACCTCTAATACGCACCCTACACTGGCTCAACTCACCTACGCGCAAGAGTTTGTTCGACGCCATATTGGACCAAACCTTGCGCAGCAAAGCCACATGCTAGACGCCTTAGGGGTAGACACACTAGAAAGTTTGATTACTCAAACGGTACCGGCTGCCATTCGCGCAGAGACCACCGCCAATTTAGCCCCAGCAACCACCGAGCACGCAGCACTTGCCCAGTGCAAGGCCATTGCCGCACAAAACCAACTGTTTAAAAATTACATTGGCCTTGGCTACCACGACACAATCACGCCCAACGTTATTTTACGCAACGTGTTAGAAAACCCCGGTTGGTACACCGCCTATACACCTTACCAACCCGAAATTGCCCAGGGGCGCTTAGAGGGGCTGTTAAACTTTCAACAAATGGTGATGGACTTAACCGGCATGGATCTGGCCAATGCCAGCATGTTAGATGAAGCCACCGCCGCCGCAGAAGCCATGGCCATGTGTAAGCGCGTAGCCAAAAGAAATAAATCTGATGTGTTTTTTGTGGCCAATGACGTACACCCACAAACCATTGCGGTCATTCACACCCGTGCCGAGCACTTTGGGTTTGAGGTCATCGTAGCGCCGGCAAACACACTAACCGAGCACGAAGCTTTTGGCGCACTGCTGCAGTACCCAGGCTCAACCGGCGAAGTGACAGACTGGTCTGATCTTATTAGCGCAGCCCACAGCCAAAACACATTGGTGACCGTTGCCGCCGACTTACTGAGCTTAACCTTGCTAACGCCACCTGGTGAAATGGGCGCGGATATTGTTGTTGGCTCCAACCAACGGTTTGGCATTCCTATGGGGTTTGGCGGCCCGCATGCCGCATTTTTTGCTTTTAGGGATGCCTACAAACGCTCCTCCCCCGGACGAATTATTGGCGTATCCGTAGACGCTCGAGGCAAGCAGGCCTTGCGCATGGCCATGCAAACACGCGAACAACATATCCGCCGAGAGAAAGCCAACTCCAATATTTGCACCTCTCAAGTTTTATTGGCGGTAATGAGTGTATTTTACGCCATGTACCACGGCCCAGAAGGCTTGCAACGCATTGCCGAGCGCACCCACCTATTAACTAAAATGCTCGCCGCCGGCTTAACCCAGCACAACGTTAAATTACGCTACACACAGTTTTTTGACACCTTAACCGTGGAGGCTGGCGACAACCAAGCCGCCTTACTGCAACGGGCAGTAGAGCAAAACATTAATTTGCGTAAAGTGGGTAAAACCGCGCTGGGCATTAGCCTGAATGAAACAACCACACTAGAAGACGTACAAACGTTAATTGCGTTATTCTCTGGTGTTGCTGGCAGCTTAGACAATCAATCTTTAGAAGCCAAAGCCTTGACCCTGTGTGCCATCCCAGAACAATGCTCACGCCAAAGCCCCTACCTTACCCACCCGGTCTTTAACCAATACCACAGCGAAACCGAAATGCTGCGCTATTTAAAACGGCTAGAGAATAAAGACATTGCTTTAAACCACGCCATGATTCCGCTGGGGTCTTGCACCATGAAGCTCAACGCCGTAGCAGAAATGATCCCTGTGACTTGGCCAGAATTTGGAAAACTGCACCCCTTTACGCCTATAGAGCAAGCACGAGGCTACACACAACTTTTTGAACAATTACAAAACATGTTAATGGCCTGCACCGGCTATGATGCCATCAGCTTGCAACCTAACGCCGGTAGCCAAGGGGAATATGCCGGCCTAGTGGTGATCAAAAAATATTTTGAAGGTAAAGGCGAGCTTGACCGCCACATTTGTTTAATCCCGGCTTCTGCTCACGGAACCAACCCCGCCTCTGCACAAATGGCCGGCATGAAAGTGGTGGTGGTACGCTGCGATAACGAAGGCAATGTAGACGCCCACGATTTAAAGCAAAAAATAGAAGAGCACGGCCACACCATTGCCGCATTAATGGCAACCTACCCCTCCACCCACGGCGTGTTTGAAGAGAACATTCGGGAGATTTGTGCCCTAGTACACAGTGTAGGCGGCCAGGTTTATATTGATGGCGCCAATATGAATGCCTTGGTGGGTATTGCGGCCCCAGGGGAATTTGGCGGAGACGTATCCCATTTAAACTTGCACAAAACCTTTTGCATCCCCCACGGCGGCGGCGGCCCTGGTATGGGGCCCATTGGCGTCAAAGAACATTTAAAACCCTACTTACCCGCCCACCCACTGCAAACCATACCAGACACTGACACCACCAATGGGACGGTATCTGCAGCGCCTTGGGGCTCGGCCAGTATTCTACCCATTAGCTGGATGTATATACGCATGATGGGTAACACCGGGGTTAAACACGCAACAGAGGTGGCCATATTAAATGCCAACTACATTGCACACCGCTTAAAAGATCACTACCCCATTTTATACACCGGCCGAAATGGTTTTGTGGCTCATGAATGCTTATTGGATTTACGCCCTTTAAAAGAGGCCAGTGGTATTAGCGAAGAAGACATTGCCAAACGCTTAATGGATTACGGTTTTCACGCACCCACCATGTCCTTTCCTGTGGCGGGTACTTTGATGATTGAACCCACAGAAAGCGAAAGCCAAAAAGAATTAGACCGCTTTTGTGACGCCATGATAGCCATTAGAAATGAAGCGGCAAAAGTAGAGGCCGGCCACTGGCCCGCCGACAACAACCCGCTAGTCAATGCACCACACACATTGAATGACATGCTAGACGAAACCTGGGACCGCCCCTACACCAAAAACGTAGCCGCCAGGCCCTTACCGTACCTAAACGACAATAAAGTGTGGCCCAGCGTTAACCGCATTGATAACGTTTACGGGGACAGAAACTTAGTGTGCAGCTGCCCAAGTATTGAGGCGTATCAAGACTGAACCTGTTACGAGTGAGGTTGTGGGCCAAAGTGGGTACATGGTTTTGCTGTGTGGCTTTACTAAAAACTCTCAATTTCACACCCTGCTTTTATGCCGCCTGCCAAACTGGGCATCATATTTAATAGTTAAGCTTTGATGTGGATAGGCTACAGAGTTTGAGAAAACCCATCTAAGCACAACCCCTAAATACATTAGGGCACTTCGAATGGGCAGTGCCGTTGCGATTAGCGACTTGTGTTTATCCAGCGCTTAGCCAATAAAATAAGATGAACTTTTTGGCAGATGCTAGGCCAGAGTTTTTAACTTTTTTAAGCGATATATTTTGAGGAATGTAATGTCCAGGCTCTCTATTGGTTTGTTATTTTTTACAGCATTGAACTCCAACTTGGCAATAGCGCACGATGTAGGCATAGAAGAGATTTTCGTGCTTGGCCGCAAAGCAAATCTGATTGGTCAGGCGACCTCCGCATCCGAAGGGCGTGTATCACAAGAAGAACTGGCTATACGGCCCATTTTGCGATCCGGCGAGGTGCTTGAGGTTGTGCCTGGTATGGTCGCCACTCAGCACAGCGGCAGTGGTAAGGCCAATCAATATTTTTTACGTGGTTTCAATTTGGATCACGGTACCGACTTTGCCACGTTTGTTGATGCTATGCCCGTGAATATGCGCAGCCATGGTCACGGGCAGGGTTATACAGATCTGAATTTTATTATTCCCGAGTTAATTGGCGAGGTTAAGTATAAAAAGGGTTCCTATTACGCAGATGTGGGGGACTTTTCTGGTACCGGATCGGCACAATTGCAAACAGCAACGAAGCTCAACGCAAATCAATTGGCTCTGGGCCTTGGGGAAAATGGCTTTGCCCGTGCTCTTGCCGTGGGTGAAGCTACTCTATCTGCGTCTAGCAAAATCATTTACGGCTTAGAGCACCAGGTGTATGACGGCCCTTGGGAGGATGTTAATGAAGAGGTAGGTAAAACCAACCTCTGGTTAAAACACATTTGGGGGACTGCCGATAATCAATTCAGCCTGAATGTTATGGCCTATGATAATAAATGGTACTCAGCCGACCAAATTCCAGAACGTGCAGTCACACAAGGCATTATTTCAGAGTTTGGTTCTTTAGATACCACCTTGGGCGGGGAATCCAGCCGTTACAGTTTATCTGGAAGCTGGACTAAAAAAAATGAGGCCAACCAACTTGTCGCCAATGTGTATGCCATTAGTTATTCAATGGGGCTGTGGTCGAATTTTACGTATTTCACCTCACCCGATGGCGATCAGTTTGAACAGCGTGATGATCGCATAATCTATGGCGGTAGCCTTGCTTACTCAACACAGGGGCACCTGTTTGGTAAAAGTATGAACAATACATTCGGACTACAAACCCGCCTTGACGATATTGATGAACTTGGGCTTTTTAGCTCTGCAGCTCGTCAACGTACTGGCGTGTTACGTTCTGATGCCGTCAAAGAGTACAGCTTGAGTAGCTACTGGGAGAATACTCTGCAGTGGACGGAGTCTCTACGCAGTGTTATTGGTTTGCGTTACGATTATTTTGACTTTGATGTCGACCCAATTGGCGCAGCAGAGCCAAGTACGCTGGCTAAAAATAGAGGGACTACAAATGATGATATTGTAACCACCTCATTGAGCTTGATGTATGCGTTAAACGACAACTATGAGGCCTATATCAGTATCGGCCAGGGTTTTCATTCCAATGACGCACGCGGCACCACAATTCAAGCGGATCCAAATACGGGTGCCGCCATCAACCCGGCTGACCCACTGGTAGATACCCTAGGGTATGAATTCGGTGTGCGCGCCTTTATGACTGACAAAATCAACGCATCTATGGCACTTTGGCATTTGGATATCGACTCCGAGTTACTGTTTATCGGCGACGAAGGCACTACCGAAGACACCAGTGTGGGCAGTCAACGTGAAGGTCTGGAAACCACAATCTATTATTCAATGAATAACCTGTGGACGCTGGATCTTGAATACGCATATACCGATGCTCGTTTGGACGAAGCCATAGATGGCAGTCACGAAATACCCGGTGCCTTACAGTCCGTTGTGAGTGCGGGCGTGCACACTCAATTTAGTGAACAATTATACAGTCACATTCGCATGAGGTATTTTGGTGACTACCCTCTAGATAACGGTGAAACCGCAGCCGCAAGCACGTTGATCAATTTAAGGATTGGCTACCGCCCCATTGAAAAGCTGAATGTGACACTGGATATTCTGAATTTGCTAGATTCGCACGATCACGATGTTGAGTATTTCTACGCCTCTCAGCTAACAACGGAAACGGCACCCGTAGACGACCATCACTACCATATTTTTGAACCGCGAACACTTAGGCTGTACATGGCTTACAGCTTTTGATCATGTAGAACTAAAACTGATTTGAATATACAAATCAAAATTCAAGACCTAATCCGTAGCCTCTTAGGCCATATGCGGGCGTTAATATAATAAACACCAGGCTGTAAGTTCACCCAAAAGGTTTTAACACCCTGCTCAAACGTTGAGCCAACTTTTTAGGGTGGACTTTGGTCAGTGTTACTGAATCACATTCTTGAAATTTACAGAACTGCGTCATAGCATCTACAAATGCAGTAGTGAATAAATCTTCATCAAAATCAAGTTGCTCTAAATGCAGTAATTTTATTTCTAAATGACCGGTTTTTCGATGCGCTTTACAATCCATTCGCCCAATAAATACATCCCCATACAGCAACGGTAGGCTAAAGTAGCCGTATTGACGCTTGTTTGCAGGGACATAGCATTCTATTTGGTAGTCAAACTGAAACAATGCTTTGAGTCGTTCACGCTGAATAACGCTGTTATCGAATGGCGATAGGATTGATACACGGTTGCTCAAGCGCGGAAGGGTACACTCTAATCCACCCGTGTTAATTATAAATTGCTCGCCACTGCTAATCCGTATTTGCTCTAAATCACCCTGCCCCAACCTTTCATTAATCATATTTTTTACCGCTTTCTTTAGCTCAGCATTACGGCGTAGGTAGGTTAACCCTTTAAGCGATACTAGCCCATGGCAACGTAACTGTTGCTCAATAATGTGCAGTGCAAATTCCTCCGTGCTGGGTAGCTGTGAATTAACGTGAGCGGGCAGTACCCGCTCGGTTAGATCATAAGTTTTTTGGAAGCCTGCTCGGTTACTCACCATTAGCTCTCCTTCCATATACAACTGCTCTAGTGCCTTTTTTGCGGGCTTTAAATCCCACCAGCCAGTACGTTTTGTGGTGTTAGCCTCTAAATCACGAGACCGTAAAGGGCCATCTGAACGTATGCGCGCCAATAATTCCCTCATCAACTTTTTATCAGGGGTTTTGTACCAATGGATTTGACCGCCTTTAATGGCATGTTTGTACGGTAAGGAGAAGCGAAAATCGGCGATGGGTAAAAAAGCTGCGGCATGTGCCCAATATTCAAAAATGTCACCATTAAGCAACAGTTGATTGGTCATAGCAGGCTTGAATTTGGGCACTCTAGAATAAAAAACATGGTGGTGTGCTCGCTCTACCACCGATATGGTGTCGATCTGCACATAGCCTATATGATTAATTGCCTTACGCGCCCCGGCTAAACCAGAGCCATAGGGCCTTGCTTGAAGCAAACCTTGCGCAGCTAGGGCAAGCCGACGTAAACGCGCTAGGTCTTTAGGATGTTTAATTTCTATTGTGGTCATATTTCCAAAGGGACCCATAGGTAAGGGGTTAGACCTATTTAACTATACCTCCATAGTTAGCGCCGGATAGTTGCCTTGGATCATTCGATAACCAGGGCGCACCCAGTCTATTCCATTTATTGAAGGCCTGGGGCAATGCTTGACATTTAACCCAATGTTCTTACCATAAACGCCTACCTACCCCCCTATTTCAATACTCAGGCTTAAATCTCTATGGCTTTGATCACCCTAGGTGGCAGCAAACACAAACCTATTACTGTAGATACATCAACATTAAACCGGCACGGCTTAATTGCTGGTGCAACCGGGACGGGTAAAACAGTGTCTTTACAGGTATTGGCAGAGCAATTATCTAGGGCTGGGGTTCCGGTTTTTGTCCCCGACATCAAAGGCGATCTTTCTGGCTTAGGTGCTGCAGGTAAGCCGCACCCCAAAATTCAAGAGCGCTTGGATTACATCAAATTAGAAGGTCACACATTTGAAGCTTCTGACACGGTATTTTGGGATGTTCAAGGTAAAAAAGGCCACCCAATCCGCACTACAATCAGTGAAATTGGGCCTTTATTGCTGGCTAACTTATTAGACCTAAATGATACTCAAACCGGAGTGCTCTACGCCTGTTTCAAAGAGGCTGATAACCAAGGCTGGTTGTTACTAGACCTAAAAGATTTGAGTGCCATGCTAAATTGGCTGGGTGAAAATGCCAAACAATTACGCCCAGTTT
>CAYZQH010000125.1:0-1134 GCA_964480055.1 uncultured Cellvibrionaceae bacterium
TCCACCGCCGGTTCATCCTTTGCGATCAGTGCTGTATTGAGCGCCTCAATAGATGCGATATTGGTAATTAAGTAAGGTGCTGCATCGGCAAACAAAGTGCTTTGATGGTCAAATCGGGCCTTTTGAGGTGGGCGCGTAAAATTTGAATCAAATTGCACAAGCGTAAGGGCGTTTTGGCTGTTGCAGGCGTGGGTAAGCCAAGCGTTTGTGGCGGTGTCAGCGGGCATCCCTTGGCATTCATCCTTCCAGACTTTTACGGTTTTGGGGGCCGATTCTGTAAAAGTAGGAGTACACCCCCCTTGGCTCGGGTGGGTTAATTTTAAAAAGCCCTCCACCACATGGGCTTTAACGGCCCCCATTTGAGGGAGTTGACGTTGTGTAACAAACTTCCCGCGGCTGTTTATCACCATCCAGCGACGGTCATTCTCTAGGCCCGTTGGGGCTGCCAAAGATTGCTGCAAAGAGGCGCCGCCCAAAGACTTAACAGGGTAATGGTGTAGAGCGTCTATACGTACAGTGGCTTTAGACATTCGCGTTTTACCGGCTATTGTGGTTTGTTTTTATCAAATGCCGCCAGTTGCTCAGCGTTTGCTGGTGTTTGGTGTTTGGCCTTCCACGCCTCGTAGGGCATGCCGTAGATGATTTTGCGGGCTTGATCGTAATCGATGGGTTGGCCCGCTTCTTCGGCTGCGGCTTTGTACCACTTAGCCAGACAATTTCTACAAAACCCCGCCAGGTTCATCAGGTCAATATTTTGCACGTCGGTCTGATCCTGCAAATGCGCTAAAAGGTGACGGAAGGCGGCGGCTTGGATTTCGGTTTCGTTGGTCATGAGTAGGTCTTTTTAGGCTGTGATTGGGTTGAATGGGGCGAGCTAGAGAGCTGGCTGGCCATTGCTACTGCGTTATCACGCAGGGTTAAATCTGTGACCGATCTCTGCGTTCTGTGAAGATGTTACCGGTAACATCACAAAAAAAGCTAACTTTATTCTAACTTTATAGTGGGTGTCAGAGTGAAAATATTCCATATGTGGATTAGTGTTCTTGCCATGTTGGTCGCCTTAGTGGGTTGCGGTGGTCCGGCTGGTGGTACAGCGCCTAGTTCAAGCTCTTCCAGTAGCAGTTCTTCTAGCTC
>CAYZQH010000125.1:1234-9106 GCA_964480055.1 uncultured Cellvibrionaceae bacterium
AGTAGTTCTAGCTCTAGTAGTTCAAGTTCCAGCAGTAGTTCCAGCTCCTCAAGCTCAAGCAGTAGCGGTACCCAAGGGCCTCCTGGCAACTTTGACGTACCACCTAACAATGCTGGCATGCGCGATATGAGCAGTAAGCGGTTTGTGAAAGTGATGGGTGCGGGTTGGAATTTAGGGAATGCGTTAGACGCAGTCACTAATGGCCAGCGTAATGAAACCAGTTGGGGTAACCCCACCATTACTAAAACTATATTTGATGCGTTATCTTCCGCTGGGTTTAAGTCAGTGCGTATACCCGTGGCGTGGAGTGAGTTTTCAAATGCCTCCAATTATGTGATTTCTGAAAATAAAATGAGACGAGTGCAAGAGGTGGTAGATATGGCCTTGAGTGCGGGCTTGGTGGTTATGATAAATAACCATTGGGATGGTGGCTGGTTAAACGAGCCCATTTACTCTAAGCAAAAACAGTTGAATGATCGTTTAACTAAAATGTGGACGCAAATTGCAGTGCGTTTTAGAGACTATGACGACCGCTTAGTGTTTGCTGGCACCAATGAAGTACGTCGAGACATTAATGGCCAGGTGGATAACAATATTACTTGGGCTACGCCCACTCAGGAGTTTCACACGGTACAGAACTCTTTTAACCAAACTTTTGTAGATGCAGTGCGTAAAACCGGTGGGCGCAATGTGTATCGCCACTTGGTAGTACAGTCATTTAACACCAATATTGATTTTGCGGTTAAGTTTTTCAAAGTGCCAAAAGATGTTATTAAAGATAAATTGATGCTAGAAGTACATCACTACACACCGTTTGAATTTACCGACGGTGGCGACGATAAAATTTGGCAGTGGGGCAATATCTCAACAGACAGTAACGCGCGAGTCAATTGGCCAAGAGACAATTTCGGATCTGACGAGGCGTTTACCGATCAAGAGTTTAACCGGATTAAATCTAAGTTTGTTGACGGCGCAGGTATGGGTATTATTTTGGGCGAATACGGCGCAAAAGTTAGAAAAGGGCCGGATCCAAACGGTACTTACCGCACTTATTGGATCGAGTATGTGACGAAATCTGCGGCGAAGCACGGCATGGTACCAATGTATTGGGATGATCATACCGGTGACCACGGTATGGGCATTTTTAATCGTCAAAATGGCCAGCAGTTATACCCTGGTGTTGTGAACGCTATTATTCGAGGGGTTGATTAATCCACTTAGATAGTATTTGGATGAGCGTTCATTAAAGGCCGCTCTTAGCCGCTAAATAAAAAGCCACGGCATTTGTCGTGGCTTTTTGGTTTCAGGGTTTGGAGAAGGTTGTTTAAATCAGCTCAGAAAAAGGGAAGTACTCTACTGCATCACCTTGGGCAATGGTGGTATGTGCGGGGATTAATACCAAACCTTCAGCCCAATGTAAGCTGCTTAGCACGCCAGAACTCTGATTATTAAATAGCTCTATGCCGTGTTCGCCTCGTTTGGCGCGTGCATACTCTGGGCGCGTGCGAACTTTGGTGACGGCGAAATTTGCTGGCACATGCCAAGGTTTGGGCAGCGTGGATGTTTGGCCTGCCATTTTGGAGAGTACGGGTTGTGCAAATAAGCAAAAGGTGACAAAGGCAGATACCGGGTTGCCCGGCAACCCTAATATGGGGGTGCGTTCATTGGCGTGATGAATACTGCCAAAAGCGAGGGGTTTACCCGGTTTAAGTTTTATTTTCCAAAGGCTAAGTTCGCCTAAATCAGTAATCGCATTTTTAATATGGTCTTCATCTCCCACAGAAACGCCACCGGTGGAGATAATTAAATCACTCTCCTGTGCGCACTGTAAAAGTGCGGTCTTGGTATTTTCTAAATCATCGGGCAGGGTAATAATTTTTACCACTGCCACGTTTTGCTGTTTAAGTAGGGCCAGCAGTAAGTAGCGGTTGCTGTTGTAAATTTGCCCTGCGGCCAAGGGTTGGCCTGGGTCAACCAGCTCGTCTCCGGTGTTTACAAGGGCGACTTTTATGGGGCGGTATACGGTAACCTTATCTATGCCTGATGCGGCCAAAACACCCATGCACGCTGGCGTAACACGGATGCCGGCCTTGGCCACAGTGGCGCCTTTGGCAATATCTTGGCCTTTGGACCGCACATTATTGCCGGCACTGACTGGGGCGTTCAGAGTGATTTGATTGTCGCCCAAAGTAATATTTTCTTGAATGATAACCGCGTTGGCATTGGGGGGCAGTTCGGCGCCGGTCAATATGCGTGCACAGGTGTTTTTTACCAATGGCATGGGCGCCATGCCGGCGGTAATGGTTTGACTGATGGGGCACTGTGTGCCCGGCTCAAGGGTGCTTTCCACCCGTATGGCATAGCCATCCATTGCGCTGTTGTCCGCCGGTGGAACGTCCACTTTTGATACGCAGCTTTCAGCCAATACACGCCCTAAACTGTTTTCCAGTGGAATGCTGTCTTTAGCTATAGGAGCAGGGGAGGCGTCCAGTAAGGCCTGTTGCGCTTCTGTAACGTTCAGCATTCAACTTAACTCAGCGTCCAATTTTATTTGGCCGTAAAAATTGCAAGGGCGGGTGCGACTATCTATCTGTTGCTGAATAATGCCCTCCCACGCAGTGTTGCAGGCACCGGTAGAGCCAGGCACACAAAAAATTAAGGTCCGGTTCGCCAAGCCTGCAAAAGCACGAGATTGAATGGTTGAGGTACCAATATCCTCCAGAGATATTTGGCGGAACAGCTCACCAAAACCCACAATGGTTTTATCCAGTAAAGGAAGGAGTGCCTCGGGCGTACTGTCACGGCCGGTAAAGCCGGTGCCGCCAGTGGTCAGTATTATTTGCACTTTTGGGTCGGCTATCCACTGGGAGGCTACCGCTCGCATTTGGTATATGTCGTCTTGAATGAGTTTGCGGGCGTAAAGCCTGTGGCCGGCTTTTTCTAACTGGTTGACCAGGGCGTCGCCGGAGGTGTCGTTTTCAACGGTTCGTGTATCAGAAATGGTGAGCACACAAATATTGAGTGGGTAAAACTCAGATGAGGGTTTGGTCATACTAGCCACCTGTGGCATTCATAAAGCGTAAAATTTGTGGGGCTTGGTTTAAATCAAAGTGATGTTGCTCGGGCTTAATGTCCATGCTTTTAGTTATGGCATCTTCAAGGGCTGGGATTGCATCTGCCGCACTGTGAGAGCGCAGAAGTGACTTTAAATCTACGCTGTGTTCGTTCCCTAAGCATAAGAGTAGGCGCCCTTCTGCGCTGACCCTGACACGGTTGCAGCTGCTGCAAAAGTTTTCGCTGTGCGGGGAGATAAATCCAATACGTGAATTAAAGCCCGGTACCTGCCAATAACGGGAGGGCCCCCCTGTGGCGTCGTTTACTGGGGTGAGCGCGTACCGCTCGCCAATGGCTAGGCGTATCTGCTCGCTGGGTATAAATTCCACATCCCGAGCGTGAGAGGTAATACTGCCCAAAGGCATTTCCTCAATAAAGCTAATGTCCAAGCCGTTATCTAGGCAAAACTGAACCATGTGCTGCGCTTCATCAAAATTGAAGTGGCGCATAAGCACCGCGTTTAACTTAATGCGCCCAAAGCCTGCGCGCTTTGCCGCTTGTATACCCACAAGGACCTTATTTAAGTCACCATGGCGAGTTAAAGCCTTAAATTTTTCTGCTTGGAGAGAGTCCAGGCTGATGTTCACTCTGTGAACGCCCGCTTGCACCAAGGGCCCTGCAAATTGAGAAAGGCGGGAGCCGTTGGTGGTTAGGCTTAGGTCTTTAAGTTGAGCTTGCCCTAAGTTTTCAAACAGTTGAAGCACGTTTTTGCGAATAAGGGGCTCACCGCCGGTGATGCGTATTTTATCTACCCCGAGGTTGATAAACGCATGTGCCACGGTAGAGAGCTCTTCGAAGCTGAGCACTTCTTTGCGGGGCAGAAACGTCATATCTTCCGCCATACAGTAGGTACACCGAAAATCGCAACGGTCTGTGACAGACAGTCGCAGATAGTTGATTTGTCGGCCAAACCGGTCGTTAAGTATGGGTGCGGGCGTATTACTCACCTAGGGCTCTCACATGTGAACTGTGGTTATCATAACGTCTAGCTTGGATATTTCACCAGAGACGTTGTTTGTCTTGTTAGGTACAGCGTTCAATTGATCTGCTAATGAAATATTCGGGCCAAAAGATAAGTCATCGTAATTTAGCGCTTTTTTGGTGCTTTTTAGGAGGTCGCGTGTCCTTCGGGTAGGCCTTGCATTGCTTAAAGCACTTATATGGTGCGTATTAACTCCAGTTTTGACCTGAGTTAATGATGGTAATTCTCATTTTCGTCTTGCATGTCGATTATTAATGGTGCGCAACGCACTAATTGTGTGCTTTTCCGCGCTGCTCCCTCCAGTATTTACTGGCGGTATTGTGGTGGCAATGAGCCCTAACACTTTGATTTACCTTATAAAAATAATTCGCATACGGCACCTTGGCTAGCTGGTATACCCCTTGCATTGGTGGGTGTGATTATTCTAATTACGACTTCAGGGTTTCATAGGTGCAGTTTTGAATAGTGCAGAAGCGCTGCAAGGCAAAGTGGTATTGGTAGGTGCAGGCCCGGGCGACCCTGAGTTGCTCACATTGCGGGCGCTCAAAGCCATTCAAAGCGCAGACCTTATTTTATACGATCAGTTAGTCAGCGAGGGGATCAAAGCGTTATTCCCAGCGGCGGTTCCTGCCTTTTACGTGGGTAAGGTCAAGGGCGATCACAGCATTGCTCAAGCAGATTTAAATGCTTTATTGGTAAAAAAGGCACGCCAAGGCAAGGTGATTTGTCGGCTAAAAGGCGGGGATCCTTTCGTGTTTGGGCGTGGGGCAGAGGAGCTGTTGGTGCTTCGCAAAGCGGGTGTTGAAGCCGAGGTGGTGCCTGGCGTGACTGCTGCATCGGGTTGTAGTACCTATGCGGATATTCCTTTGACGCATCGTGGGTTATCGCAAGGTTGTACGTTGGTCACCGCGCACGGTGAAACTGAATTAAACGTCAATTGGCAGGCCTTGGTTAATTTAGATCACACCTTGGTCTTTTACATGGGGGTGAGCAAAGCCCCGCTGATTGAAGCGCAATTGTTAAGCGCAGGTATGGATCAACACATGCCTGTGGCTGTGATAGAAAACGGTTGCCGTCCCAATCAGCGCATTGTAACTACCACCATTGACCAGTTGAGTCAGACCATTACAAAAAATCGTATTCAATCGCCGTCATTGATCCTAGTGGGCCGTGTGGTGTCCATGGCCCAGCAGCTTGGCGCTTCTGGCTTAATGAATTCCGCGGGTATCGATGCACAGCGGTTAAGCGCATAGCGCGTCACTAGATTATAAAAGAGGGTACTGCAGAATGAGTAAGCAAAGAGTGGTCGTTGTTGGGAACGGCATGGTTGGCCACAAGTACATCGAAAATCTTTTAGGTTGTGACGCAGCGGATCAATACGAGGTGGTTACCTTTTCTGAAGAGCCTCGCCTTGCTTATGACCGTGTCCAGTTGAGCGCGTATTTTTCCGGCTCTACGGCCGATGACTTAATGCTTACCTCAGAAACGTACTACCAAGAGAATGGCGTTAACTATGTGCTTAACGACAAAGTGGTAGAGATTAAGCATGAGCAAAATACGGTGGTTACTGCCAGTGGTCGTGAAGAGCCTTACGACAGTCTCGTGATGGCTACCGGCTCTTATCCGTTTGTGCCTCCCATCCCAGGTAAAGATCAGCCGCACTGCTTGGTGTATCGCACCATTGAGGATCTAGAGGGTATCACCGCTTCGGCCAAAAAAAGCAAAGTAGGTGTGGTTGTTGGCGGCGGTTTGTTAGGTTTAGAGGCAGCGAACGCGCTTAAAAACTTAGGCTTAGAAACACATGTGGTGGAATTTGCCCCGCGCTTAATGGCCGTGCAGTTAGATGAGGGCGGCGGAAACGTTTTACGCAAAAAAATTGAAGCGTTAGACGTACAAGTTCACACAGAGAAAAATACAAAAGAAATTGTAGCGGGTGAAAATTGTCGCTATCGCATGAATTTTGCCGATGGCTCACATTTAGAAACCGATATGATTTTGTTCTCTGCCGGTATTCGCCCGCAGGATGAATTGGCGCGAGAATTTGGGTTAGAGATTGGTCCGCGCGGCGGCATTGTGGTTAACAACAATTGCCAAACCAACATAGATAACATTTACGCGGTTGGTGAGTGTGCACTGTGGGATGGCAAAATCTTTGGTTTGGTGGCGCCAGGGTATCAAATGGCGAAAGTGGCCGTTTCGCATATGGTCGGCGGCAGCGACGAATTTACCGGTGCGGATATGAGCACCAAACTTAAATTACTGGGTGTTGATGTAGCCAGTATTGGTGATGCACAAGGCCGTACGCCGGGTGCTTTAAGTTTTGTTTACCAAGATGGCATTAACGATGTTTACAAGCGTTTAACGGTATCGGCCGACGGTAAAAAATTATTGGGCGCGGTATTGGTGGGTGATGTAGAAGCCTACGGCAACCTATTGCAGTTAGCGCTGAACGATATGGATTTACCAGAAAACCCAGAGGGCTTGATAGTGCCTGCCGGTGACGGCCAAGCCTCTGTAGGTTTGGGTGTAGATGCCTTGCCCGAAGGCGCAGTTATTTGTAGTTGTCATGACGTTTCAAAAGGTCAAATCTGTTGTGCAGTCCAGGAAGGCGCAACCACTATTGGCGATATTAAATCTTCTACTAAAGCCGGTACTGGCTGCGGCGGTTGTGCGGCCTTGGCCACGCAAGTATTAAACAGTGAGTTAACCAAACTGGGTGTAGAGGTCAACACAGATTTGTGTGAGCACTTTGCACATACCCGTGAAGAGCTTTATCACATTGTTCGCGTAGAAAAAATCAAAACTTTTGAAGAGCTGCTAGAGAAGCACGGTAAAGGGCTGGGATGTGATATTTGTAAGCCCGTTGCTGGGTCTGTATTAGCCAGTTGTTGGAACGAATTTATCATGCAGGAGCCTTTGGCACAGCTGCAAGATACCAACGACTATTTTATGGCAAACATGCAAAAAAATGGGACTTACTCCGTTGTACCACGCATTGCCGGTGGTGAAATCACCCCGGAAAAACTCATCGTTTTAGGTGAGGTGGGTAAAAAATACAATTTGTACACCAAAATTACCGGTGGTCAGCGCATTGATTTGTTTGGCGCCCAGCAAGAAGACTTGCCGGCAATTTGGAAGGAGTTAGTAGATGCCGGTTTTGAGACCGGTCACGCATATGGTAAATCTTTGCGGACGGTTAAGTCCTGCGTGGGCAGTACCTGGTGTCGTTATGGTGTGCTCGATAGTGTGGGCATGGCCATTCAACTGGAAAACCGCTACAAGGGTTTACGCTCCCCTCATAAAATAAAATTTGGGGTATCTGGTTGTACCCGTGAATGTGCTGAAGCGCAAAGTAAAGATGTGGGTGTGATTGCCACTGAAACGGGTTGGAGTTTGTACCTGTGTGGGAATGGCGGCATGAAGCCTCGCCACGCAGATTTATTTGCTACTGGCTTAGATGACGAAACCTTAATTAAGTATATCGATCGCTTTTTGATGTTTTATGTGCGCACCGGGGATCGCTTACAACGTACCTCAGTTTGGATGGATAACTTAGAAGGCGGGCTGGAGTATTTACAGCGTGTGGTGATTGAAGACAAGCTCAACGTCAATGCCGAACTAGAAAAAGAAATGCAGATAGTGATAGATGCCTATCAATGTGAGTGGAAGTCCACCATTGAAGATGAAAATAAGCTTAAGCGTTTCCGTACGTTTGTAAACAGTGAAGAAAAAGACAATACCGTGCTGTTTGTGCAAGAGCGCGAACAGATTCGCCC
>CAYZQH010000126.1:0-9081 GCA_964480055.1 uncultured Cellvibrionaceae bacterium
AACCCCGTTCGGAGCAAGACCAAATAGGAATCCATTGGCGTGGCCCACGCTGGATTCGGGTAGGTCGCTTGAGGTGCATGGCGACGTGCACCCTAGATGAATGATTGTCCACGACAGAACCCGGCTTACAGGCCAACTCCCTCATAATTTGGCGTATAGCGCCATGCCTCTTCTATATATGCCTCTCTGGTCTTTGACTTACCGGTTGTTAATCCAAAAAAATCTTGCACTTAAAGTAATTTCTTAAGAGTGTCTTGTAACTCCCTGATTTATGGTGCGCGTAATGCTCTCCACACGCTAAATCCGTTCCCAAACTCTCCGAAAATCCCTGAAATTTCAATATGTTACGTGCCTTTTATCTTGTGCTTGCTTGACTTTGGGGCACTGCCAAATATAGTGTGCTAAGGTGGTATAAAGTGGGTATTTGTGGTTTTTTGTGGGTTTAATGGCCTTGGTGGTGGAGTTTAGTGTTTTTAGGTAGTCACAATCTCAATATGGACGCGAAAGGGCGTCTGGCGGTTCCGGCAAAGCACCGTGAAGCGCTGTCGTCTGTATCGGGCGGCCGTATTGTAATGACTGCGCACATGCAAAGCCGCTGTGTGTTGGTGTACCCAGAAACCGAGTGGTTTGAGGTACTTCCCAAAATGGAGGCATTGCCGTCTTTTAACTCCATCACCCAAGTGATTCAACGCAGGTTTATTGGTTATGCCACCCCCTTAGAGCTAGATGGCAATGGCCGGGTTGTGGTGCCCCCCAGTTTACGCCAATACGCCAACCTTGATAAAAAAGTTGTCTTGGTGGGATTGGGCAAAAAATTTGAGTTGTGGAGCGAGGACAGTTGGTTGCAGTCAGTGGCAGATGTAGAAATAGATCCAAATAACATCCCACCAGAACTGCAAAACTTGTCTCTGTAGGGTGTGTATGTCTGAGTACACACATTATTCGGTGCTCTTAAACGAGTCTGTTGAGGCCGTAGTCACTGACCATGACGGCATCTATTTGGATGGCACGTTTGGGCGTGGCGGTCACAGCAAGCACATCTTAAAACAGTTGAGTGAGACGGGCCAATTGTTGGCCTTCGACAAAGACCCAGCGGCAGTATCTGTTGGGCAAAACCTGAGCCAGGGGGACCCGCGCTTTTTTATTGAGCAAACGTCGTTTGCTGATATGGGGGATGTTTTAAAAAAGCGCGGGTGGTTCGGCCAGGTAAGCGGGATTTTATTAGATTTAGGCGTTTCTTCACCGCAATTAGATGACGCTGAGCGAGGCTTCAGCTTCATGAACGATGGCCCGCTGGACATGCGAATGAACCCTGACGCTGGAGCGAGTGCTGCCGATTGGGTTAACCAGCAAAGTGAGCAAAGCATCATTGATGCGTTAAAAACTTTCGGCGAAGAGCGATTTGCAAAACGCATCGCTCGCGCCATTGTGGAAACAAGAACACAAGCGCCGTTTACGCGCACTGCGCAACTGGCTGATGTGGTTGCTAAGGCAAACCCGAAGTGGGAGCCGGGCAAGCACCCCGCCACTCGAGCTTTTCAAGCAATTCGGATTGCAGTTAACAATGAGCTAGGGGATCTAGAGCAAGTGTTAGAGGTAGCATTGGATGCATTAAAGCCTGGTGGGCGATTGGTTATTATCAGTTTTCACAGTTTGGAGGACCGATTGGTTAAGCGGTTTTTTAAAAAAATGGCGCGTGGGCCCGAGTTTCCCAGGCACCTTCCTGTAACTGCCGATATGGTGAAGCCATATTTGAACATCTTGGGCAAAGCCGTACGCGCCAGTGAAAAAGAATTACAAGAAAACGTGCGTTCGCGCAGTGCCATTATGCGCGTTGGCCAAAAGCCCATAGAGGCTTTGGCATGATTGGCGTATTGGGTGTTGCAATGCTGTGGTTTTCGGTCGTTGGCAGTGCGATGGGGGTGGCCTATATGGGGTATCAATCGAGAGTTGCCACACAACAGCTTGAAGCCCTAAGAGATCAAGCCGCAGCTTTGCACGTTCAGTCGGGGCAGTATTTGCTGGAGCGAAGTACGTGGGCGGAATATTCACGTATAGAGTTCTTGGCCATTGAAAAATTGGGCATGACCGTGCCAGGTTTAGAAAGCATCGTGGTGATAAAACCATGAGCAAGCCATCACGCAAAGCGCAACAAACCAAAAACGCAACACGAGCCAAACAGCCTAAAGACCAAGGGCCGGCAAAGTGGCGAATGGTTACGCTCGGCGTTTTTATGACAGCTTTGGCGGGCGTATTAATTTGGCATATTGCTCATTTACAGGTTGTTCCTGGTACAGAAAAAGGTTTTAGCTTTTTACAAAAGCAAGGCCAAGCGCGAACCATTCGTAAAGAAAAAATCAGTGCGTATCGCGGCATTATTACCGACCGCAATGGCGAGATACTAGCCGTTAGTACGCCGGTTATTTCTTTGTTTGCTAATCCCCAGCGACTGGATATGACCAGGTTGCCACAGTTGGCTGCGGCATTAAAAATGCCAGAGAAAAAACTGGGCGCAAAAATCAGTCAGTATGCAGACAAACAGTTTGTGTATTTAAAGCGGCGTATGCCACCGCATGAAGCAGATGGTGTGTTAAAGCTAAAGATACAGGGCGTTGAAGGGAAAGAGGAATATAAGCGTTATTATCCAGCCGGGGAAGTTGCCGCGCATATTGTTGGGTTTACGGATGTAGACGATCGTGGCCGAGAAGGCGTAGAGCTGGCGCTAGAGGATTGGTTGTCTGGTGCTGAAGGTGAGCGCCACCTGATAAAAAATTTAAAGGGCAACGTGGTACGTGACTTAGGCGTGAAACGCGCTGCGTCGTCTGGCAATGACGTGCAATTGAGCATTGATTTACGCCTGCAGTATTTGGCGTATAGAGAGCTAAAAGCTGCAGTGTTAGAGCAGGGTGCAAGGTCAGGTTCAGTGGTCATGCTAGATGTGCACACCGGTGAAGTATTGGCCATGGCCAATCAGCCATCGTACAACCCGAACAATCGCAAGCGAGTGCAACCGTCACAAGTTCGCAATCGCGCCATTACGGATGTGTTTGAACCAGGCTCCACCATGAAGCCATTTACAATCTTGAGCGCACTTGAAACAGGGCGATATTTCCCAGCAACAAAAATTAATACTAACCCTGGCCATGTTCGCGTTGCCAATAAAACCTATGTGGATTACAAAAATTATGGCGTTATGGATTTAACTACCATTATTAAAAAATCCAGCCAAGTGGGGGTGGTTAAGCTTGCAATGGATTTGGACCCCGATGCCATGCGTGAAGTTTTGTTTAGAGCGGGGTTGGGGCAAAGTACGGGAGTGGAATTTCCTGGGGAGTCTATCGGATCGCTACCGCAGCGTGCCAAGTGGCATCCTACCGAGCGGGCTTCGTTGGGCTTTGGCCACGGGCTTAGCGTAACGCCTTTGCAGTTGGCACAAGCGTACACCAGCCTTGCATCGCAAGGGGTTTTGCGTCATGCCTCATTATTAAAAGCTGGCCAACGGCGAGAGGGCGTACAAATATACGAGCCTAAATTGACCCAGCAAGTTAACAAAATGCTTAAAACGGTAACCGAGAAAGGCGGGACGGCCACACGCGCACAAATTAAAGCCTACCCTTCTGCAGGAAAAACAGGAACGACTCATAAAATCGGTTCTCACGGTTATGCCATGGATAAGTATGTGGCATTTTTTGCAGGGTTTGCACCAGCAGAGAATCCTCGTGTTGTGACGGTGGTGGTAATCAATGAGCCACCGGCGGAGCATTATTTTGGTGGCGAGGCGGCCGCACCAATTTTTGCTCGTATTACCGAGGGGGCACTTAGGTTAATGAATGTCCCTCCGGTAGAAGGCGCGTTGGCGGGATTATGATGAATCATTCGACGCTGCAACAACTTTTACCCTTCGATTTGCCAAAAGCGGTAGCAGAGATTGTTGTTATTAATTTAGCAATAGACAGCCGTTCCGTTGGTCGTGGAGATGTGTTCTTAGCAATAAAAGGCGAATCATTGGATGGCAGTCAGTTTATTGGTGCGGCCATTGCTCAGGGTGCGGCCGCAGTGTTGTCGCAAAGAGACGATTTATCAGAAGGCCATGTTGATTATGAATTGAGCGTTCCTATTGTTAACGTTCATCAATTGAGTACGCGATATGGCGCGTTAGCCAAAAATTTCTACCACAATCCGTCTGCGTATATGAATGTGGTGGGAATTACAGGAACCAATGGTAAAACCACGTGCGCGTATTTGTTGGCCCAGGTAGCTAGACAACTTGGAAGGGACGCGGGGTCTATAGGTACGTTGGGTGTGACTTGCAATGGCGAACAATTGTTAGATACAGGAATGACAACACCGGATGCGATGACTAGTCAATTCGCACTTGCGCAGTTACGCGCACGGGGCGTTAGTACCGTGGCAATGGAGGTGTCTTCTCACGCATTGGCACAAGGTCGAGTGACGGACGTGGCCTTTAGCGCGGCGATATTCACGAATATCTCCCATGACCATCTCGATTACCATGGGTCCATGGCCGCCTATGTTCAAGCTAAAGTTAAATTATTTAATTCAAATAATTTGAAGTTCGCCATCATCAATGCCGACGACGCACATGCGCCAACAATGCAAAAAGCCGCAAAAAGCGGGTCAGTAACGGCGTTAACGTTCGGAATCAATAATCCAGCAGATGTAATGGCAAAAAATGTTGTATACGGTTTGGGTAAAACGGAATTTGACTTGCTTAGCCCTTGGGGGCCGGCGCATGTGACTACCCGTTTAACCGGAGAGTTTAATGTAGCCAATTTGCTGGCTGTGATTACAGCGTTGTGCGCGCAAGGGGCTAGCTTTGAGCATGTGCTCGAGCAAAGTGCGATGGTGCCGCCGGTGCCTGGTCGAATGCAAGTGCTGCATGAAGGCACAGATATTAACGTTGTAGTGGATTATGCGCATACGCCAGATGCCTTAGAAAAGGCATTGTTGGCGTTAAAACAGTTGCCACATAATAAATTGTGGTGTGTTTTTGGTTGCGGAGGAAACAGAGATGCCACTAAGCGTGCGCCCATGGCAAAAGCCGCTGAGCGCCACGCAGATCAAGTGGTTGTGTCTAGCGACAATCCACGCAGTGAGGCACAGCAAAAAATTATTTCAGAGATTTGTTCGGGCTTTGAAAAAAATAGTTTTGAAGTAGAAGCAGATCGCAAGTTGGCCATTGAGCTGGCTGTGCACCAAGCTCAATCAGGCGATGTTGTATTAGTGGCTGGTAAAGGTCATGAAGATTATCAAGTAGTGGGCGATACAGTTTTACCTTTTGATGACGTGGCAATTGCCCGTGGGGCATTACATCAGCGTTGTATTCAGTCTGGCGTAAATGCCAAGGGTGGGTTGTGATGCAGTTGTCGGCGGCGAGCCAAAAAGTTAATGGAGTATTACACGGAGTAGATTGCACATTTACTGCAGTTTGCACAGATACACGCAGCTTGGCGCCCGGGTGTTTATTTGTGGCTCTAAAGGGCGAGCACTTTGATGCTCATAATTATTTGGTACAAGCACAAGCAGCCGGTGTTGTGGGCGCGGTGGTAGAACGTTTTAATGCCCAGTTGAACCTCCCGCAAATTGTGGTCACTGATACCTATGAAGCTCTAGGGTTATTAGGCGCTGCATGGCGGCAAGCATTTACCGGCAAAGTCATAGCCGTGACAGGCAGTTCGGGCAAAACCACGGTAAAAGGGTTTTTGCAAAGCATTTTAGGTGGCGCGGGGTTGGTTCACGCTACCCCCGGCAATTGGAATAACCATGTGGGCGTGCCCTTAACGCTTTTTGGGTTGGGTGATCAAGACTATGCGGTGATCGAGCTTGGTACCAGCAGCCCAGGGGAAATTTCTTACCTTGCGCAATTGGTTCAACCGCATGTGGCATTGGTGAACAATATATCCCTTGCACACATCGAAGGCTTTGGCAGCTTGGATGCCATTGCACAAGAAAAATCGGCCATTTATGCGCCATTAACAGAAGATGGTATCTCTGTTATTAATGGTGATGACCAGTACGCGCCAATGCTGAGCCAGCAAACAGAGTCATGCCGCCAACTAAAATTTTGTCAAACCAATAAAGAGGCACCAGATGTGTACGCCTCAAATATACGATATACGTCTATAGGGTGTGCTCAATTCGATCTGAACATTGCCAAGCAGGTATTGCCAGTTCAGATAAACGTCCCTGGGTCACACAATGTTCAAAATGCACTTGCCGCAGCGGCTTGTGCACTCGCAGTAGAGGTAAGCCCAGAAAACATTGTAGCGGGTTTAGAAAAATACTCCGGCACACCTGGGCGAATGCAAATTAAGCATGGTTTTAGTGGTGCGACCATTGTTGATGATAGCTATAACGCAAATCCTGACTCGGTTCGGGCGGCGATTGATTTTCTTGTGTTGCAGGCGGGCAAAAAAATATTGGTTCTTGGTGATATGGGGGAGCTGGGGGAATGGGTTAATCAGTCTCACCAACAAGTAGGGGAGTATGCAAAAGCTCAAAAACTTGACGCTATTTTTTGCGTCGGAGAAAAATCTGCGTTGGCCGCTAAAGCATTTGGCACCCATGGAAAATCTTTTGCAACACAAAGTGGTTTAGCCGATGCGCTTAAGCCCATCCTTGATTCAAATACCACAGCACTTGTGAAGGGCTCGCGCAGCGCACACATGGAGCATGTTGTTAACGCCCTATGTGCAGAGGAACAGGCCGTATGCTAGTTTGGTTAGCCAATTTTTTAGAGCAGTATGTTGGCGCTTTTGGCGTTGTGCAGTATTTATCGATGCGCGCAATTTTAAGTGTAATTACCGCGCTGGGTATTTCACTGCTAATGGGCCCCTGGTTTATTCGTAAATTAAACCATAAACAAATTGGCCAATCAATTAGAGAGGATGGCCCTCAAAGCCATTTGAGTAAATCCGGTACACCGACAATGGGTGGCGCTTTACTGCTGTTCGCTATTGTATTGAGTGTGTTGTTGTGGGGCGACTTATCTAATCGATTTGTATGGGCGGTGCTTTTTATTACTGTCACTTATGGTTTGATTGGGTGGGTAGATGATTACCGCAAGGTGATTGAAAAAAATTCTAGGGGTTTACCTGCCAAGTGGAAGTATCTTTGGCAGTCTGTGGCCGCGTTGGGTGCGGCAATGTTTTTATACATATCAGCACAATCTGCGCCAGAGACTCAGCTATTTATACCGTTCTTTAAAAACGTGAGCTTTGAACTGGGTATCGGGTTTGTGGTACTTGCGTACTTTGTCATTGTTGGCTCAAGTAACGCCGTGAATTTAACGGATGGGCTAGACGGCTTAGCCATTATGCCAACGGTAATGGTGGGGTCTGCATTGGGCATTATTGCGTACCTAGTGGGTAACGCAAAGTTTGCACCTTATTTAAATATCCCCTACGTAGCCGGTACCGGAGAGTTGGTTGTGTTTTGTGGGGCTTTAGCCGGTTCAGGTTTGGGATTTTTGTGGTTTAACACATACCCCGCTCAGGTGTTTATGGGCGATGTTGGGGCATTAGCTCTGGGGGGGGCATTGGGTGTTATTGCTGTTATTGTTCGTCACGAAATTGTGTTTTTTATCATGTCCGGAATTTTTGTGATGGAGACAGTCTCTGTCATTTTACAGGTGGCGTCCTTTAAGTTGACCGGGCGGCGTATTTTTAGAATGGCACCACTACATCACCATTTTGAACTTAAGGGGTGGCCAGAGCCGCGAGTCATTGTCCGGTTTTGGATTATCACTGTGGTATTGGTGCTCATTGGATTGGCAACGTTGAAACTACGTTAAGTAGAAAATTACGCATATATGCAA
This sequence comes from uncultured Cellvibrionaceae bacterium, assembly GCA_964480055.1. Taxonomy (GTDB): domain Bacteria; phylum Pseudomonadota; class Gammaproteobacteria; order Pseudomonadales; family Cellvibrionaceae; genus CAYZQH01. The sequence goes on from CAYZQH010000126.1 coordinate 7,838, forward strand.
AACCTTATAGCGAGTAGTCAACATAGGTTAATTATTGGGTTGGGTGTAACAGGGCTTTCTGTTGCCCGCTTTTTTGCGCGTGCCAATCAACCCTTTAGTGTTGTTGATAGTCGTGAGGCCCCTGCTGGCGTAGCAGATTTTAAGCGGCAGTATCCCAATATTCATTTGGGTTTGGGCACATTAAATTTTGAAGATTGGGGTGGCGTAACTCAAATCATTATAAGCCCTGGGGTTTCTCGTAAAGAGCCTGCCATACAGCAAGCCATAAAGGCGGGCGTAGAGGTGATTGGCGATGTGGAGTTATTTGCGCGTAATGTAAAAGCCCCCATAGCGGCCATTACTGGGTCAAATGGAAAGAGCACCGTTACCACGTTGCTGGGGCAGATGGCCAAAGATACAGGTATCAATGTCGCTGTTTGCGGCAATATCGGCACGCCAGTGTTGGATGCCTTAAGCGATGATGTGGCGCTTTACGTCGTAGAATTAAGCAGCTTTCAATTGGAGAGTACCTTGGCGCTGAATGCACGCGTGGCAACCATTTTGAATATCTCTGCCGACCACATGGATAGATACGACGGTTTGCCAGAGTATTTGCGGGCAAAGCAATCCATATTTTTTGGTGCTGACGCGGTAATTTTTAATCGTGATGACCCTTTAACCCATGCCCCTATGGCTAACAATGTGGAGTATGTTAGTTATGGCTCTTCTCCTGCGGATTTAAAAACCTGGGGCATGCAAAGAGCAAATGCCGGTCAGATTATTGCCTTTGGCTCTAACGAAGTGGTTGCGATTGAAGCATTGAAAATTCGAGGTTCTCACAACGCACTCAATGTTCAAGCCGCATTCGCAATGGGCAAAGTGCTGGGCTTGACCATAGACAGTATGGCCAATACCGCAAAAGCGTTTGCGGGCTTAAAGCATCGCTGTCAGTTTGTGGCAACTGTGGAAGGCGTAGATTATTTTAATGATTCAAAAGGCACTAACGTTGGTGCAACCATAGCTGCTGTTAAAGGGCTTGCGACAGGTAAAAATGTCATTTTATTGGCCGGTGGTGACGGCAAAGGCGCAGACTTTACGCCTTTAAAAGCAGCAATTATAGATTCGGTCAAAACGTTAATTACCTATGGTGTAGACGGCCCCCGTATTGCTGATCAAGCATCAGGCACCTGTAGGCTGCTAGAGGTAGAGACTTTAGATGTGGCCGTTCAAAGCGCTTTTAGTGTGCAAGAACGTGGTGATGTGGT
>CAYZQH010000127.1:0-9069 GCA_964480055.1 uncultured Cellvibrionaceae bacterium
TCTGGCGCTGTGGACGTCACTCTTCGTCGCCCATTAAAGCTGAAGATCAACAATAATAGATAATGTAGTGTCGTATAGAGTGTCAAGAGGCCCTTGGTGAACCAGACCCCCAAAATAACAACGCCTGGCGGTGACCCTGTCACCGCCACAATACGAAATGAGTCACTGACCAAAGACGGGGATATCCGTCCCCTGTGGCGCTATGTGTTAGATGGGGTGGATGCTCTGGGCACACAAGGGCTGCAAGAGCGCCATGACAAAGCGCGACGCATATTGCGGGACGATGGCGCTACTTATACGGTGTACAACCAAGATTCCAGTGCTTTAAAAGACTGGGAGCTGGATTTAATTCCTTACTTGATCGGCAGCGATGAGTGGGCGCAAATTGAATCGGGCTTACTTGAGCGCGCAGAGCTATTTAACCTGATCTTGCAAGATGTTTATGGCCCTATGGAGTTGGTTCGCAGCGGCGTGATTCCCCCTGAGGTGCTGTTTGAGCATGCCGGTTTCTTACGCCCCTGTCATGGGGTAGCTTTGCCTGGGGCACATCAATTGATTGTGCACTCTGTGGATATGGTGCGCGGTGTTGATGGCCAGTTTCAAGTGTTTGGCGACAGAACCCAATCACCCAGTGGTGCTGGCTATGCGCTAGAAAATCGCACGGTCATGTCCAGAGTGCTACCTAGTTTATTCCGTGATAGTCAGGTACACCGCTTAGCCCATTTTTTTCAGCGTTTAAGAGCCAAATTGGTTCAGCTTGCTCCGACGGTTGACGAGCCTCGTGTGGTGGTGTTGACCCCAGGCGCCTTCAATGAAACGCACTTTGAACACGCCTATTTGGCCAATTACTTGGGGTACCCCCTGGTTCAAAGTGGAGATTTGATAGTACGCAATGGTTTTGTATGGATGCGCTCCTTGGAGGGCCTGGCTAGAGTTGATGTGATCATGCGCCGCGTGGATGATTGGTTTTGCGACCCGCTGGAGCTCAAAAGTGACTCATTTTTAGGCGTGCCGGGCCTATTAGAGGTGGCGCGATTAAAGCGAGTGGCCATTGCTAACCCATTAGGCTCCGGTGTGCTCGAGAACCCAGCGCTGCTGCGTTATTTGCCGCAAATTGGCTTGCGCTTGCTGGGACGCGAACCCCGCCTGGGCACCGTGCCCACCTATTGGTGCGGTGATACAAATGATTGCGCCTATGTTTTAGCCCACTTGGATCAAATGCTAATTAAGCCCATATATCGCGGTGGCGGAGGCAAGAGCATATTGCCCGCGACTATGTCTACTCAAGAGCGTGCAGAGCTGGCAGCACAAATTCAATTGAGGCCTAATCAATATGTGGCGCAAGCCCACGTGGTACCGTCCCACGCGCCCACCTTGGATGGCGGCGCCTTAAAACCGCGCCCAGCAGTGTTGCGCAGTTTTGCGGTGGCCGGAGATACGTCTTACACGATCATGCCAGGTGGGTTGACCCGTGTGGGGGCCAGTGAAGATTCTCCGTTTATTACTAGTCAATTGGGCTCTGCCAATAAAGACACCTGGGTGATTGCCTCTGAGCCTGAAAAAGTCACACAAAGTGCCTCAGAGCGCGAGCAAGCCAGCGTACCCATTCAGCACACCAGTTTGCCAAGCCGAGTAGTGGAAAACCTATTTTGGTTTGGCCGCTATGTAGAGCGAGCGGAATCATCTTTGCGGTTTTTGCGAACGGTTTTTGTTTTGCTCAATGATGCGGACACCCTAACCCCGGAATACAAAGGGCTTTTGTTAAAAACCGTCACCAAGGTTACGGTAACCTACCCGGGGTTTTCACAAGCCACGCCAGAGCTTATAGAGAACCCCGAAGCCGAATTACTGGCGGTTGTGCTTGATGGTGCACGTACAGGCAGTATTAAGTCTTGCTTGCAAGCCATGCTTCAGTGCGCGGAAGAATCCAAAGAATTGATGTCTTCAGATACTTTACGGGTCATTAATGATGTACGCGATGGGCTGGATTCGCTGGATGAAGCACTAAGCGGCGGTTTAACCTCTGCACCTGAAGAGGCACTAGACCCCTTGGTGACAACCTTGATGGCGCTATCTGGATTGGCGCAGGAAAGCATGATTCGTGGTGTAGGTTGGCGGTTTATGGAAATTGGCCGGCGGATTGAGCGCGGGCTGCAGACGGTCACATTGGTGCGTGAACTATTAGCTGGGAGCCACTCTGGTAGCGAGACCATGCCTGTATTACAGGCGATGTTGTTGGCGCTTGAGGTGCTCATAACCTACCGCCGCCGCTACCGGGGTGAGCTAAGTGCTGTTCGTGGCTTGGAATTGGTTTTGATAGATACCAGTAACCCTAGGTCGTTGCTGTATCAAATAGAGCTGCTTCAAGAGCATGTGAAAGCTTTGCCCAAGGTGGGGATTTCTAGCCGTGAACTACACGCTGAAGAGCGTGCATTATTAGAAGCAATCAGTACTTTACGTTTAAGCCATTTAGTGGATTTGGCCGATGTGGACGCAAGCTCGGGCAAACGTGATTATTTAGACCAAACTCTTGAGCGCGTGCACCACTTATTAACTGCCACAGGCACCGCCGTAAGTGATAAGTACTTTGACCACCGAGAGGGGCCGCAGCAATTGGTGCGTGCGGTTTGGGAGGAATAGTATGGAAGATTCGAGCCTGAAGTATCGTATTACGCACACCACCGAATACCAATATGACGAGTCCGTGGGGCGCTGTTATAACCTGGCGAATGTAGTACCAAGAGACACAGACCGGCAAGAGTGCCATAGCAACCAGCTTAAAGTGTCACCAATCCCCGCACATGCCAATAAGCGTCAGGATTACTTTGGCAACATTGCCTATTACTTTACTGTTCAAAAATCTCATAGAGCCTTGGCTATTACGTCCGAAAGTGAGGTTCAGCTTCATGATAAGAATTTTGAGCCCGCATTAGAGTTTGGGTTGAGTTGTCAGACCGTTAAAGAGCGATTGTTTGACTCGCAAGATGCGGCCACTTTATTAGCGCGCGAGTTTTTGTTGGATTCGCCTATGATCAAGGCCACAGAGCCCTTGAAAAGTTATGCGCAAGATTTGTTTACCAGTGATCGACCGCTCTTGTCTGCCGTGCGTGAGCTAACCACACGTATTTTTAAAGAGTTTACCTATGACCCAGGGTTCACCACTGTGGCTACGCCATTGAGTGAAGTGATGGAGCATAAACGTGGCGTATGCCAAGACTTTGCGCATTTTGCCATTGGCTGTTTGCGCTCATTAGGGTTTCCTGCACGATACGTGTCTGGTTATTTAGAGACCTTGCCAGCACCGGGGCAAGAAAAGCTTATAGGGGCGGATGCCACTCATGCTTGGTTTGCTGTGTATTCACCGGGAGAGGGTTGGTTTGAATTTGACCCTACCAATAATAATATGGCCGGTACGCAGCATATTGTGACGGCTTGGGGGCGAGATTATTCCGATGTGACGCCATTGCGTGGTGTGATTTTTGGCGGTGGCGAAACTCACAAGTTGAGTGTGGCGGTGACGGTAGCGAGAGTAGACCCCAATTAAGGATTACCCCTTAAATATCACAGAATTGTTTCTACCTGCATTCTTAGCTTCGTACAATCCTTTATCGGCCGCTTCAATCCAGTGTGTGGGCTCTGTGATGGCGCTTGAAAGTTCGGCAATGCCCAAACTTACGGTGTAGTTGATGATGTGCTTTTCATAATGCACAGAACTTGTTTCAATGGCCATTCTTAAACGCTCGGCCAACACCATGGCGCCTTTTGCGTCTGTCTCGGGTAAGATGATGGCAAATTCTTCTCCGCCATAGCGCCCAGCAACATCAATATTACGAATGTCCTGCAAAACGATAGAGGCCGTTTGACGAATGACTTCGTCACCGGCTGGATGGCCAAACCCATCGTTAATTTTTTTGAAGTGGTCAATATCAAACATGATCAGGCTACAAGCACGCTGGGTACGCTGAAAGCGCAGAAATTCTTGATGGAGCAAAGACTCCCAGGTTTTTCGGTTTAAAAGCGCCGTTAAACCATCTGTGCGGCTGTATTCACGAAGTTGGGCATTTGCGTCTTGTAGTTGTAAGCGGTTTACAGCCACTTCAGTAACGTCATATACAATTAAACAAATCTGCGCCACTTGGCCATGCGTATCTATCAATGGAAAGATAGTACAGTTTTGATACATATACGGGGCGCTGCCTGTGACCGGGCGATAATTTTTAAATTTAAATAAGTAGGGGCGTTGCTCCCAGGTGGTGAAGGCGGCATTTTTTAACACGGTGACCGATTGCAGTTTTCTGCGAAACCACTCTTCAGGTAATTCTGGAAAGGCGTTGAATAAAGATTGCTCTAAAACATCAGATGACTGTTGTGTGCTGTGGTTTTGCATGAAGCTATTCCACAGCTTGATATTGAAGTTTACGTCCAGTACCACCAAACCCACGTCGATATTGTGGAGAATATCCATTAACCAGTGGAATTCGCTCAAAAATTCTTCGGGTTTACTGACCATATCAGCTTAACAAGTAATCCAGTTTTTTAGTGAGTAGGTCTATGGAGTCTTCTGTCCAAATAAGTAATAAATCGCAATTGATGTTGTAGCCTTCCACTTTGTAGTTAATTTCCGTTACCAGTGAGTTCTTCCACAGGACTTTATCGGGTTGGAATAATTCCTCTAAACGTCGGTTCTGCCCCAACACCATGGGCGGGCCAAAGTTAAAATTCATGTCTATTTGCTCGGCGATACTATTGAGTACAGCGCCAAACAATACATTGGTGGTATCCATGAGGAGTTCACGTTCGGCGTGTTTGTCCACTTCATGGTTGTAGCGCAACAAGCGGGCTAAATCAGCAAAACTGGTGTCGTTAAACAATAGTATGGCTTCGCCGGCAATGCCGTCGCCAATAAAACCTTGGCAGACGCCAGAGACAGAGTCGAAACTCTCTATGGATTCCAGCGCCATGGCAATGTCGCTGGGCTTCATCATCTCTATATGCGGAATGGATAAGATCACAAAAGTATCGAGCAAACCGGCGAGGCGATCCGCGGCTTGCCCCATGGCAACATTGGTTACCTCCTGCAAGCAGTCGCGATAGTCTTCGTCGAGTGTTTCTAGGGTTCTAGCTTCCTGGGCGCTCATGCCAAAGAACTCAGTAATTTTCTATTGCTGTAATATCTATTCTAGCTGGCAGCCGCTAAAATGCCGGGCGATTTGTCAATTTAGTTGGCTCAGTAAGGTGTTGCTATATTGAGCCGAATTTTCCGTTTATACCATTAGCATATTAAAATGTGTGTCTTAATTCCTGTAGCGCATTACCGGCACAGCTGCTTTCTATTTGGCGTAAGAAACCCATGGCAGCGGCTATTGCCCCATAATAAGGTCTAGGTAAAACAAGTTTTATTAAGGCACGGCCATTTTGATCAAGTGGGCCGTGCTGCGGCGTTGGCCCAAAAATGGCCGCCCCCATTGTGGGCTCACGTCCAAACTTGGCAAAGAGCGCCAGTTCAACCCATTGGTTGCCAACAAAACGTTTGTTTGTGTGAGTTTGTGGGTGATACAGAGTAATTTCTAGGTTAATTTGCGTGATCTAACGAGGGGGCAGTGATGAGTGTGGAAATTGTATCGGAAGGTTTAGGGGAGGACTTTGACGAAAACTACCACCGGTTTTTGGAAGAGGCCTTTGCCACAGGGTGTGTATGGGGGCTTGAAGGTGAAGAGGGTTGGGCTTTGTGTCCCTCCAACCACAGTGACGACGTGGATGTTCTTCCTTTGTGGTCGCAGCCAGAATACGTGAAGCCGCATTTGGTGGAAGAGTGGGCCAAATACAAAGTGGTTCCCATTGCGCTGGAAGAGCTGATGGATGATTGGCTGCCGGGCTTGCATGAGGAGGTTACTATGATTGGCCCAAATTGGAATACTCAATTAGAAGGCGGTGAAGTGGAGCCGCTGGATTTGTTAGAGGATTTTGACGGCGACGCATAGCCTTGTAATACAGTGCGTTGCTCGGACGAGTCACCTGGGGTTTCATCGCCCTTTCGGATGATGTCTAAAATTGTGGGGACGATGTTATCTAGGGGGGTACTGGGTTTACGTTGATACAATATATGCTTGTTAGCCCCAACAATGACCACGCCGGGCGTGGTATCTACGCCCAGCCTTCGTGCTACTGATCCGGCCTTTAGCAGTATTGGGTACGGAGTAGAATTTAGCATTTTTAAATCCTCTGCGGGTTTTTCCTCCCACAGGTGTAGCAAATACACTTGAGTATTGAATGAGTTGAATTCCGTTTCATGCTGACTCAGCTCCGGTAGCAATACGCTGCAGTGTTGGCACCAGCTGGCCCAAAAAATCAAAACCGTTGTCTTGCCGGCGTCGGCCTGATCGTAAAGAGATATGGCTTCATCCTGAGTGCTTTGAAGGACCCAATTAGGCGCAATATCACCAACAGTGAGGGCAGTGCCGGCTGCGCATGGCGGCGATACAGTGTGTACAAAAACACCGACCAAAATTGCCACGGCGATAGCACAGCGACTAACCCTTGCCCCTGTAGAAGTGGTGTTAAAGCGTTTCATGATGGTTACTATCGAATGAATCATTGGGTAGGGCTAGGCTTGGGTGAATCAAGCTGTGCTTTTATCTTGGAACACAGCGCTTGAATGCGTTGTTGGTTTTCAGGGCCTAAGCGCATCACCGTTTTTTGGATTTCGGGAAGGCTCTCTAGCGCTTTATCTTTATACACAAACATCACGGAAGGTTGAGATAACGGCTGCCCTTGATAAAGGGGAGCGGTTTCGATCAGTGTTAATGCTTTTGATAGTGATTGCTCAAAGGAGCCGCCTTTCACGCCGAGTTCTTCGTAGGCTTCTTGCAAGAGTGGGGCATATTTTTGATACTGGGCCGCCCAAGTGCTGGGGTTAATGGCTTCTATGGCGTTGATGTAAGGTGTATAACGGGAGAAATTAGATTCTCCCATGGTGATTCGTTGCCCTTTTATCACTTGAAAGGGCGTTTTGGGCGGCGAAATAGGCCTGTGTTGATTGACCCATTCACCGTTGGCTGCGGCAACCACAGCGCGAACGGTTTTACGAATTAAATACTCTTGCGCCAACAGTGTGGATAAATCGAAAGTGCTGAAGTCTGAAAGAACTGCTGGGTCACTGGCATTGAGCGGTGGTAATGGCTCGGGGCTAGGCTCTGGTTCTGGTTGAGCGGGTGCTTGCTCTGCAGGGGTGATGGTCGTTTGCGGCTCTGGCTCTGGTGTTGCTGGGACAGCAACGGGCATTACAGGTTGCGCAGGCTCGGTAATTGTGGCCATGGGTTGCGGTGGTGCGGGCTTTGGCCAAAACCACACAACGCCCAGGCCGATGATTGCAAAAGCCAGTAGTGCAATGTGTAACGGTTGAAAAAGGCGAGTGTTACTGTCTGGCATGAGCGATCCTATCAAACGGCGTTTATCTATTGCGTCTTTTGCAGGGCATGAACGTTCAAGGCTATTGGTTAAGCTTGGATCGTATTACCCGCTGACACCTTGTTCCGCATAATAGACCACATCGTGGGCCAGCGGTTCGATATTAGATGGCGTACATCGGGAAATGATCACTTTTGATCAGTCATGGCGTGAGTAGGGTTAATACACGAATTCACAGCGCATCAAAGGCTGTTGTGCGCCATAGAAACCCAAAAGCTTGAGGAGAGTCTTCAAAGTCAACCCAAATCTTTGAAGTACTTCTTGTGGGTTCTCAACTGATGTTGTTAGAACGAACAGCCGAGAGCCAAAAGTGAGTAAAATTTAAGGCGGCAGGGGCAGTGGAGGAGGGGCCCTGTGGAGGCATGGAGTACCCCCACAGTGTGTGTATCGTTGGAGAAGGTTAAACCACCGCGCCTATCTTCCAGGGGTTAAATTCATTGTGACCATAGCCTAGCTCTTCGCTTTTGGTCAGCTCGCCTGAAGCGTTTTTAAGTATTTGTTCAAAAATTGCTTGCCCACAGCTTTCGACGCTCATTGCACCGCTGATGATTTCGCCACAATTAATATCGACATCATCTTTTTGGCGCTCATAAAGTGCAGTATTGCTCGCCAGCTTTAAGCAGGGCACGGGCTTACAGCCAAAGGCCGACCCGCGGCCGGTGGTAAAGCACACCACATTGGCACCAGAAGCAATTTGGCCGGTTACAGAGACGGGGTCAAACCCAGGGCTGTCCATAAAAACCAACCCTTTCTTTTGCGTGGGCTCGGCATACAGCAATACGTCAACCATTTGTGTAGAGCCGCTTTTGGCTTGCGCACCTAAGGATTTCTCCATAATGGTGGATAGACCGCCCGCTTTATTTCCGGGTGAAGGGTTGTTGTTCATTTCAAATTCGTGGGCGGCGGTGTACTCCTCCCACCAGCGAATACGCTCCAACAGCTTTTCTGCAACTTCTGGGGTTTCGGAGCGCTGGGTCAATAAATGCTCGGCGCCGTATATTTCAGGCGTTTCTGAGTAAATTACTGTGCCGCCATTACGCACAATCAGGTCACCGGCGGCGCCTAACGCGGGGTTTGCAGTAATGCCAGAAAACGCGTCGCTGCCACCGCACTGCATGGCTACCGTAAGCTCGCTTGCCGGCTGCGATGAACGTGATTGTTGATTAATGAGATCCACCATTTCTTTGGCTATTTCCGTGCCTTTGGCGATAGCGGCTTTGGTGCCGCCCACATCTTGAATGTTGTACGCGCTAAAATAAGGCCCTTCCTGTAGATGACTGTCCTCCAAAAAGCTCGCAATTTGCATGGATTCACAGCCAAGACCAATGACTATAATGGCGCCAAAATTTGGGTTTTTGGCATAGCCCTCTAACGTTCTTTGGAGTAACTCATAACCTTCGCCGGAGGTGCGCATGCCGCACCCGCCTTCGTGGGTGAGCGCGACAACGCCGTCTACGTTCGGGTAGGCATCGAGTGCGCCGGGGTAGCTCAGCTGAGCTGCAATGTTAGCAGCGACCGTAGCCGAGCAATTAACGGTGGTAATGATGCCCAAGTAGTTGCGTGTGCCTACTTTGCCATTGTGCCTTTTGTAGCCCATAAATG
>CAYZQH010000128.1:0-9001 GCA_964480055.1 uncultured Cellvibrionaceae bacterium
TTTAAAGGGATTACCGAGCAAAGCAATACTATTGTGGTGCAGGGTATATTAGCGTGCTCGGGTATTGGTATCGCCTTGGGTTCCATGGTGGCCGGTAGGTTTTCTAAAAATTATATTGAAACAGGTTTGCTGCCGGTGGGCGCCTTAGGTATTGCATTTGGATTGTGGTGGTTGCCGCACATGACTTCTCCTGTTGCTTTCGCTTCAATCTTTATATTGGTAGGGTTTAGCGGTGGTATGTTTATTGTGCCTTTAAATGCCTTGATTCAATTCTATGCCAAAGAGCAGGAGTTGGGTAAGACTCTGGCAGCCAATAATTTAATTCAAAACGTTTGCATGCTCAGCTTTTTGGTGTTGACCGCATTGTTTGCGTATCAAGGGTGGAGCTCTAAATCTCTTTTACAATTTATTGCCGTTGTTGCGTTGGTGGGCTGTTGTTATGTGGTGTATCAATTGCCGCAAAGTTTTGTACGTTTTTTATTAACATTTTTTATGATGCGGAGATATCGTGTAACGGTACAAGGCATGAAAAATATTCCGGCTCGTGGCGGGGTTTTAATGTTGGGTAATCACGTTAGCTGGATAGATTGGGCCATTGTGCAAATAGCATCGCCACGCCCCATTCGATTTGTAATGATTCGCAATATTTATGAGCGGTGGTATATCAAGTGGTTTTTTGATCTATTTGGTTGCATTCCCATCGATACAGGCCCTCGTAGTAGAAAGGCACTGGACGAAGTGGCCGAATGCTTAAATCAAGGGGAGGTGGTCTGCCTGTTCCCCGAGGGAACCATCAGTCGTACGGGCCACTTAGCGAAGTTTAGGCGTGGATTTGAGCGTGCATGTGAGAAAGTGGATGATACCGTTGTGATTCAGCCGTTCTATATTCGTGGCTTATGGGGCAGTCAATTTTCACGTTCTTCGTCACGCCTTAAAAAAACAACACGGTCCTTTTTGCGGCGCGAGTTGGTTATGGCGTTTGGTAAACCTCTGGCCAAAACAACTTCGGCCGACGTATTAAAGCGCAGGGTATTTGATTTAAGTGTTCATTCTTGGCAAGAATATTTAACCACCTTGCCCACGCTACAAAATGCGTGGATTACCAGTGCCAAACAAACCGGGGGGGAGCTTGCCCTGGCAGATTACACCCTACGCATGCATTTAACGGGGCACCAATCTTTAACAGGTAGCCAAACCCTAGCGCGGCGAATTAAATCTACCACTAGCGCCAATGCGGTTGGTGTACTGCTACCGACCAGTGCTCCGGGCGTATTAGTCAATATGGGTGTGGTGTTGTCAGGGAAAGCAGTAGTAAATTTAAACTACACGGCGTCAGTAAGTTCAATTAAGGCTGCTATTGAGCAGGCAGAGATTGATACGGTGTATACCTCTCGTAAATTTATAGACAAACTTAGCGCAAAAGGTATTGACGTTACAGAAATTTTGGATGCGGTGAATGTTGTTTGGATGGAAGACTTGACCCAGTCTATTTCTACCATTGAAAAAATAGTTACGTTAATGATGACTAAGTTACTGCCTTCATTTGTTTTACAGCGCTTGTGGGGCAATACCGTTACGCAAGACGATGTGGTTGCCATTTTATTTTCCAGTGGTAGTGAGGGCGCACCCAAGGGTGTGCAGCTAACACACAACAACGTGATGGCCAATGTTAAGCAAGTGGCAGATGTTATAAATTTAGAGTATGACGATGTCTTTATGGCTAACTTGCCATTGTTTCATGCGTTTGGGCTAACCGTTACGCAATTTTTACCCTTGTTAGAGAGCTGCCCAATGATTTGCCATGCAGACCCTACCGATGCGCTTGGTGGTGCAAAAGCCATTGCACGCTATAACGCTACCATCTTATGTGGCACGTCTACCTTCTTCCGTTTGTATTGTAGAAATAAAAAAGTTCACCCGTTGATGCTGCAAAGCTTACGTTATGTGGTTGCAGGGGCGGAAAGGCTTAACCCAGAGGTTAGAGACTCGTTTGAGCAGAAGTTCAAAAAAACCGTTTATGAAGGGTACGGTGCTACAGAAACCACGCCCGTGGCCAGTGTGAACTTACCCAATAAGTTAGATACACAGAGTTTTGCTGTGCAACTGGGCAGTAAAAATGGCTCTGTGGGTTTGCCTTTGCCCGGCAGTAGCTGCAAAGTAGTAGACCCTGACTCTTACCGAGAGCTGCCCACCGGTGAAGCTGGGATGATTTTAATAGGTGGCGGGCAAGTGATGAAAGGGTATTTAGATAACGACGCCAAAACTCGTGAAGTGATCCACACCGAAGAGGGTAAGCGGTGGTATATCACTGGTGACAAAGGCTACATTGATGAAGATGGTTACTTATTTATCGTAGATAGATACTCTCGCTTTGCAAAAATTGGCGGTGAAATGCTAAGCCTCACAGCGGTGGAAACGGCAATTCTTACGGTTGCCGATGATGAAAATTTTGAAGTGGTTGTGGTTAGTATACCAGATGATAAAAAAGGAGAATCTTTGGTGGCACTCATCAATCAGCCGGTAGATGAGCAAGTGCTTAAACAGCAAATTTTACAAAACGGCAGTACTGCGTTCTCTATTCCAGCTATGTGGAAAGTCGTTGAAGCAATGCCAAAATTAGGCAGCGGAAAAACCGATTTTGTAAAAGCCAAATCGTTGGCAATGCAAAATATTTGATGAGAACGACAAGGAGAGCAATATAAAAAAATCGAAGTTTGCAATGTATATGGCAGCCGCCGCTGTAGCATTGGCAGGTTGTGAGGGTAGTGATAGCTCGAGCGGAAGTTTACCGTGTCAATAACTCTGGATGAGGGCGCTAATTACGGCTATTAATTGCCGGTGATAACCTTTGATTTAGGAAGTGACCTTAATGTTGCACACGCTGACTTACTTTAGCGCAAAAAAACTTACTGGTTTCGTCGTACACTTCTTTGCGGACTCTAAATAGACAGTCGCTGTAGGACTTGGTGGGCGAAATACTCAAGGTGGGTTTGCGTATATCTATTTTATATACGTTGTCAAAACGGTCTTTGGGGTACCACTTTGACGTTGTGATGCCCGACTTAACACAGTAGTAATTAACCTTTTGTGAGTATCCATTGGACTTTTTGAACTTGTGGTGATGGTAGCGCCATTGCCCACGGTTACCCCGTTGAATTTCGCGGTAGCAGTCATTCATATTGGTGATGCCATTATCGTGAAAGAGTACAACTTTGGTATGAGTGGTATCGAGAATTTGAATTTTGCCGATCATATAAACGCGCTCACTGGCTTGGGCCGTGGTGGCAAGTGAGATAAGCAAGGCCAAAAAAAACTTCATACAGCGGTTGGTAACTCAGTCACGTTAATGCATTTTTGCGGAGAGTAACCCCTTAAGTGTAGGCGCCAACTGCCGCTATCGCCGCGTTTTCTGTCGCCATATTGGTCCGTAAAGCCCTTTTCGAGCCGGTCATTGAGACCTTTACCTCCTTTGGGAAAGATAGGTGAGCGTTCTATATTAGTGGTTCGGCAGTGAGTGAGTACCTGCGTTTGGTGGCTGAAGCAGTGAACGCTAGTTTCGTTATACTCTTTTAGACTCCGTGCGCGCGCGGCCATAAATATTTTGAATAAGCCCGCGTCATCAACCACGCGAGCATGCAAGGTGGCGATCAAAATCACAATGGCCTAAGTTGGGGCTTTGTGGCCAACAAGTCTGTCTCTTGCTTCGAGCTTGAATAAAAGTGACGCAGTGAAGCAATTGAGTTTTGGAACGTTATTCTAGGCTGGTACCCGCTAACGGGGCCTATAACACACCGCTTGCCAGAATTTACAGCCATATATTGGAGGATGGTTGTCCTGCGGGCTATTGTTTAGTTGGGCACATAATAAGCAAGTACAATGATTGAATCGCTTCCCTTAGTGGTGACCCTCTTTTATATTACAGCGGGTTATATGATAGTGGCTGGGGCCATCTCAGGCACTGTGATGGTTGCATCTCGCTCATTGAACAGTCGAGTAGCGTATGGCGCCCTAGCGCTATTGAGCTTGGCCGGTGCGGGCTATCAAGTTTGCTGCGCTTTATATTATCAGTCCACCTCTGTGCAAAGTGCGCAATTGGCATTGCTTTGGCAGATGGATTTTGCCTCTATTGGGCTGATATCTGCCTATCTTTATATTGCGTTTGAGAGCATTGTTCGACAAAAGCCCTCGCGTATCCTCATTTTTGCGGGGCTGTTGTTGTTAGTCATGATATTGGCCAACCGCCTTCCAGGTGTTTCTTTACATTTTGACAAAATTTTGGGGCGAACAGCTTTCTCTCAGCCGGCGTTGGCCAATTTAAATTACTTGCAACCAGCACCAGGTCTTGGCGCCAGGTTATGGTACGCCACCATGGCTATTGTTTTGGTTTGGGGGTTTGGTGTTGCGCATAATTTATGGCAACAAGTTAGCCGCCGCAGAGCCATCTTCTTAACGTTATATATTGTAATACTGCTCGCCAGTGTGGCTGGAAACATGGCCATTGATATGGGCCTTTGGGAGGGTATTTATCCACTGGGTTTTGCCTTTGCGCTGTTTGTGCTGATTATGTCGGTAAGCTTGGCGACTGAGTCTGTTCGGCGTAGCCAGGAATTATCCCTTCGTGATAGACAGATGCAATCAGAAATTGTGGAGCGGCGCCGAGTAGAAGATAAGTTAGAGCGTTTATCTCAGGTATTTATGCAAGAGCCCGCACCCATTCATATTGTGGATTTAGACGGCCAAACCCTATTAGTGAATCAAGAAAGCATTCGTTTTTTACGCCGCGATGTGAGCGCGGCACCCACTATCAATTTTTTTGAAGTTTTAGAAGAGTTGAACGTGAAAAAGGGTGATGTTCTTCGGTCTTTAAGTGAAGGCCAAGAATGTGAGTATGGGCCCTACTATTTTACGGCTGGTGTGCCAGTGGATACATTGTTTGTTGTTAAAGACAGCTGGATAAACTTTAAGCTTTACCCCATTTTTAATCAACAGAAAAGTTTAGAAGAATGTGTGGTTCGTTTAGAAGATGTTACCGAGCAGCAGTTTGTTGACAATGCCATAAATACAATATCCAACGCTGTCTCAACAGAAACGGGCCAGGCGTTTTTTACCCGTTTGGTGGTATACCTGGCCCGCCTACTCAATAAAAAATATGTATTGATAGGTCTCACCAATGAGGTGAATGGCGAGCCCTACTTAGAAACACTGGCGGCGGCTGTAGATGGAGACCTTATTGAAAACTTCCAAATAAAAATAAAAGACAGCCCCTTAGATGTTATCTTTCAAAATGAGATTTATGCTGTAGAGCGTCGTGCGCAGCATGATTTTCCGTGGCAAAGCTTACTGAAAAAATTGAATGTGCATAGCTATGTGGGCGTTGCACTAGAAGGCGAAAATAATACGCCGGTGGGTGCATTATTGGTGATGGATACCAAGCCCATGGAGCACATAGAAAAATTAAAAGATGTGGCAAAAATATTTGTTTCACGAGCCGCCAGCGAACTTATGCGGCTAGAATCTGAAAGCACCATTCGTAAAATGGCATTTGAAGATCAATTAACCGGTTTGCCTAATCGTGCAGAGTTAAATGAGCATGTTGTGCACCTGCTAAAAACCGGTGTAAAGCATTGTGCATTTATTCAACTAGATTTGGATCATTTTAAAACCATTAACGATGCATTAGGTCATGATGTGGGTGATCAGGTGATTCGTCAGTTGGGCATGAGGCTGGCCAAGAGTATGGGCTCAGAAATGTTGGTTGCACGTATCGGTGGTGATGAATTTGCCATCGTCACTAGCCGCCTAGGCGAAGAAGCTGATAAAAAAGCCATGCAAATAGCAGGACGCATTTCAGCGTTAATGGACCAACCCGTGGAAGTTGGTGATCACTTGTTGGAAGTGGGTTGCACTATGGGTGTTGTGGTATTTCCTGCATATGCTATGACGGTTGTGGATGTATTTCGCCATGCCGATATTGCCTTACATCGAGCAAAAAACGATGAACGTGGCATGGCTCAAATGTTTACGCCAAAAATGCGTAATGAGGTAAGCAAGCGTATTTCATTAGAGCGAGGCTTGCGTAACGCCTTAGTGAACGATGAGTTTGAGCTATTTTATCAGCCACAGGTAAGCTCGGCGGGCAAGTTAATGGGTGCTGAAGCGTTACTGCGTTGGAAACACCCAAAGCAAGGGTACATACCGCCGCCAGCGTTTATCCCTGTGGCAGAAGAAACCGGCTTAATTAACCCTATTGGTGATTGGGTACTTAACACAGCACTGAATACACGCAAAGAGTGGTTTGAACAGGGTGTGCCCTTTAGTGGACATTTATCGGTGAATGTATCCGCGTGGCAACTTGCGCGGCCAAACTTTGTTGAAACTGCTTTTGATGCGATAAAAAAGGCAGATGTTCCACCAAGTTTTATCACCTTGGAGGTGACAGAAACTGCGGTGTTATCTGACGTAAAAGACACCATACGTAAGCTTGCTGAGTTTAGGCGGCGTGGCGTAACGATTGCTCTGGATGATTTCGGAACGGGCTATTCATCACTGGCCTACTTACGAGATTTACCTCTGGATATTTTAAAAATCGATAAGACGTTTGTGGATGTATTGGAGATTCACGCTCAGGAGCCGTTAGTCGAATCCATGATTTCTATTGGCAAACACATGGGGTTACAGGTGGTGGCAGAGGGCGTGCAAACACCGGTTCAATTAGAGCGTCTTAAAAATCTGGGGTGCAATACGTTCCAGGGGTATTTGTTTGCTAAGCCGCTAAACAGTGGAGACTTCTTAGAGTGGTTGAAGAGTTTTGATATCCAGCGTGTGCAGCCTATTCGGCGGCGCTCAATAGATTAACCGGCTCTGGTAGGAGTTCATATTTTGCCATCTGACTATAAAAATGTCGCGGGTCCAGGTGTTTTGACAGCGCGTTTTACAAACAATCTCTGCTGCAATAAATTCAAAACCTTCTATAAAAAAGCGACTACTTTAAATTTACGATGAGTCTGGGTTCTTTTTCATTGTTGGCCTCACGCGCAAAAAAAGTGACTTGTGCCATATTAGATTGACGTTGAGGGGACATCTCTAGAGTAAATTCTCTTTGCTGTGCAAGTATCAAAGCGGCAACTAACTCTGTGGCATCAATCATATAGTTTTTATCGGGATCCCCAGCGGTGCCCGGTACGGATAGCACAGGCAGTTGTCGAATGGCATTGGGTGTGACGTGATCACCGCTGTAAAAAGAAGCCCACGTAACAGAGGCCTCTTTCCAGTTATTATGTACTGGCTTTAAGTAAAAAGCGTTATCTCCACGAAATGTCGAATGCCCGGGGGATTGCGTATTGGTAGTACCTTGCCCATAGAGTTTATCTTGAGTGTTGGCATAAAACGCAATAGAAGCATTGGCTAAAAGTTTGTGTTTGTGTTTATTCAGCTCGTCTAATAGTGGGGTGATTTCAAATTGCAGTAAGCTTTTGGTCTCTAGGTTACCATTGTGAGAGCGCCAGTACCCGCTGGACAGTATGGTGGCCTGCCCCTGGGGTTGTGTTTGGGTTGCACTTAGCATGGCGTCGGCTTGAGGCAAAAACGTAAACGCCATCCCGTCGGTGGTTATGGTTGATTTAGGCCTGCCCTTTAACTCCGCTTGCTTAGGCGCAGAGCGCCGGTCGCCAAAGTGAACGCGTCCGCTTTCGTCTACCCAACGATAAATTTCCGCATGAGCCGCCATCGTCAAAGCAAACAGTAAGTACCCAATTAATCCCGCTTTGGAGTAGGGCTGTGTAAATATGCGCATTTGCCTTCCCAATACTATAACTAAACATAACAGTAACCTGTATAAAGCCATGAAGCGCCGGGTTTAGCTCGCTTCAGTTGCTTTGCTTAGGCAACAACCAGTTTACTATAGACAATAATAAAATCACCCCGAAGTGTGAGATGAATGTTGTGATTGATAGGAAAGTGTGAATTGTTTGGGGGGCAGGTATTGAGCAAACTGTTAAAAAACCGATCTTTCTCGTTTCTTATACGGCTTGCCATACCCCAAATCTACTAAGATGCAGTACCAACAATGGCCTTTCCTTGCTCGTCCAGTAATTAAACCCCTATCCATGCGGGCTTGGGCGGCGGTGCTAAATCTACACTGCGGTTACCCGGTATATTTGCGGTCTCTTCTGCTGGCATGCTTACGAGTGAGCGTGTGTATGAATTTTGTACAAACAGGCTAACGGTTTGTTCTTGTAGGGCTTTAGCAAGCTCTGGTACAGACGACGCCCCTAAATTGGCTTGCTCAGCAATATTGGTTAGCTGTTTTTCACTTAGGCTTAAGTTTTCAACAAACTCTGTTGCCAGGGCTAAATTAGCAAAGGGTTTGCGAGGGGCGTGATTGGCCAATAGTACTTGAGTGGCAGCGGTGAATTGATAGGTTTTACCTTCAGAGTCAGTGATTGCAACAGGGGCCGAATTAACCCTTAGGGTTTGACTGGGTAGCTCAAATAAAACCCCACGTCCCGCACACAAGTACCGGCTGATGGCGCCGGTGGCCGATTTATGATTACCCGTATATTGAGTGGGTAGGCCTAAGTGAGCCGCAAGCGTTGCCCAGTAGCCAGGGGCAACGTTGAGCCTTTTTATGAACTGCTCACAGGTAGTTGGGTCACTAAAAGGGATGGGCTCTAAGCCTTTGGGTACAGAGTTATCGGTACGTTGGCGTAGCTGGTAGCGCTTACCAAAGGGGCATGTTAGAGGTTTTAAATGTTGTAGCATGGCGTCCTTTCTAACCGGGTGTATCATCCCTAGTAAAATCTGCCCAAGAGTTTATTGCTCCACGCCAAGGCGCGCAAGGTGGATATCTCCTTATCGAATGTAAGCTATTAGCGGGTTTGGGGGTTGCGTAAGTTTGGGTATAGTGGTGGTAAGGACTAAAGTTAAATTGTGATCAAATTAGGAGCACTCATGGATTTTACAGTTTTGTATTGGCACTGGATCGTGTTTGGCATTACCTTAA
>CAYZQH010000129.1:0-8929 GCA_964480055.1 uncultured Cellvibrionaceae bacterium
ACCCGATTGCAATTAACCCTCCTAATAAAAGGATACTTAAAAACCAAGCATTGGCCTGAAAAACCAAGTTATTGGGTAGGGTAAGTTTGGAGGGCGAAATACGAGCCATGAGTAGTTTGGGCGTTAAAATAAAAACTTAACTTTGACGCCCACCTCCCTAAAATGCCCTGGTTCTCCCTGAATGATACCCATCGGTTTGCCGCTATCTAAGTTGAGCCCGCTCACCCAGTAGTGTTTGTCTAATAAGTTATTGCTGTACAGGCTCCATTGCCATTGGCTGTGCGCCTGGTAAGAAACATTTGCGTTGACTAAGCCGTAGGCTCCTTGGTGTAAGTAGTCGTTGTCAGCCACCACCGTGCGGTGTTTGTGTTTCCAGCCGTAATCTATGTAGGCAAGCCACGGGCCCTTGCTCCACTGTAAACTGGTGAACACTGACCATCTAGGCGCCCTGGGCATAGCGCTGCCGAGCGTGACCGCGGTAACTTCTTCAGACAATTGAGTGTATCTGGCGTCTATATAGCCGGCAGCAATCTGTACTCTAAATGCGTTGGCAAAAAATGCGAGTAGCTCTACTTCTGCGCCTTGTATCTTGGCTTCGCCAGCGTTTTGAATAACGGTGCGCGCGGTGCCAGGCAGGATGCTACCCAATTGCATATCGTTGTAGCGGTTAGAAAATATCGCGCCATTGATACGCACATTGTGACGTGGTAGTTCGTGATTGGCGCCCAACTCGAGGGTGTTTGTTGTCTCTTCATCAAAATCGGTGATACCAAAGTAGTTATCGGGTAAATCTGTACGGATACGGTCGTTAAACCCTCCTGCTCTAAAACCTTTGGCGCCACTTACGTACAGTAACGTACGAGGCTGAAACTGCCATTGCACTCCCAGACGCCCCGAAGAGGCAGCCCAGCTTTTGCTACGACTCACATCTTCTACTTTGGGCGTACCGGCGGCATTCAGTTCATTGGCGGTGATGTGTTTGGTGTCGTGGGTGTAGCGCGCCCCAATATTGATGGACCATTGCGGCACCAAAAAATATGTCCCCTGCGCAAACGCTGCGTAACTTTCTATGGTGATGGGGTTAACAATGCGGGTAGAGCTACGGTTTGTTGGCCCATTGGTGGTCATTGCCACTAAGCGATGGTCGCTGGCTGTTTCGTCATAATAATACAGCCCGGTTTGCCAGTCCCATTTCTTTGAGTCGCCAGTGAGGGTAAATTCCTGAGAGTGCGCCTGAATACTCCTAAGGTATATTTGCTCAAAAAGTACTGCTGGGCTGCCGTCGGTATCGTAGGCACCATTGGTATTTACTGCGCGGCTGGTGGATACCGTTTTGAATGTGATGTTATTAGATATGCGCCAATTAAGGGTAAGTGCCGCGGCTCGGTTTCTGGTGCGATTAAAGTTATCCGCAGTTTGGAATGAGCGTTTGGCATCCCCTAAGGGCAGAGCGCTAATATCATACCCTGCAGCGGCTTCTGCCAGTACAAACGGCGCCGTGGGGTTAACGTAGACCAAAACACTGGCACCACCACCGGTATGGTTTTCGCTGTAATCGGCGCCTAAGTGCACAGAAACGTCGTCGGAAATATTCCATAAGCTTTTTACGCGCAGAGCATTAAATTTTTTACCCCCAAAAATATTGCGGGTATCTTCATTTTTGACCTGCCCGTGTTGATTCAAGCTGGTTGCGTTGACGCGCACGGCAGCGTTGGGGCTTAGAGGGGCATTTAGTGTTGCCTTAAAATCCTTACGGGTGTCTTCACCCACAGAAATTTGAACCTCACCTAAGAGTGCGTCGGTGGAAGGTGCGCGTGTAATGTATCGAATAGCGCCGGCCGTAGCATTGCGTCCAAATAATGTGCCTTGAGGGCCGCGCAATACCTCAATACGTTCAATGTCTAGCACGTTAAGCAATGCACCGTC
The DNA here is from genome assembly GCA_964480055.1 of uncultured Cellvibrionaceae bacterium. Classification (GTDB taxonomy): domain Bacteria; phylum Pseudomonadota; class Gammaproteobacteria; order Pseudomonadales; family Cellvibrionaceae; genus CAYZQH01. The sequence continues at coordinate 1,927 of CAYZQH010000129.1, forward strand.
ACTTCTACCGTAGTATTCATCATCAATATACAGCGCCACGGCGGGCTCTTGGTTTACTGCATTGCGAGACGTGCCCATTGCGCGAATATAAAACGCTGCGTTGCTACTGCCTAAACCCCCTGTACCTGCCACACTGGTATTTATAAGTTGGTTATTCATTTGAGTTAGGTTATTAATGTTGGCGATATCTAACATTTCAGCGCTTAAAGATTGCATGGATAATGGAATATCTTGGCGGCGCTCTAGTTTTTTGCGGGCCGTGACTAAGACTTCTTCGAGTATGGTTGATGCACTTAGTGTAACGGGGGTGCAAAGCGCTATAATTCCAATGAATATCGTAATATACGAAGTCATTAATTCATTAGCCTGAAAGTTTATGAGGGCATTTTCTCAGTATAGAGAGTATTTTTTGCGTTTATGTGCCAAAGCGTGTATTTCTACTCATATTTTCTGGGGGAACCTCATTAATTCGGCTAGTATTCGAAGAGTGCGAGCAATAAATTTACAGCGCGTTGCGACACGTGTTTTAGAGGTAATGTTTTAATCTATAATTGTTATGAATGTTAAACCTGTCATTGCAATTCGTACTGAGGGTAGTTGAATGGAAATTGCCAAATTACACCCAAATGAGCCGAAGCGTTTGGCAGCGCTTCTTCAATATGAAGTACTAGACACGGACGACGAAAGATCCTTTGACGAGCTGACTGAGCTGGCAAGTGCCATTTGCTCAACGCCCATCTCCCTTATCAGTTTGGTGGACGACACTAGACAGTGGTTTAAATCTAAAGTGGGGTTGGATGCTTCGCAGACAGACCGAAGCCTGGCTTTTTGCGCGCATGCCATTTTACAAGATAAAGTCTTTGAGGTGCCTAATGCACTTCAAGACACACGCTTTTCAGATAACCCTTTGGTAACAGATGCACCGGATATTCGGTTTTATGCCGGCGCCCCCTTAGTAGCGCCAGACGGCTCTCCTATTGGCACTCTATGTGTTATAGATACTGAACCTAAGGCACTGGATGACAGTCAAAAGCGCGCATTGCAAATACTGTCTAACCAAGTGATCAGCCAATTGGAACTAAGGCTACACAACCGCAAGCTAGAGAGGATGAATGCAAATAGAAGCCGATTATATGCCATGCTCGCTCACGATTTGAAATCCCCGTTTAACGGCATTATTGGCTTGTCAAAACTACTGAATGCAAAAGCACAAAATCTAAGTGCTGACAAAGTGTACGAGCTATCACAAGGCATATTGAGCTCATCTGTAGAGTTGTTTCAGTTATTGGATGAGACATTACAGTGGTCCGAACAATCCCTGATAACCACAAAATTGGAACCAAAAAATCTAGCCTTAAAGAAATTAGTGGCTGATTGTGTGGCACTGCTTAAAGATGCGGCGGCATTAAAAAATATTGCGGTGGATAATGAGATTCCAGAATCCATTGAAGTATTCAGTGACCCAATGATCACTAAAACGGTAGTGCGTAATATTGTGGCCAACGCATTTAAGTATTCCCCTGAGGGCGGCCGAGTGTTGATTACTTGTGACAGTGATCATGAGGAGACAGTACATGTGCGTATCAGTGATGAAGGCGAGGGTATTGACGAGGCATTGGCAAGTTCATTGTTTAGTGAAAATGTATTGAGCGCAGAGGGCACGATTGGAGAGCAAGGGCATGGGCTGGGGTTAATGCTATGCGCGCATTTTTTACAAATGCAAGGTAATAAAATATGGTTAGATGCCAGTTATACGGATGGCGCCAAATTTGTTTTTGAGTTGCCAAGTTCTAGCGCTCAGAAATAGTATGAACTGATCCGATGCGTGCCATTAAAGGTTCGACTTTCTGCATTAGAATATGAGCAATAACGCTATGTAATAAACCTTGTGCTTCTTGCGGCACAAAAAAACCACCTAAGCTTGTCCAAGACGCATGCAAAATAAGCCATAACTCAACTGTCCTGAAAAACGTTGCAGCAATATTTCCCAAACCTACATTGTAACGTCATCCATTAATGTGACTGTCGAACCACCACAATAAGGTTCATCTCAGGCTGTATTACATTAAACCTCCACCATCCAATGAAACCACGCATCAGCATCACTAATTTTTATAAGCTTTATTGTTAGATGGGGGCGCCCATAAAAATTAACCCGTAACAAACGCCAACGCGGGGCTCATTCATTCAAACACTGGCCAAAATCAAGCAATATCAAAGCGGTCGGCGTTCATGACTTTCGTCCAAGCGTTAGCAAAGTCTTGCACAAACTTCTCATGATTGTCGGCTTGCGCATAAACTTCTGAATATGCACGTAATATGGAGTTGGAGCCAAAGACCAAGTCCGCGCGAGTGGCTGTCCATTTAATGTCGTCGGTGTTGCGATCCCTAATCTCATATAAATTGTCAGAGGTGGGGTGCCAACTGTAGGTCATATCACAAAGGTTGACGAAAAAGTCGGTAGTAAGCTGACCTTCACGCTCAGTGAATACGCCGTTTTTTGAGCCGCCATGATTTGCGCCTAGCACGCGTAAGCCGCCTGTTAAAACCGTCATTTCTACCGCAGTTAGGCCCATTAGTTGTGCACGGTCCAGCAACATTTCTTCGGCGTTGACGTTGTAATCGGCTTTTTGCCAGTTGCGAAAACCGTCGGCTAAAGGCTCCAGTACATCAAAAGATTCTGCATCGGTTTGTGCTTCGCTGGCATCACCGCGGCCGGGTGCAAAGGGTAACTCAAGATCGAAACCTGCGGCTTTTGCGGCCATTTCAACGCCCACATTACCGGCTAAAACGATAAGGTCCGCTAAGCTTGCACCATTTTGATGTGCAATGGGTTCTAATACGGCCAAAACTTCCGAAAGGCGTTTTGGCTCATTGCCAAGCCAGCCATTTTGCGGTGCTAGGCGAATGCGCGCGCCATTGGCACCTCCGCGCTTGTCCGAGCCACGATAAGTGCGCGCACTGTCCCACGCTGTTGCCACTAACGCGCTGATGGGCAAGCCAGCATTGGCAATTTGGGCCTTAACCTGTTGCACATTGTAGTCACTAGTGCCTGCGGTAATTGGGTCCTGCCAGATTAAATCTTCTGCGGGTACGTCTGGCCCAAAGTAGCGCGCTTTAGGGCCCATATCGCGGTGTGTTAACTTAAACCAAGCGCGAGCGAAAGTGTCTTTGAAGTAGTCAGGGTTGGCCATAAATTTCTGACAGATTTGATTGTACGTGGGGTCGATTTTCATCGCCATATCGGCGTCAGTCATGATTGGGTTGTGACGAATAGAGGCATCGCTGGCATCGGTCGGCTTATCTTCTTCTGTGATATTAATGGGTTCCCACTGCCAAGCGCCCGCTGGCGATTTTTTCAGCTCCCAGTCGTAACCAAACAGTAACTCAAAATACCCCATATCAAACTGCGTGGGTTTACTGGTCCAAGCGCCTTCAATACCTGATGTAACTGCCTTGTTGGCAAGGCCATCTTGATTCGGGTTATTCCAGCCAAGCCCTTGCTGCTCTAGCCCAGCTGCTTCTGGGTCTGAGCCAAGTGCCTCGGCGTTGCCATTGCCATGACACTTGCCAATGGTGTGACCACCGCAAGTGAGCGCAGCGGTTTCCTCGTCGTTCATTGCCATACGCGCAAAAGTTTCGCGCACATGCAGCGCCGTTTTGGCCGGGTCCGGTTGGCCGTTGACACCCTCTGGGTTGACATAAATAAGGCCCATTTGCACCGCGGCTAAGGGGTTTTCCATGCTTGCGGCATTGCCAAGATCGCTGTAGCGGTTGTCGCTGGGCGCCAACCATTCTTGCTCAGAGCCCCAATAGGTGTCGATCTCCGGTGCCCAAATGTCTTCGCGCCCAAAGCCAAACCCAAAGGTTTTAAGGCCCATGGATTCATAAGCACAATTGCCTGCCAGAATAATCAGGTCTGCCCAGCTGACTTTGTTACCGTATTTTTGTTTGATAGGCCAAAGTAAGCGGCGTGCTTTGTCCAGGCTGACATTGTCTGGCCAAGAATTGAGCGGTGAGAAACGTTGATTGCCGGTACCGGCGCCACCACGACCATCCTGCATGCGGTATGAGCCTGCCGCGTGCCAGGCCATGCGCACCATTAAACCGCCGTAGTGGCCCCAATCCGCTGGCCACCAGGCCTGACTATCGGTCATTAATGCGTGTAAATCTTGTTTGAGCGCGTCGATATCTAGTGACTTAAGCGCCTGGCGATAGTCGAAGTTGTCACCGAGGGGGTTGGTTTTGCTGTCGTGCTGATGAAGAATGTCTAATTTTAATGCGTTGGGCCACCATTGCTCATTACTTGTGGCAACCTTGGTGTGCGCCCCATGCATTACGGGGCATTTTGTAATCTCATTCATTGTTAACTCTCACGTGGTAAAACCTGATTAATTGAAACTGCAACTACAGTGTAAGAGAGTCAGAGTCTTCATTAAAATTTATTAATATAAATAATTTAATTGATTTTAGCTATTAAAGTGGCCTTGGTTCACAGGTGTATAGTCGTTCTTTGTCGTACTGTTATCGCATATTGCAGCGCTAAATCGGTGCTCTCTTGGCCACATCAACTCAAGGTCCGCTCTAAAAACCTGCTTTCTATTTTTATTGGGTTAAAACAATCCAGGCTCACTTCTCTTACGTAAAACACCTTATAAATCGTGGCAATTGAGTGTGTAAGATGCAGATTAAAGGTGAAACTCTGCTAGTAACTGGAGCGACATCGGGCATTGGTCGAGAGATGACTTTGCGTTTGGCAGAGCACAACCAGGTGATAGCCATGGGTAGAAGCACGCAAAAGCTAGGCGACCTGGCTGTAGAATCTGACAATATTGTGCCGCTTATCTTCGATGTTAGCGATAGTGCAAGCATCCCTCAAGTAAAACAAAAATTGCAGGCAACTTGCTCAAGGCTTGATCGTGTCATTCTCAATGCCGGTGATTGCCAGTACTTAAATCCTAGCCACATTGACTGGTCAATTATAGAGCGAATGATGTCCGTTAATTTTTTTGGCTGGGTTAACACCTTAAAAGTGTCAATGGAGTTATTGGAAAAAAGCCCCAAACCGCATATTGTTGGTATTGGTTCGCAAGTAATATGTGCGCCTTTTTCAAAGGCAGAAGGTTACGGTGCATCCAAAGCAGCAGCGACTTACTTTTTAAAATCGTTGGCGCTGGACCTACACCACCGCGGTATAGATGTAAGTGTTATTCACCCAGGTTTTGTCGATACGCCTCTTACACAAAAAAACGATTTCCCAATGCCATTTTTAATGAGTGTTGACAGCGCGTGTGAACAAATCCTTGCTGCAACAGCCTCCAGAGCCCGCGAAACGATTTTTCCAAAGCGGCTTTATTGGTTATTGGCGCTTTCAAAAATTCTTCCAGGGTATTGGTTTAACAAGATGGCAGCGCGGCATGAACCTGAAAAAACCACTGCTGATTAATTTTATTGGCTTTCAACTGCTTTGGTTGCTGTGCGTGCAAGGCAGTAATCTTGTTGCATTACTGGCACTGTCTATTTTTTTGGTTGTGCACGTCAAATGGGTGGCAAAATTAAAAAGCGAGTGGTTACACGGGCTGTTTTTTTTAATGATCGGTACATGCTTTGAAACAACGCTTAACTCGCTTGGTTTGGTGAATTTTCCCAGCACTTCAATAGTATCCCTAGGTGAAGTCACCATTCGTGCAGCTCCCCTTTGGTTGCTCTGCTTATGGGTTGGGTTTTCCACAACCCTGTATCACAGCTTGTCTTGGCTTGCGCAAAGGCCACTCCTGCAAATGGCTTTGGTTAGTGTGTCTATTCCGTTAACCTACTATACGGGTGCTCGCTTTTCCGGCTCTAGCTTTAGCTCACCGGTTTGGTTACCACTGCTGGTAATTACAATGTTTTGGCTTTGCGTGTTGCCTTTTGGTTTTAGATTGCGCGCTTGGTTAAAGCGACCAACAAAGGTGGTGCATGTTTAAACCGCCTCATACTTTTTGGTTAATTGCTCCCCTTATACTCGTACAACTGTCTCATGCAAGTAGTAAAGAGTTTTTTGCCGAAGGACAAGCTTTTACACCAGATGGAAAAACTCTGCTCTACAAGGAACGGCATTATAGGCTGGCTGGGAATAAGGTGCTTGTACAGTACTTTGAAAATGATGGCCAACTCCTTGCTGAAAAAACGCTAGATTATTCCCTTGGAATATCAACACCACTCTTTGAGCAGCTGAATTTACGAACGGGAGAAAAGATTCTAATTACGCAGGATAACGATCATACACTAAACGTTTACTACCAAAAAAAGCAGAATTACAAAATAAAAGTTAACAGTGTACCGCTGACACCAAACTTGGTTGTTGATGCCGGCTTTGATAATTTGGTAAGACAACATTGGCTCGATTTACAAGCCGGGAAAGTACTAAGTTTCAATTACTTACTGCCCACCCGTGGCAAAGCCGTTGAGCTCAAGATTCGCCGCTACAGCTGTGAGGAAAAGTATCTATGCCTAAAAATATTTCCCGGCAACCGATTGCTCAATTTAATCGTTAAAAATCTGCGGTTGCAATACAATACTCAATCACGCCAACTACTGATGTTTAGCGGTAAGGGCAATATAAGCAACTCAAAGGGCCGATACCAAGAGGTACGTGTTCACTACAAGTACATGTCTTTTGATAGCAAAATACAAACGGTAAACATACAATGAAGATTCTATGGCCGATGCTCGTATTACTCATTCTCAGTGGTTGCAGCCAGGTTAAGCTCAGCGACTACAGAAAAAACACGCCTCAATTTAATGTTCGTGAATTTTTTGACGGCAATTTGGTTGCGCATGGAGTTGTCAAAAATAGAAACGGAAAGGTTATTCGTAGTTTTACCGCAACAATAGCAGCGAGTTGGTCAGGACATACCGGCACACTGGATGAAACCTTTATCTTCTCTGACAGTGAAGTACAAAATAGAATTTGGACATTACAGAAGGTTAATGATAATAACTACACGGCCATAGCGAATGA
>CAYZQH010000130.1:0-8888 GCA_964480055.1 uncultured Cellvibrionaceae bacterium
GACCATTAAACATGTGCTTGTCCGTCATGAGCAGGCTGCAACGCACGCTGCTGATGGTTATGCGCGATCTACGGGGAAGGTAGGTACGGTCTTCGTTACCTCGGGCCCAGGTGCTACCAACGCCATTACAGGCATTGCCACGGCGTATATGGATTCAATCCCAATGGTCGTAGTGTCTGGCCAGGTGGTATCGGACAAAATAGGTGAAGACGCCTTCCAAGAAACGGACATGGTGGGTATCTCCCGTCCAATTGTTAAGCACAGTTATTTGGTCAAAGATGCACGAGATATCCCTGCCGTTATCAAAAAGGCGTTCCATATTGCGGCTACGGGTCGCCCGGGCCCGGTAGTTGTAGATATCCCTAAGGACGTGACTAACCCCGTAGATAAATTCGAATACAGCTACCCAGAAAAGGTTAAGTTACGATCATACTCTCCGGCTACACGCGGGCACGCGGGGCAAATAAAAAAAGCTGTGCAATTGTTGATGGCCGCTAAGCAACCGGTTATTTATTCCGGTGGGGGTGTGGTTCAAGGTGATGCCAGCGAGTTGTTAATTACTTTGGCAAAACGCTTGAATATGCCGGTGACCAATACACTTATGGGGTTGGGTGCGTACCCAGGTACCGATAGGCAATTTTTAGGTATGTTGGGTATGCATGGCACGGTGGAAGCAAATTTTGCCATGCATGAGGCCGACGTGATTTTTGCCGTGGGTGCGCGCTTTGATGACCGGGTAACCAATACCCCCAGCAAATTTTGCAAGAACGCCAAAATAGTTCATGTGGATATAGACCCTGCCTCCATTTCTAAAACCGTTTTGGTTGACGTGCCCATTGTTGGTCCGGTAGATAGCGTTTTACGCGATATGTTGGACTTGCTGGATACTGAAGAACAGAGTCAAGACGCGGCTGCTCTTAACTCATGGTGGCAAAAAATTGACCAGTGGCGTGAACAACACGGTTTGTATACCAAGCCAAGGTACAGCACCGCAGGCGAAAAAATTATGCCGCAAGAGGTGATTCAAACCTTGTTTGAAGTGACCAAAGGCGACGCCTATGTCACTTCCGACGTGGGGCAGCATCAGATGTTTGCAGCTCAATACTATCGTTTTGACAAGCCGCGCCGTTGGATTAATTCCGGTGGGTTGGGCACCATGGGTTTTGGTCTGCCCGCAGCCATGGGGGTCCAGTACGCCTACCGTGATGCCACTGTCGCCTGTGTGACCGGAGAGGGCAGCATTCAGATGTGTATTGAAGAGCTGTCTTGTTGTAAGCAATATCATTTGCCTGTAAAAATTATCTGCTTGAATAACCAGGCTTTGGGTATGGTAAAACAGTGGCAAGATATGCAGTACGATAGCCGGTATTCAGAAAGCCTTTATGAAGAGTCGCTGCCTGACTTCGTAAAATTAATGGAGGCTTATGGTCACGTGGGTATACGTGTGACTAAGCGAGAAGAATTACGCGAAAAAATGGAAGAGTGCTTTGCGATGAAGGATAAAACCGTATTTATGGATATTTATGTAGATCCAAGTGAGCACGTGTACCCCATGCAAATTGCCCCTAATGGCTCCATGCGCGATATGCTGCTTAATAAAACGGAGCGAACCTAGCATGCGACGTATTATCTCTGTATTACTTGAAAACGAGCCCGGTGCGCTGTCGCGCGTAGTGGGGCTGTTTTCCCAGCGTGGATACAATATCGAGTCTTTGACCGTGGCCCCCACGGAGGACAATACCCTGTCACGCTTAACACTGACCACAGTGGGCAACGACCATAAAATTGAGCAAATTACCAAGCACTTAAACCGCTTAGTGGATGTGGTTAAGTTGGTCGATTTAACCGAAGGCGCGCACATAGAGCGCGAGCTAATGCTGATAAAGGTTCGCGCTACGGGTGCGCAGCGCGCGGAAGTCAAGCGTTGCGTGGATATATTTCGCGGTCAAATTGTGGATGTAACTGCCTCGGTTTATACCATTCAAATTACAGGCACCAGCGATAAACTAGACGCGTTTTATCAAGCGGTAGGAGAAGCTGCCATATTGGAAGTGGTTCGCTCGGGTGTGTCAGGGATTGCTCGCGGTGAAAAAGTACTTGGTTTGTAAGGCCTTTTGTTAGGTTGATGCGTTACAGATTTTGTTGCAAGTAGAGCCAGCTTTTACGCTGGCTTTTTTGTGTATGCTCGGAGCCCAAAAACACCGTTGGGCTTTTGACACCTACGTAGCTCTTTGCCGCTTTGAAGTGTTTTCTTAGCCGAATAAAAAGTGATGCTGAGTTGGCTGAATTTACGCTATACTGTATAAAAATACAGGCTTTGTATGCGTAAAATTATCCACATTGATGCCGACTGCTTCTTTGCTGCGGTAGAGACTCGTGACAACCCGCGTTTAAAAGGTCTCCCGATTGCAGTGGGTGGGGCGCCTGGGCGCAGAGGTGTGGTCTGTACGGCATCTTATGAAGCCCGTAAGTTTGGTGTGCACAGCGCGATGGCGAGTGCACATGCGTTGAGGTTGTGCCCCAGTTTACAGATTATCCCCCCTGATATGGCGCGGTATAAAGAGGCCAGCCTAGCCCTGCATGATATTTTCCATCGTTACACCGATGCCATAGAGCCCTTATCTCTTGATGAGGCGTTTTTGGATGTGGGGCAATCAACCGATTACCACGGTAGCGCCTCTTGGATGGCCCAGGCCATTCAAAGAGAGGTAAAACGAGAGCTTGGCTTAAGCGTATCGGCTGGGGTAGCACCGGTAAAATTCTTGGCCAAGGTTGCCAGTGATTGGAACAAACCGGCGGGTTTTTTTGCGGTTACACCCAGGCAAGTGCCGGAGTTTGTAGCCAAGTTACCGGTGTCTAAGCTGCCCGGTGTGGGGCCGGTTTCACAAACCAAGCTGTCTGGCTTGGGCATATACCATTGTTGTGACGTGGTTGGCTATGGCTTGCAGCCAATGGTGAAGCGTTTTGGCGCTTTTGGGGCGCAGTTGTATGAGCGTGCGCAAGGTGTTGATGCGCGGACGGTAAGCGCCAGCCACACGCGAAAGAGCCTTAGTGTAGAGCGAACCTATGAGTCCGATATTACCCCTGGCTCGCTCAATCAGGTGGCGGGGGTTTTGGCGGATAATTTGGCAGGGCGTTTTGAGGGTGTAAAGGCACTGTATGAACCGTCTAAGTCCTTTGTGAAACTCAAGTTTTCTGATTTTTCTCAGACGGTGATTGAGTCGCGGTTGCCCACCAGCTCAGGTTGGCCGCCGCTTAGTTACTTTCAGCGGTTGCTACATGCTGCTTGGCAGCGCCAAAAGCTGCCTATGCGTTTGGTGGGGGTGGGTATCCGGCTAAACCCTCTTGGTGAGTTTAATGGGCGCTTCCAGCAAATGGAGCTATTCTAGCGAGCACCCGACGCTCGCAACGCCATCGATGGTGTTTCAGAATAAAGACGAGTTAGTGAGCAGGGCTTTGGCACTATTAGGTTGTGTGAAAGAGTGACAGTGAGGCTGCGCTACTACTGGATGAGTGTATGAAAGGCGTTACGGCGCAAGTGGGTGGTCGTCAAATATATGGAAATAGTGTAAGCTTGGGCCGATGCACGTTTGGCAATTTGAGTGTGTATTTTGTTTGTTATTTGCACACTGTGCTTGATTTTAGATCATATTTGGTCGTTCAGTATTAACAATAAATAATCTTCACTGGCCCTCGATTCTAGGGCTGGGAATTTTGGAGAGCTTAAGGTGAGTCGTAGAAAACGCAAGCAACAAGAAGACGGCGATAAGGCCGAAATTGATTTAACCCCCATGTTGGACGTGGTTTTCATCATGCTGATCTTCTTTATCGTGACAGCGTCGTTCGTTAAAGAAAAAACCATCAATGTTAATGTGCCAGAGGATAGCAATGCACCACCGCCTCCGCCGTCTGATGATAACAGCACTATTTTGATTATGGTGGACGAGCAAGACGATGTGTACATTGATGGCCGCCGTGTGGATATTCGTTCTGTACGCTCGCTGATTGCTCAAAAAAATGCCGCAAACCCAGGTGGTGGTGTGGTTGTGCGTGCCCACGAAGATTCAACCACCGAAACTTACGTAAAAATTGCCGATGCCTCACAAGATGCCAGCGTGTATAACGTGTCTTTGGTGATTGACGAAGCGCCGCGCCGCTAAGTGTGTTAACGCAGGCTAATCAGCCTGCGTACTTCCTTCCTTTTTACCTCCCCCTCTTACTATTCCCTTTGTCTTCATGCCGGATGTTTCTCGTGATCGCAATCAGGTCTTAATGCTTAGTTATTAGATCCATTGTCGTCCAATTAGCTTTTTAGTGCTTGAATGGTTTGCGCTCAAAATTAAACTTTTGGCAGTTATGTGTTGTGTTGCATTTTATTTTTCTTAAAATTTTTGGCTTATTTAATGAATGGTGGTGGCTTAAGTGGGCTGATGCTCAAGTGTGATATTTGTGCGTAAAATGTCGTTCCGGCGGCACGGGCTGTTGGTTGTAAGTGTGTGGGCACTTCGATGTTTGTGGGTTGAGACTGTTATGATCAGTTTGCGGACAGGGGGTTTTGGGCAGGTTTTTTAATGTGTTAATTAATTTCTAATACTTGACCCAATTTTAAAGTGAGAGTAAATTTTTGCGGCAAGTTTTTATGTTTTTACATGGTTGATACGTATTACCATTGTATGATCGGGCGCACTACTTTGTTGCACTTGTCATTAAACTTAAGAGAGTAGATATCTTAATTTAGGTTATGCCGAAGTTTGTCAACCCACAGGGGGCGCGGCGTTGTTTTCCAAAATTATTCAAAATATTTTTTTTAAGGGCGCGCGCGCGCTGCCTAAACCGGTTTTTAAAGATAGGGCTGGCCGATTGGGGAATGCTTCGCTTTGCGAGGTTACCCGTAATGGTGGGGCCATTAAAGTTTTAACGGTTTCCCCTGTTGCTGGTTCTACCAAGTGTACGTGCCATTGTGGTGCGGTGGTGGTGATGGCGCATCCCATTAGTCGTAAAGCTAAATACTTTTTTACGGAATCTGTTCGTGCAGAACGTTACCTGCAGTGTGGCGCAACGGTTGTGGCATTTGATTTTAACGGCTTTGGTGAGTCGAGTGTTATTGATCTATTTTACTGGAAGGATGTGGCCGCTGTGTTGGGGTATGTTCAGGCGAGCTTGCCTTCGTCAAAAATTATATTGCACGGGACCAGTTTTGGTGCGTTTCACTGTATTCGAGCCGTTCCCTTATTGCCTAAAAACAGTCAGGTTGTGTTGGAAAATGTTAATAAAAGTTTGATGTCTTATTGGAAGCGCTGGCCAATGACCAAGCATTTGGTACGCGCGATGCAATGGATACGTGTAAAGCCCATTTTGGATATGAATGTTCAGAGCGTGTTAAAAAATTTGACGCGTGAAGATATCTGTGTGGTATTTATTGCTTGCGAGAAAGATGAAATGACAACACAGCAAGAAATGCAAGAGCTGTATCAGTTGGTATCGGTAACGCAAAAGCGGTTTGAAGTTTTTTTAGATGCTGCCCATTTGCAAGCTCCAGCCAAAGATTTAAAGAAGTATATAAATTGTATATCCATGGGAAAGTGCCAGTTATGTTGAATGCTACCGTAAAGCATTACAATCAAGAAGTTGATTTTTTTAAGAGTTTTCTCGACCCCTATATGAAATATACCAGTGGTCTGTTCGAGTCGGAAGAGGAAGATTTAGGGGTTGCGACTCGAAGAATGTTAGATGCCATAATCCACGCGGCAGCTTTGGAAAATGACTCTAGGGTGCTGGAAGTGGGACCTGGATGGGGCGCCTTACTCAAGCGAGTAATTGAGCGTGAGCTAGATATTAATTATATTGGTGTTTCCCCCAGTAAAATGCAAAATCAATATATTCAGGCGTTTAAAAGCCCTGCACACAGTTTACATACGGGGGTTTTTGAGACGTGGGAGTATTCAGGAAAACCACTTGAAGCCATTATTTTGATTGGCTCATTTTGCCACCTAACGGACAAGTTAGCGCAATTGAAAAAAATGCACAACCTTCTTTCTGATGATGGCGTTGTGATTATCGAAGATACTTTTTTTATTACGCCGCAAGCCTACAAAGTGCATGCAAATAATTCGGCCACACGTTTTGTGCAAGAGCATATATTTGGCTTTGCAGAGATTCTTTCATTGGAAGAGCAGCTCGAGCAAATTGAAAAAAGCGGGTTGCGCGTGGCGTCCATGTTGGAACATTCAAATTCCTATAAGCTCACTATTCGCAGATGGATAAAAAATCTAAAAGAGATGAATATAGAGCAGTACCCTAACGCCAAAGAGTATGTGAAGTACATGAACGTTGCCCAGAGGGGGTGGTGTAATACGACGCACAACCAGTTGTTGGTGCTTCAAAAACGTTAGGCTTGTTGGTTGATATTTAGCTAATTAGTGCTTTCAAATGGACGGTTGGCTAGCTTGTTGAATGTCTGAGAAGGAATTATAGATTGGACGCAAGCCGTGCTCGCATCCAATCTATAAGGTCCTTACTTAGCTGTTAAGTGACAGGAAATTTTCTGCGACTTAGTAAAGATTGTGCCGCGAAGGTAAGCGCGCTTCGCAATCGGCATTCGACGTAGGGAGAGTCTCGTAATCCACTAAGCCCAAGGAGCTGTGCCAGGTTTTTATTATATTGCCATGGTCAAACCGGAAGGCGTGAACTTCTGTGTCGCCAACGGTAACCATGCCGGAAGGCTTCATGATGGCCTGATAGGTTGCACCTAAAAACTCGATGGTGAGCAATAAGCTGTAGGACTCGCCATTGTTATCCTCTGCACCCAATAGGCTCCAGTAGCCGCTGATTAATTCACCGCGTGTATTGGCTTCACCCAGAGTGCCGTCTACATTCGCCTCGTCGATGTATTTTACACACGCGTCAAAAGAGCCGCTGGTTTCAGAGCCTTGGCCGTGAAAGTAAGCTTCTACTTCAGAATCTTTTAGATTGTTTGGTCCCCAGCCTAAATCCAGGTCAGAAACTCTCAGGCTTTTACCCGCTAAAAAACTAAAAGCCTCGGTACCTTGAGGTAATTGTGCAGTGGCTTCAACTTCTTCGGTATCGCCAAATTTGAAATCGCTGTCCACCAACTGAACGAGATCTGCGTCGCCAGCAGACAAGCTGGTGACCAATGTGTCTACCAGTTGTTCGCTAGTTTCCTCTAAAAAGAACGCTGCCGCTTGGTCAATGGACGTGTCTGCGGTTTCGCCTTCTTCCAGGGTTTTGATAACAAAAGCTTCAACCGCTCTGGCTCGGCCTGTTACGTCTTCTTGAGATATGGTGGTGTCTTCTGGACTCATAACTACGTCAATAATATTCACTACGTTGGCGGCATGTTGAGATGCGCGAAGGTAATCCGGTATCGCATTTCCTGTTGGGTTAAGAGGAGGTAGATCCAGTTCTTTGCCATCATATATACTTTTGGCATCGTTCTCGGTTTGAAGGATTACGTCAGACAAAATTTCGGTATTGGTTAAGACGGTGTCTATTGATATTTCACGATCAGAGAATTCATTGGCTAGGTTGCGATAAACAACACTGGTTAAATCGTTTGGCGTTCCAACGGTACTGCCAATTTCACCATAAGTATCTTCTACCCTGTCAGACAGTACAGTCACGACTTTATGAACCTTCAACGCTTTGTTGAGTAAAGACGCGTTAATGGTTGAGTTCCCGCCATCATTCAGGTAATCCACATCTAAGTCGGACTCAGTAATATTTAGCGCAGTCAATATTGATTCACGTTGAGTGGGCGTATTAACTTCAGTAAATAAGGAGGTGAGAGGGGATACCACACTATTGACGACTGTGTTTGCGTCAGTAATGGTTTCTCTGCGGCTCATTTGGCCCACAAAAGGCTCTCCGGTTAACACGTCGTATCCACCGTCAACTCGAATTACTGCGGAGTCTATCTGTAGTAAAGACTGCAAACAATAAATGGCTTCTGTTTCTGGCGTGTCGGTTGCGCAGTAATCTGTGTTGGTGATGGGGTTGTAGGAGTAATATCCGTTATCGTCGGTAAAGGCCATTGGTTCTGACGGAGACCTTGTACCGTTGTTGTCATAATCAATAAATACCAAAGAGCGTGCGACATAACCATCCACGGCCACGCCCTGAAACGTTTGACTATAGGGTTTTGCCGTGCCAGCATCTTGACCGGTCCCTCCGCAGGCGCTAATAAGCCCTAATAAAATGACCGTTAAGATACGTGTAGGTAAAACTTGAATTCTTGGGGCTAAGTGCTTCATTGTTGATACTCCGGTACTAGCAAAACCATTCAACAAACGGTGTGGGTGGGGTTTTAATAATATTTAAGGTTTAACGTGTTCATGAATTTTGTGAAATTACGGGTTGTATTACTTAAAATTTCTCTTGGAAGCCGATGGAGAACCCAGCGCTGCGCGGCGCAGACTCGCCATCGGCTTCTACGTCTTCCAGTGCCATATTTAAATCTAAAGTCATAGTGCCAAAGAATGTAAACCCAAGGGATGCACTAGAGAGCTTCTGGCCGGCTAGATTTTTTTGATAACCAATGCGTGCAGCGGGCCACCAGTAAGAATCTGGATAATAGGCCGTACTGACGTGAAACCACTGGTTTTCTGTGCCGACAATGTCGTCGTATGTGGCAAGCTCCAAGGAGGATGAGACTAAAAAGTTGTCGCTAAAGAAGTAAGCGCCATCGACGGTAAGTGTTGGGTGTTTAACGTGTTTTTCGTGAAGGTTCACTTCCCCCAAAACCTCGCCGTATGTTCTGGCTGCATAACAGTTGGTACTTTGAACGGAGGATTCTGCGTATTGTTCGCAGTTGGTTCCAATTGGGCCGTAGTCAAATTCGGGGGAGTTAATGTTGGTGGCAGTGACGCCCA
>CAYZQH010000131.1:0-8867 GCA_964480055.1 uncultured Cellvibrionaceae bacterium
TTTTTGGCTGGTGCTTTTCTTGCGGCCATGTATTGAACCTCTTGGTATTGTTTGTAGTTGATTATAATGTTTTGAAATTGGTGGTTTATCACACGCTTTGCCGCATTTTACAATTTGGAGCAAAAGTTAGGTGCGCGCGCTGAGACGGTTGGGCGAAATCGCTGTAAGCGCCATCTCATGCCCTATATATAGTTTATTCGTTGCCACGCAGCAACCATTAATTCAATAAAAACCGCTTAAAATAGGCTTTTTCTGTGTTTTTTTATGGTATGGGTTGCTCAGTGCAGGGAAACTGACGTGCAGGGTGTTTTTCATACAAGCCCATCTGTATAATGCCGCTCCTTTGTTTGAGGGCGGTTTGTGGCAGTTTTGAATGCCAAAATCTAAGTGTTTTAGGGACGCTTACCCCATCTTTGGCCCCTAAGAGACTTGTCTACTGGGCCGCCCGAGTCCGTTTGTTTAAGAGAGTTAACCAATGCCCATCTATGAGTATCAGTGTCAGTCTTGTGAGCACGAATTTGAAAAGCTCCAAAAAATTAGTGATGAGCCTTTAAAAATATGCCCAGCGTGTGAAGCGCCAGCACTGAAGAAAAAAATTTCTGCGGCGGGTTTTAGATTGAGCGGTTCGGGTTGGTACGAGACGGACTTTAAATCGGGCAAAAAGAAGAATTTGGCTGGCGAAACTGGATCTGCTGATAAAAGTGCTCCAAAGGAGGCTTCTGGTAAAGATAAAACCAGCGAATCAAAAACGAGTAGCAAAAAAACCGAATCAAAAAGTACGAGTGGCTCTAAAAGCTCTGCTTCAAATAACTAATAGGTATGACTATGTCTGAGACAACTTCACCGGCCCAAGCTATGCGCTCAATTTATTGCGGGGCTGTAAGACCAGAAAATATTGATCAAACCATTACCTTATGTGGATGGGTAGATAGGCGCCGTGACCACGGTGGCGTTATTTTTATCGATTTGCGTGATCGCGATGGTTTGGTGCAAGTGGTTTTTGACCCAGACAGTGCAAACTTTGCGTTAGCGGACAAGGTTCGCAGCGAATATGTCTTGCAAGTAACCGGTCGAGTTAGAGCTCGTACCCCAGAGACGGTAAACGCAAATATGCCTACCGGTGCGGTGGAAGTGTACGGCTTGGAGCTGGATATACTAAACAGCGCTGAAACGCCGCCGTTTCCGCTCAGTGAGCACGCCACCGTTGGCGAAGATGTACGGCTAAAGTACCGGTATTTAGATTTGCGCCGTCACGATATGCAAAATAATTTGCGCTTTCGCTCTAAGGTCACCAATGCCATCAGAAACTTTTTAGATGACAATGGCTTTTTAGATATTGAAACGCCAATTTTAACCCGAGCAACACCAGAGGGCGCGCGCGACTACTTAGTGCCGTCGCGCACACATGAAGGGCAGTTTTTTGCGCTTCCGCAGTCGCCACAGTTGTTTAAACAATTGTTAATGGTGTCTGGTTTTGATCGCTACTATCAAATTGCCAAGTGTTTTCGTGATGAAGATTTAAGAGCAGATCGTCAGCCGGAATTTACGCAAATTGACATAGAGACTTCGTTTATGAATGAAGAAGAGATTATGTCTATTACTGAGTCCATGGCGCGTAAATTATTCAGTGACCTTATGGGGGTAGAGTTAGGGGCTTTCCCTCATATGACTTTTGCTGAGGCTATGCAAAAGTATGGGTCTGACAAACCAGATTTAAGAATTCCGCTAGAGATGGTGGATGTTAAAGACTTGATGACCGAGGTAGACTTCAAGGTGTTTTCGGGCCCAGCCAAAGACCCTAAAGGCAGAGTGACGGCGTTAAAAGTACCCGGGGGCAGTGAGAAACTCACCCGTAAGCAAATAGATGATTACACCAAATTTGTTGGCATATACGGGGCCAAAGGTTTGGCGTATATCAAAGTGAATAACAAAGCGGATGTGGAAGAAGGCTTGCAGTCTCCCATTGTGAAGTTTTTGCCCAATGATGTGCGCCAAGCGTTATTGGATCGCTTAAGTGCAGACAACGGGGACCTAATCTTCTTTGGCGCAGATTCCGCTAAAGTGGTTTCTGAAGCCCTGGGTGCGCTCCGCTGTAAATTAGGCGAAGATCTAAAACTATATACGTGCGAATGGGCACCGCTTTGGGTAGTAGACTTCCCAATGTTTGAAGAAGTGGATTCTGGGTTGACCGCTTTGCATCACCCCTTTACAGCGCCAAGCTGTAGCGCTGAGGAGTTAAAGTCAAACCCTGTTGCAGCTTTGTCGCGCGCCTACGATATGGTTCTTAATGGTACTGAGCTTGGTGGCGGCTCTATTCGTATTCATGATCAACACATGCAGCACGTGGTGTTTGATGTGTTAGGTATTGATGGAGAGGAGCAGCAAGAGAAATTTGGTTTCTTGTTGGATGCACTAAAATACGGTGCGCCGCCTCATGGAGGTTTAGCGTTTGGGTTGGACCGTTTGATTATGTTAATGACTGGGTCAGATTCCATCCGCGATGTTATTGCTTTCCCTAAAACTCAAACCGCCGCTTGCGTTATGACGGATGCACCTGGGGCTGTAGGGTTTGAGCAATTGAGAGACTTGCACATTCGCCTAAACATCAAAGAAGACAAAAAACCTTCGCAGTAGTGTATTTGGGTTGCGCTTTTGTGGTAATTAAAATCAATAGCAATGGTAACAACTTATGGCTGGCCACAGTAAATGGGCGAACATTAAGCACCGTAAGGCCGCGCAAGATGCTAAACGTGGAAAAGTATTTACAAAAATCATTCGTGAATTAACCGTTGCGGCAAAGGCTGGCCCAAACCCTGACGATAACCCCAGGTTGCGTGCCGCAGTGGATAAAGCCCTTGGCGCAAATATGAAAAGGGACACGATTGATAAAGCCATTGCCAGAGGCGCGGGGGCTGGCGAAGGCGATAATTACGAAGAGCTTACCTATGAAGGTTATGGGGCAGGTGGCGTAGCCATATTGATAGAGTGCATGACAGACAACAGAAACCGCACGGTGTCTGAAGTGCGCCACGCATTTACTAAGCGTGGTGGCAATTTGGGCACCGATGGGTCGGTCGCTTATTTGTTTACACGTTGTGGGCAAATCAGTTTTGGCCCTGACGCGGATGACGATCAAATTATGGATGTGGCACTCGAGGCTGGTGCCGAAGATGTAACTGCCAATGATGACGGCAGTGTGGATGTGGTAACAACCTTTGAGGATTATTTGTCTGTTAAGGATGCGTTGGTAGCCGCGGGCCTGTCGCCAATAAACTCCGAGGTAACCATGACGCCGTCCACAACGGTTCCGTTAGATAAAGACTCAGCAGAAAAAATAGTAGGACTGGTAGATATGTTAGAGGATTTAGACGATGTACAAAACGTTTATTCTAACGCAGATATTACGGATGAAATTCTGGAACAGCTAGAAGCTTAATACTGTATTGTTCCATACGGTTTAGGTTTTGATTATTTAAGCTTGTGTTAGGCAAACAGCCACAGCTCGTTAAGAGCCTGAGATAGTTTAGGTGTGGATTGAACGTTTAGTTGCAAGAGCTTTTCTTGCAAAACAACAGATGCCTCAGACGTTTGGTCGGTATCGAGATACAGCCCCATCAATTTTTTTAAGTTATTTATTTGATAGATAATCTCTTGCATCATCAAAAGTGCTTCTTCCAATTCTTTGTATGCGTGGTGTAGGTGCTCACTTTCAGCCTGACCTAGCCACCGCATGTAACCCTCATTAGCAACACCAGATTGAACAACCGACATTGAGATGTGAATAATCGCATTTTGAATGCTGGCCAGTTTTTCATTTTCATGCCGAAAGCCCACAGCTGTGGTCGTGCCTTTGGCGACGTCCATACAATAATTAATATATTGTCCATAGCCAATTACCGTTTGAATGATATCTGGAAAATGTTCTTCGGGTAGGTCGCATTGGTTTCGAGACGGAATTTCCCTTAAGAGTACAATCAGTTTTTTGGCCAGCGGACCAAAGCGGCTGTGGCGGCTAATTTGAATAATGGGGATGATTTCTGAAAGTGGCTTGCTAAAAGGTTTAAAACGGCGATTGTAAATTGCGTGAACACTGTCTAATAAATTGATGAGTTGCCCTTCAGCACAAAGGTTGGCCCCGGGGCGAGAGCGAGGGTAGCCGGTGCCGTCGATATTTTCATGGTGCTCCATCACCGCACGGACAACAGTTTTTGGAATTTTGGGTACTTGTTTGAGAATGTTGTATGTTACCACTGGGTGGACGTGAATGTGTCTCCACTCTTCAGTACTGAGCTCTTCGGTTTTGTTGAGGATATCTACTGAGATGTGAATCATGCCTAAATCATGACACATGGATGCCATGAATATTTCTGTACATTTGGAAACACTGCTATCGTCCACCTTTTTTGAAATTAGGTAGCCAAGCCAGGCGCAAAACATGGCTTGCTCAAATACTTGCGGCATTAACAAAGATAACACTGTAATTTTTTGACGAATAATGGCGTGTTCACACGCGAAGCCGCAAAGAAAGGATAACTCTTCGGCATTGTAGTATTTGTTAAAGAGAAACTCGGTGGAGCTATCACTGGTTAAATAGGCCTCTAAGCACTCTTTAAGTGTGGTTGTATCCAGTTCGTTTTCAATGACAATTGAGTTCTCAAGTGGCCGCAGCAGTTTAAAACGTGTAATGCGGTCAACCATTTCGTTGTCTATGCGCATGCCTTGCTTGGCAATAATCTGCCCCTGAGCATTGCAAATATCTTCAGATGCAAAGACAGTTTGCACTTCGTTTACTCGCGCTAAATTTTCGGCGTAGGCGTCGTTAGAGTCAGTCATGGTTTGAAGTGAGCGCTTACATTCATTATTAAAGACAAAGCCTTATACTTGGAGCGTCCAGTTTTAACTGGGTGTATAGATAAAAGTTAGCACAGGAATACAGGTAATATCGCGTGGGTTCCAACAAAACGGCCATTATTTGATTTGATATTGTGTAAAAAACAATAATTATAGAGGGATAAGCTAACAATTAAGTGTATGCGGCTTGCTGATTTAGATTCATATAAACGGCATGATTTGCAGGTGTTGATTCGGGTAAATGACGCGCCTTTAAGAAATTTTGGTTCTAGTGGCGGCTCCTGGCGGAGTGAGGTTGCTGGTGTGCACAATTTATTCGATGTAAATTGCGCGAAAGTCATTCACGTTTGTTCTAGTGGGGCCTGTAATAATTAGACTGTCGAGTCTAGTGAAAAAAGTATACCCATCATTGTTGTGTAAATAGCTTTGGGTCTCCAAATGTAGGGCCTTGGCATCTGTATATGTACTTGGAGTAAGAATTGCGCCTGCGTTATCTTCAGAGCCGTCAATGCCGTCGGTATCCGCCGCCAGTGCGTAAACGCCTCGTTTGCCTTTTAAATAATCTGTAAGCGCAAGTAAAAATTCTGCATTGCGCCCACCACGGCCTTGGCCTGTTACTGTTACTGTGGTTTCACCGCCAGATAAAATGACGCAAGGCTTTTTAATCGGCTCATTGTGTAGAGCAATATATTCGCTAAGCCCGCCCATAACCTTGGCCACTTCCCGCGCTTCTCCTTCAATAGTATCGCCAAGCACTAGGGGCGCAATGCCGTTTTGTTTGGCAAATTGAGTTGCTGCATCCAGTGCGTCTTTGGGGGTGGCAATCAACTGGTAGTGCGTATCTTTTAACGGCAGTTGAGATTCATCGGGTGTTTCGGCAGCTTCAGAGTTTAACCAGTTAATGACTGATGCTGGTGCACTGATTTTATAATGCTTTAAAACCTTTAATGCATCGTCACAGGTAGTGTTATCAGCCACAGACGGCCCCGATGCTATGACGCTAGGGTCGTCTCGAGGTACATCAGAAATGGCATAGGTATATACCTTCGCTGGTTTGCACGCTATGGCAAGGCGCCCGCCTTTGATGGCAGATAAATGCTTGCGTACACAATTGATCTCATCAATGGCTGCGCCACTTTTAAGAAGCGCTTTGTTGATGGCTTTTTTTTCTGCTAATGAAATGCCAGGTGCGGGTAGGCTTAATAGAGACGAGCCCCCACCGGACAGTAAAAAGAATACGGTGTCCGTTGATTTGAGGTTACTTACCATCGCTAAAATTTTTGTTGCGGCTTTTTCGCCTGCGTCGTCTGGGACGGGGTGAGAGGCTTCAACCACCTCTATAAATTGACACGGAGCGCCATGGTCGTAGCGTGTAACTACAACTCCGGTAATGGGCCCTTCCCATGCCTGTTCAAATGCTTGAGCCATAGCGGCCGCGGCTTTGCCCGCTCCAATGACTATTGCCTTTCCTGTTCGCTTCTCGGGGAGATGAGGCTCTAGAGTGTTGGCGGGGTGTGCTGCTTGTACGGCAATGTCAAAAAGTTGTTTTAGAAAATTTGGTATGTCCTGCATGGGCTGAGACCTGTGTAAGCACTTGGGGTTAATACTTTAGCAAGTAATGCTGTTAAGCGAAGTTTACGCCAACTTGAAGCGGTAGGTGTTTGTGAGTGTGTCATCAGGCCGGTATTAAATGTGACGGGGGCTTGAGTGTTGAGTTGAGAAGGCAGTTGGGCGTGTAAAGATTAAGCCAGGCGCGGGGAAGGTGTTTTAACGTTAAAAAAAGTAGAGACTGCAAAAGTCGTTGGGGGTCACTTTGTGGTGCGTTTTGTGGTGAGCACCTATGCCTTGTGGTGCAAGGCGTGCAACAAATCGCACAAACGGCTTTGCTAGCTGGCAAGGGCTAGCTGGCCGTTGGTGCGTATATGCGTATCCGTAGGTTCCGTGTGAGGAGGAGCTACTTCCTATCCGTGCTTAGCGTCCTTACTGTTGTTGTATTCCTCTGCATCCTGCTAAACATCCATTGTTATTTCACTGCCATGTGCAAGGGATCCATTCCGCCTTTTGAGTGTGCTTTGCCACGCTTGCGTGGCGGCTCCTTGCGCCTTTGCTGAAACTGCCCTGTTTCTTACCTTCCCTTGTGCTCCAGCCTTGCAAAGTGGCACTTCCTAAAATCCTTTGTCCTTGTCGCTGCAGTCCTTGCTGGCCTTTTCCATTTTAAGGCCTTTAACCCTTTGCTCGCTAATCCGTATGTGCTGACTCTTTATGCTGTCCGTATTCCTATCCGTGAGTCTTGATTGTGCTCCGCGCTGTTCCTTTGCGATGGTGGGTATTATCCGTGGTGATGCGTGTGGACAATAGTGGTAGAGGTCTATTGTGCTTGTAGGATATGTCCTACAAGTTAGGTAGGTCTTGAGTTGGGCGGTAATTTTGCGTTTTTAGTCTTGTCTAGGATATATGTTTCTTTATCTTGGTTTAATTGCAATATTATTGTTATTTTATCCTAATATATCCTTTATGGTAGGATAGGTGTTGATTTTTTGGCCGTAAATCACCTAAACTTTCATTAACTGCTGGAGGCGCTACCCGCGCTGGCCCGCATTGCTAAAAACTTACCCAGTTAAGGCGCTACCGTGAAATTTTTATTTATTGTTCCCGTTATTACTGCTCGTTCCATTTGCACGGCCTGTGCGTGCTCTCTATTTCATATGTCTGCTTATCGGTCTATTGGCGGCCTACTCAGTAATGCCCTCGGTCGAGACCTTCTCGGGCGCAAGCTAAGCCTTTAGTTTTTACTATTTCCCAAATTTATATTGAATGACGGCAGATTGCTGTCTGGAGCTGACGTATGTCTCATGAAAAATTAGTGATATTTGATACTACCTTACGCGATGGGGAGCAAAGCCCCGGAGCGTCCATGACACAGGATGAAAAAGTCCGTATTGCTAAAATGCTAGAAAAAATGCGTGTGGATGTGATTGAAGCGGGGTTTGCCATTGCCAGCCAAGGAGACTTTGACGCAGTAAAAGCCGTGGCAAAAGCGGTTAAAGATTCCACAGTGTGCAGTTTGGCACGTGCCGTATATGCAGATATTGATCGAGCTGGCGAAGCACTAAAGGGTGCCAACTCCTCGCGTATACATACTTTTATTGCCACCAGCCCAATTCATATGAAATACAAATTACAAATGCAGCCCGAGCAAGTGCTAGAGCAGGCTATCAAAGCCGTTGAGCGGGCGCGGCAATATACAGATAACGTAGAGTTCTCTTTGGAGGATGGCAGTCGTTCAGAGTTTGATTTTATGTGCCGCATCACTGAGGCGGCCATTGGTGCGGGCGCCACTACTATTAATGTGCCAGATACGGTGGGCTATGGCGAACCCTCCGAATACGGCGCTATGTTCAAGCGGCTAATTGAAGCTGTTCCCAGCTCTGATAAGGCTGTTTTTTCTACACACTGCCACAATGACTTAGGGTTGGCAGTGGCCAACTCGTTATCTGCGGTTATGAATGGTGTGCGCCAGGTGGAGTGCACCATTAATGGTTTGGGTGAGCGAGCAGGGAATGCAGCGTTGGAAGAAGTTGTTATGGCTGTGCGCACTCGCAAAGATGAGTTCCCGGTGCAGACGGGCATTGTTACTGAGCACATCGTGCCCACTTCAAAATTGGTCTCTAGCATTACGGGCTTTCCGGTTCAGCCAAACAAAGCGATTGTGGGGGCGAATGCGTTTGCCCATGAATCGGGTATTCACCAAGATGGCGTGTTAAAGCACAGAGAAACGTACGAAATCATGCGCGCCGAGGACGTAGGCTGGAACACCAATAAAATAGTGTTGGGTAAGCACTCTGGGCGAGCTGCCGTGCGCGCGCGCTTTGAAGAGTTAGGCGTGAGCTTTGACAACCAAGAGCAATTGGCGCAAGTGTTTAAGCGTTTTAAAGCCTTGGCCGATAAAAAGCACGAAATTTTTGACGAAGATTTACACACCTTGGTGGCGTCTGAGCCTTGTGCCGTGTCAAACA
>CAYZQH010000132.1:0-8693 GCA_964480055.1 uncultured Cellvibrionaceae bacterium
AATTGACAGCCCAACACAACCCACGGTCAATGGGCTGCTTTCTTGGCAGCATGTACACATTGCGCAAAAACCCTGTGTATTAGGCATTATTCACGATGTCACCGCCATCCGAAAGCTACAAAAAACCACCAACGACCAACAAAAACAGTTAATACAAGCCGATAAACTCGCCTCCATTGGCACCATGGTGGCCGGTGTGGCGCACGAGATCAATAACCCTAACCATCTCATTCAAATGAATGCAGAGCTACTCGAAGGGTTTTATACGCCGTTGATGAACGCCGCCCAAGACCACATTAACTCTACCCTAATCAATGGCCTCAGCTTTGACGAGCTACAGGCCACCGTGCCAGAGTTACTGTCGGACCTAAAGGTCTCATCTGACCGCATCAATCGCATTGTGAACGATTTAAAAGATTTTGCTCGCCCACAAGAAAAACCAGAATTTAAAAAAACATCGCTTAACCTCGTCATCATCAAAACCCTAAATCTAATTTCGTCACTCAAAGAAAAGCAATCGGTCAATGTACAATTAAACCTCACCGAGTCTGACCCTCAAATACTTGCCGATGATCAGCGCTTAGAGCAAGTACTGATCAACCTAATTATGAATGCCATTGAAGCCACGGATACGGCCGACGGTGAGGTTATGATCCGCACTCAGGAAAACCCCAGCAATAAAACTGTAACCTGTGAAATTGAAGATGCCGGCTGCGGCATCACACCCGAGAATTTACCGCGAATATTTGATCCGTTCTTTACCACCAAGCAGGATAAGGGTGGAACGGGGCTAGGCCTTGCCATCTCCTATCGGCTGATTCAGGAGCACGGTGGATCACTTGAGGCCAAAAGCCATGCCCATCAAGGCACGACCATGATTATCCAACTACCATGCGCTTAAGGGCGTAACACCCGACAAACCACAATAGAAGGTCCACTGTGAATATAGAGACATCCCCCGCAGTACTATTGGTTGATGACGAGCCTAAAATCCTGCGAAGCACGGCGCTCACATTACGCACATCGGGTGTTGAAAATGTACACAGCATTAACGACAGCCGAGAGGTAATGGCCTACTTAGAATCCAACACCGTTGCCGTAGCGCTGGTAGATTTGAATATGCCTCATGTGAATGGTGTTGAATTGCTGTCTCTGATCAACAAAAACTCGCCTCAAGTCAACGTTATTATTCTTACCGCCGCCAATGAAGTGGACACCGCAGTCACCTGCATGAAAGGCGGTGCATTCGATTACCTGGTCAAACCGGTGGAAAAAACTCGTTTGATAAGCTCGGTTAACCGCGCCATTGAGCAGCACAGTTTATGCAGCGAACTTTCCACACTGCGCAACAGCTTACTGACCCGAACAGTTACCCATACCGAAGCCTTTGACCATATCGTCACAGAAAACGAAGCCATGCACGATCTTTGCTGCTACGTAGATGCCGTTAGCCAAAGCTCTCAACCGGTGCTCATCACCGGAGAAACGGGCACAGGAAAGGAACTGTTTGCACGAGCGGTACACAATGCATCGGGGCGTAACGGGCAATTTGTTGCCATCACCGTATCAGGCTTGGACGATAACAACTTCTCCGATACGCTTTTTGGTCACAAAAAAGGCGCATTCACAGGTGCCGATGCGAAGCGTGACGGGCTGATTGCATCGGCGCAAAACGGTACATTATTCCTAGATGAAATTGGTGACCTGTCCATCACCTCACAAGTTAAACTCTTGCGCCTTTTACAAGAGCGAGAATACTACCCTTTAGGTGAAGACACCCCCAAAATATCTAACGCGCGAGTAGTGGTGGCCACCAACGTTGAACTAACTCAAGCCATTGAAAAAGGGCAATTTAGACAAGACTTGTACTTTCGCCTAAAACCTCACCAAGTACACGTACCCGCCTTGCGCAACCGCTTGGACGACCTTCCACTGCTGACAGACCATTTCATCCAACATGCCGCAAGTGATTTAGGAAAAGCCGTACCCACAGCTCCTATCGCCCTTTATCAATTACTCAATACTTACCGCTTCCCCGGGAATGTGCGCGAACTAGAGGGGATGATTTTTGATGCTGTTGCACGCCAAAAGGGTTCTACCCTCTCTTTGCAAGCGTTTAAAAAGGCCGTGGGCTTTGCCGAGCGCTCACCCTCGCCTTCAGATGCGTGTGAACCTTCCTTTTCATTCCCAGATACCCTACCCACATTAAAGACAATAGAAGACGCACTCATCTGCGAGGCCATCACGCGCGCCGATGGCAACCAAGGGGTCGCAGCAGGCCTTTTAGGTATTACGCGACAAGCGCTGAACAAACGACTCATTCGAGCTCGCACAAAAAACACCTCCCTCTAACCCTCACCCCTGCGACAATATTTGCGTAAAAATCCATTTTTAAAGTATTTGCAACTTTTGTCGCACCTAATATTCACGCAAATCTTCTTTAAACCTGTGTATTCCGGCAGCTTTCATGTTGGCACTTTACGTGCTAATTATTTCCGCACGCACATAAATTGTGTGCATCCTCCCCCCAAAAGCGCTTTAGCATATTGGGATACGTAAAAACGAAAAGCCATTCGGCAGAGCCGAGGCGGATTTGCCTCACTTGTATTGAGCGGTTTGAGTTTAGACATGGCAACCGGGCTTGTAGGATTAGATTCACAGGAATATGAGCATTAAGCCCTTGCCAACAACACCATAGTTACGGAGCACAAATATGTTAATTCTTACTCGAAAATCAGGCGAAAAATTAATGGTAGGCGATGATGTAGAAATCACCGTGTTAGGCGTAAAAGGCAACCAAGTACGTATCGGCGTGAACGCGCCTAAAGATATCGCAGTTCATCGAGAAGAGGTCTACATCCGTATTCAAAACGAAAAACAAATCGAAAAATCTGCTTAAATCATATTCATCGCGCTGCCCAGCAGTTAGCTGGGCGTTGCTGCATATCAAAGCCTCGCGTCACCCACCTAGCCCCTGTATTTTTCGTCAAAATTCAGCCTACACCAACAAATAATACAATGTAACCGATTACCTTGAGCTCACCATGGTTACTGGGCTTGAGCCCACCCGGGTATTACAGGTATAGTCAACGCAGGTTGTTTTTTAGGCGCCCAATAAGCCCCGCAAGGCCCACACCTTGACAAATATCAAGTGGCTCACCAACCCCCCTAGACTAAACTGGTAAGACACAAATTGGTCGGCGTGACTGTTGCACCAATAGGCCTTTTAGCTCTAGGTACGCAAGCCGTTAAAAATGGTGTCAATTGCGCGCCAGCACAAATAAACAAGCCAAACGCAACACACGCTTTAACACACAGTAGGATACACAATGACAGACATCCAAGCCCTTCTCGGCGCGCAAGCGCAAAGCCTTTTGGAGCATGAGTGCACAACCATCCCCAAAAGCACATTAACTTTACCCAGTGCCGACTACGTGGATAACACTTTCAGCCTTACCGATCGGTCATCCAACGTATTACGCAGCTTCCACTCATTACTCAATACGGGCCGACTGAGCAACTCTGGCTATATGTCCATTTTGCCTGTAGACCAAGGCATCGAACATTCTGGCGGCGCCAGCTTCGCCCCTAACCCGATGTATTTTGACCCTAAGAATATTGTAGAGCTCGCAATGGAGGGAGGCTGTAATGCCGTCGCCTCTACCCTGGGAGTCTTAGGCTCAGTGGCCAGAAGATACGCTCATAAAATCCCTTTTATTGTGAAGATCAACCACAACGACGCGCTGGTACACCCCTCTTCCTATGACCAAAGCTTGTTTGCCAGTGTTAAGCAAGCTCACGATATGGGTGCCGTTGGCATTGGCGCCACCATTTACTTTGGCTCCGAGGAGTCGCGCCGCCAAATTCGTGAAATATCTGAAGCGTTTCAGCAAGCACATGAGTTAGGCATGGTCACCATTTTGTGGTGCTACTTACGTAACAATGCTTTTAAAACCGACGGCACCGACCACCACACAGCCGCAGACTTAACCGGTCAAGCCAATCACTTGGGCGTAACAATTGAGGCAGATATCATCAAGCAAAAAATGGCTGAAACCAATGGTGGTTTTAACAAAGTTAAAGTGGGTAAAACGCACCCCAAAGTTTACAGCGACCTAACCACAGACCACCCCATAGACTTAGTGCGCTACCAAGTGGCCAACTGCTATATGGGCCGCATAGGTCTAATTAACTCTGGTGGCGCTGCAGGCACCCATGATCTTACCGATGCCGTGCGCACAGCTGTCATCAATAAACGCGCCGGCGGTATGGGCTTAATCTCTGGCCGCAAAGCTTTTCAAAAACCCATGAAAGATGGAGTAGAGCTGCTGCACGCCATTCAAGATGTCTACACGGATAATGACATCACGATTGCTTAATCCCGCTCTTATCTTGAAACACTCTCCATGGTGTTTCGCGGTGCCTGAATGTTGTTGCGCCTCTTTTTTCAGCTTTCATTCAGCAAAAAAAGTGGTTGCAACCACGCAACAGTTGTTGTGAGCGCACCTGACTTAGAAGAGTTTCACATAGTGGATTTTTGGTGACAGCACCGAAAGCCGCAACACCTACGAGACCGCTCTGAATCCAACACTGAACAATGGTATTTTGAGGTGTATTGGCACGCCAACGGTTTTTACGACTACTGGGTAACCATTGCCCTTAACGACCAACCCTCCATGAATGACGCGATTCTTCTTTCTGAAGAATACTGTGGCGCAAATTATTCGTGTGATATCGAAACGCCACGGATGGCACTCAGAATAAAAACAAGAAGTGTAAAAAAAACCGCTACCGCCACACCCACCTCGACTGTTATAAAAAAAAACACCTAGATAACTATTGATTATTTAAGGTGTAAAACTTAGATAAATTCGCCTTTTTACAAGCTAACACGCGCCAAATTTACATATTTACTTACATCTGGCGCAAAAAACATCCAAGACTCTACTGATACCGCCTTAAAACCCTCCTGTAATCATCCAAAATTATTGCTATTTATCGGCCCGCTATTTGCAGTCAATGAAACTAAAAATTTAACGCATTCACAATATACGTAAACAACACCAAATAACGAAGAATAGGGAATCCAGGATATTGCTATGAATACACCAAACAACGTCACTAAAAATATAATCTGTTTACATCAAGCCCCTCACAAGCGACCTTTACGAAAAGTGCTGGCATTCATTATTTTAACGTCACCACTACTGCTAATCCCCGAAACCAACGCCGCCCCGCAAGGCGGAAATATAACAGCAGGCAGCGGGAATATAAGTCAAACGGGCCTAGATACCACCATTACACAAAACACACAAAATCTAGCCATAGACTGGAACAGCTTTAACGTACGTACTAATGAACACGTTCAGTTTGTTCAGCCCAGCAGTAAATCCATTGCTTTAAATCGCATTATGGATCATAACGGCAGCCGTATTCATGGCCAAATAGATGCGAATGGCCATGTGATATTAATGAACCCTAACGGAGTCTTCTTTGGAAAAAACGCCAAAGTTGATGTAGGCGGACTTGTGGCCTCGGGTTTAAACATTGATACAAGCGCATTTATGAATGGCGATTTGGTTTTTACTGGTTTAGACGGTACCCGTGGCGCAGTGGTCAACAGAGGGATAATTAACGCCGCCACTGGCGGCAACGTAGCGCTGCTGGGTAAAACGGTAATCAACCGCGGCTTAATAAGTGCTAATGTGGGCAACGTCGCTTTAGCATCCGGCAACCAAAGCGTTATTACTTTTGATGATACAGGCCTGCTAGGGGTTAGTATAAATCAAGCAACACTCGACTCTGAACTTGGCGCCACGCAAGGCAAGCAGTACAACGTAAAAAACACAGGAGACATAAAAGTTACCGAAGGTAAGATTTTACTTAACGCCAGCGTCAGTGAAGATTTATTCTCGCAAGCGGTTAACCACACCGATTTACACAACAATACACAAGCAACGCTGCATACCGATGGCAGTTTTACTCTGGGTGCTGGGCATTCTGTTATCAATACCGGTACACTAGAGGCAACCCGCCAAGTCATTATTACCGGTGATAACGTGACCAATAAAGGTACTATTACATCCAAGGTTGGCCCCCAGGGAGCGCTTGCCGCACACCAACTCGAAAGCCATATTAATATTCAGGCACACGATGATATTACACTGTTTAAAAACAGCACCATTGAAACAAACAATAAAAGAATCAACACGTCCCCCAACCACATCTCCCTAAAAGCCGCAGCCATTAAAAGCCAAGCAGGGGCTCAAATAAAAGCCGATGGAGACCTTACTTTAGATGGCCTTATCAACGTAACCACAGCGGATGTTTCTGCTGCGAACGTCAAAATAACAAGCATTGGAAATGTTCGCCAAAAAGGTGCCATGACCGTTTCCAAAAACTTGCATTTATTACTCGCAGGCGATGCCAGTGTCATGCTCACCAACACCGGCAACGATTTTAATACACTCACTATGGATTCCAGCTACGTAAGTAATACTCGCATACGTGAAAGTAACGACTTACAACTGGGTAATATACGACTGTGGGATTCCACCTTACGTATTGACGCCACAGGTACCGGAGCAACTATTTCACAATTAGAAAACACTCACATAGATGCATCTGATACTGGGCTTTATTTAAACAGCCACAACATTGTGCTAGGTGAAAACAACAGCTCTACCCGTATGTATAACAGCCTTATTGACTTACGCTTTACACAGCACATAAACACCAATCAATCCCTAGATTTAAGCGGCGGCTTTAATTTTAGTGCCGCTGATATTCGCGGTACAAATGGCATTAATAACCTGCGCTTAACGGGCACACCAGAGATCGACCTAGCTGCAACAATGGATGATTCATCCAGCATTCAAATAGAAACCATGACAGGCCGTAGCGCAACCCTAGAAACCATAGGTCACGTTACGCAAACCGGCGCCATTAACCTAAGTAATGTACTGGATATTTCTTTGCCTGTAGGGGGTACTGTCGAATTAAATAACGTGGATAACAACCTCAACGCCATTACAATGGATTTAGGTTATGTCAGCTATGTCAACATTACAGACACCGATACTTTAACCTTGCGTGATATGGCCCTATCAGATTCCACTGTAATACTGAGCACTACAGGTAAGAACAGTACAATTTCACAATCTAAAAACTCACACATCACCGGTGGAGACACGAGCTTAGAGCTGCATGCAAACACCATACGCTTAGGCGCTAAAGGCACAAGCAGCATAGAGCTTCATAATATTGGTATTTTAGATCTGTATTTTGATAAAAAACTCAGTATTGACGGGCTAGTATCTCTGGGCAGTAATTTTGCAAGTTTACACGCTTATGGTACGGACGCCAGCAATCGATTTATTTTTGGAGAAAACGCCGAACTAAATATAGACGCCGACTTTACGGATCACTTAATCAGCCTAGGTAAAGGCAACGATAAAGCGTTTTTATATTCCGACTTTACGGTGCCTTTATTTTCAGGCGAAGGAAGCGATATGCTTTACATAAGTGATGCATCCATTCATTACGACTGGCAAGATTACGACAACACACAGGATATAATTCATATTCTAACCCCCTGATATGCTTATAAAATAAATGCCGCTGTTGAACGGGCACAAAACTTTGGCGTAGGCGTATGCTTAGCCAAAAACACCAGCCGCTAAGACAACGTGCGTTTATGGATGGGCGCCAACTGACTTATCTGGCAGCAGTGCAAGTACGCTAACTTGCCCCCATGCGATTATATCGTTTGGGGGCCTTTCTTCTCAGAACCACTAAAGACCCCACTTTGCGCTCCAGGTAAAAGCAGCCCTGCGCCAGAAGCTTCAACATGGCATTTTTGGGCGCCTGTCCGCCTTCGGTTTCATTCTTGTAGATATCATGAATCACCAATGCACCACCGGGCTCAATGAAACGACTCCAAGCCAATACATCGTGATCGGCTGCTGCCTCGCTGTGCCCACCATCCACAAACACCAACGCCAACGGCATACACCAGTTTTTTGCCACCACTTTTGATGGTGCAACAATGGGCATCACAATATCATCCAAATTAAATTGATTGATGGTTTGCCTAAAATAAGAGAACGTGTTTACACCGCTTAACTGCGTATCCCAAAGCTCTGGATCATGATACTGCTGCCCTTGCTGGTGCTCTTCAGAGCCACGGTGGTGATCCAACGCGAATACGCCATAAGGTGCCTCACGATACGCCTGCCCCATAAAAACCGTAGACTTCCCGCAGTAACTCCCTATTTCTAGGGCTGATCCAAGCGCGTTCAACTTGGTGCAATAGCGAAACAAACACACTGCTTCTGATTCATGCAAAAACCCCTTTATCTCACCGGCTCGAACAGCCGAGATTACTTCTTGTATATTTGTCATACTTTGTAAAAAAACCCGTAGACGTTTTGGGGAGCAATTAGGTTAAACTCCCTTTAAAACCAGACTTGAGAGCCCCGTGAGAGAGAACCACCGCCCGCATTGGATCAGTAAGTGGCTAAACCATTGGCATCGTAATTACATCCACCGCGTCATTCGCCCGCAATTTGATGAGTTTGGCTGTTGCCCCCAAATCCACCAACCCAAACATTTAAAAATTTTTGGGCGGAACATTCGCGCCGGTAATTATTTACATATTGTCGCAAGTGCCACGCAGCCCGTTAAGCTTACCA
>CAYZQH010000133.1:0-8651 GCA_964480055.1 uncultured Cellvibrionaceae bacterium
AAATAGAATGTTTTCACCCGCTTCGCGCGCGGTATGTAATACATCAGACACATCGACAATCATAGGCTTTAATTGCTCACCTAAGCGCAGTGCCTTTTCTAGTACGGTATCGTAATCCACCGCGTCAACTTTGTAATACTCGGTTAAAGCAAAGTTGTGATAGCTCATAATGTCTTTTAGCTTTTCAGCAAATGCCTTTTCATCCAGTAAATCGCCTAAACGTAAACCACGACGCGCAACCTTATCTTCATACGCCGGCCCAATACCGCGGCCAGTTGTACCAATTTTGGCATCGCCTTTGGCGGCCTCACGTGCTTGATCTAAGGCTACGTGATAATCCAAAATCAACGGGCAAGCAGGGGACAAGCGCAACCTTTCACGCACAGGTACGCTTTGTTCTTCTAACTCAGTAATTTCCTTCATTAGGGCTTCTGGGGCCAAAACAACACCATTGCCAATCAAGCAGTTTACGCCCTCGTGTAAAATGCCAGAGGGGATCAAGTGCAAAACGGTTTTTTTGCCTTCGATGACTAAGGTATGCCCGGCGTTGTGACCGCCCTGAAAACGCGCCACATAGCTCACTTGCTCGGTTAGCAAGTCAACAATTTTGCCTTTGCCTTCATCACCCCACTGGGTTCCCAATACAACAACATTCTTGCCCATTCTTAAACTCTTTTAAGCTGTTTCTTTCATTAATTTCACAAGCGCTACACGTACCAACCCCGCACCAACCAAGCCGACACGGAGTGTGAATCAAGCGCTCGCGTTTTTAGGTTCTACAATAAATTTGCCATCGCGCTCGGTTAGAATGCGGTCACAATGTTGATTGGGTTGAGGCTCGACCTGCTTAGCCATGGCACTCACAACCACTTCACCCTGTGCACGCAAAGCTTGTATGGCTTGCCATTGATCTGGGTTTTCGCTGAAGGGGGCAAAAATGGCGTTACTCGTATTCATTGGCCATTGGCTTAAGCGGCTCATACCTACTAGATCTGCCGTAAAGCCAATGGCTGAACGTGCCCGACCAAACACTTCACCAATGTGATCGTAGCGCCCACCTCTAGCCAAAGCCGTGCCCTGCCCTTCTACAAAAGCCGCAAACACAATGCCGGTTAAATAGTGATAACCCGTTAGCTCACTCAAATCAAAATAGAGTCTCACGCCCCCGTGGCGCTCGGTGATCACCTGGGCAACGCTTTCCAGCTCATCTAGGGCGGCAAAAACTTCGTCTGGCGCGCCTTCAAAAGTCTCACGCGCCTGAGCTAGCACGGTGGTTGTGCCCGTCATACGCGGCAACGCTAAAAACCAAGCGGCGGTTTTACTACAGCTAATATTAGCTTTAACCCATACGCTCAAATCTGTTAAGGCTTTGGCTTGTAAAAGCTCAAAATACTCGGCGTCTTGCTGGCTGCTTAATCCAGCGGATTCAACCAAAGCGCGGTAAATACCAACATGGCCTAAATCTAGGCACATATTGGGGATATGGGCCAGATCAAAAGCGCCCACCAGCAAAGACAGTATCTCTTGCTCGGCGGCGATACCTGGCTCACCAAATAATTCCGCGCCCACTTGAATGGGGCTTCGCGTGTCTAACGCATTACTAACGCGGGTTTTGAGTACATGGCCGGAATAACATAATCGATTCACGCCCGAATGATTCATGCTGTGGGCATCCATCCGGGCAATTTGTGGGGTCATATCGGCTCGAATCCCCATACTACGCCCCGACAGTTGATCGGTCACCTTAAAGGTTAATAAATCAACATCCTTGCCTAACCCCACCAATAAAGAGTCGGTAAACTCCATCATTGGGGGAATAACCAACTCGTATCCCCAACGCCCAAACACATCCAGCAA
The DNA here is from genome assembly GCA_964480055.1 of uncultured Cellvibrionaceae bacterium. Taxonomy (GTDB): domain Bacteria; phylum Pseudomonadota; class Gammaproteobacteria; order Pseudomonadales; family Cellvibrionaceae; genus CAYZQH01. The sequence continues at coordinate 1,858 of CAYZQH010000133.1, forward strand.
ACTACGACGCAAGCTGTCTACTTTATGAGCCTCTGGGGGCAAAATTTCTTCGATGCCATCTGGCAGCATCCAACGTTCTACAGGCGTATTTGTCATGGCTATAAAACTAAAAAAGCTAAATTTGTTGAAATGGCGCCAAGCACGATGCTTGTGCCGCTCTCTATTCGTGGCTCTACTATTGGCTGAATATATAGAGCAAACCAACGCCCAGGAGCATACTGACCAGCCCCATGGTGCGTAATTTTTTATCACTAATGGTGGCCAGGGTTATGACCAAAGATCGCCAACGGCCGGGGTACAAAAACGGGATGATTCCTTCCAAAATCAACACCAAACACAAGGCTTTACCTAGGTGCTCCCACATGAACTGAGCTGCCCCACAAGAATCACTATCGCTTTTGCCGCCAAGCGCGGCGCATAAAAAAACCGGGCAAGCCCGGTTGCGTTATTCTATCACTGAAAGCAGCGGGGTGCGAATAGATACCCAAGCCAAAACGGGGGCTTTTTGACCGGTGGTAACCGGCCTGCACCGCTGGCGGCGCCTACCTCTCCCTCAACAACTTACCATTGACACAAACCAATTAAGCCGCTCACTGATGCCCTAAAATTGAAGCTCCTAACCCTACCTAAAAGCCTAACCACTGGTCATTTAACAATTGATGCATCGTGTGTACATGTTAATTTTTTGCAAAATCAACGCAATACGCTCACAACTGCAAACTACATGAACTGGGCGTATCAAACTTAAACCATCAAACAACGCCCGACGCTACCAGTAAAAATACCAGCAAAGACGTTGCAGGGTTTTTAAAGCGCAAAAACCATTTAGAAAAGCTAGGCGCCAAAATTAACAACCTAACAAGAGAAGGAAAAGACTGGCCGCAAAGTTGAAGAGGCTGTTGATAACAGCGGCTGAACGAATACTTCACAAAAAAGCATTGATGACAGAGAGCAAGAAGAGACCGCTTTGAACCAATCTCTTCTTACTCGAAAGCGCTACTTATTCGCTTTCGTTTGATTAAAAAACCGGAAGAACTCGCTGTCTGGCGCCATAAGAATCATATCTTCTTTGCCCATGAAGGTTTCTTTATACGCAGTTAAGCTGCGTACAAATGAGTAGAACTCTGGGTCTTCGCCGTAAGCCTTTGCGTAAATACCTGTGGCTTTTGCATCCCCTTCACCACGGATTTTTTCTGAATCTCTATAGGCGTTTGCTTCAATCACGGTAACTTCTCTGTCCGCTTCGGCGCGGGTGATTTCTGCTTGCTCGCGGCCAATGGCCAGATGCTCTTTAGCTTCGCGCTCGCGCTCAGCTCGCATACGATTGTATACCGGCTCACTCACTTCTTCGGGGAGGTCAATGCGCTTAACGCGCACATCCACCACTTCGCCGCCCATAGAGGCCACCATAAAGCTATTTAGCTGCTCTAATAGGTTCAACATCAGTTGATCTCGCTCACCGCTAACAACCTCCTGTAGCGAGCGTGTGGCAAATTCGTTGCGTAAACCTTCGTTGATACGCTGCGCCAATAAGCGCTCTGCCGTCATTTGGTCACCACTGGTGGCGGTGTAGTACTTAGAAACATCCACAATGCGCCATTTAGCAAACGAATCCACTTGCATGCTCTTTTTCTCAACGGTTAAAAACCGCTCAGCGCTGGCATCCAAGGTCAACACGCGACCATCAAATCGACGCACTTCATCCATGATGGGCACCTTCCAATGAAGGCCTGTTGCAATATCCGGGTCTTCCACCTTACCAAAGCGCAACAGAACACCACGCTCAATTTCAGTAATGATGTAAACCGATTGGGAGCCTAAAATCACAAACAATAAAAAGAGAAAACTCAATATCATAGAACGCGTAGACATTATCGGCCCTCCCTTACATTGTTACGGGCTCTACGAGCATCCACTTCTTTTAATACTTCGTCTGCGATACGCGAGGCCAAATCATCAATGTCTTGCGTGGCCGAATGCGTCCGCCTTGCCGCATTCGCCTGCGTACCCGCCTCGATGAGTTTATCCACCGGGATATACATCATGTTATTGCCACCTTCCACATCAATCATCATCTTAGAGGTGTTTTTCAGCACTTCTTGCATGGTGTCAATGTATAAACGCTCACGAGTTACTTCTGGCGCCTTTTGGTACTCTGCCAATAACATACTAAAGCGCTCTGCCTCACCCTCGGCCTTGGCAATAACCTCTGCTTGATAGGCCATGGCTTCTTCCACCATGCGCTGTGCGCGACCACGAGCATTAGGGATACGCTCATTGGCATAGGCTTGGGCCTCATTCTTAAAACGCTCTTCATCTTCTCGGGCACGAATGACATCATCAAAAGCACGCTGCACTTCTTTTGGTGGGTTGGTGTCTTCAATATTCACCGTTTCAATACTGATACCGGTGGTGTAGTTTGATAGATACTCTTGAAGACGCTCTTGTACCTCAATGGCCACTCGACTACGCCCTTCGGTTAACACTTCATGCATCACCGTGGCGCCTACTACATGACGCAAGGCACTGTTTGAAGCTTGATGCAAGCTTTGCTCGGGGTTTTTCACGTTCAACACAAAGTCTTCGGCATTTTCGATACTGTATTGCACAGACAATTTGATATCGACAATATTCAGATCCTTCGTGAGCATTTGCTCTTTGGTGCTCCAGGTCCGCACGCGAGTCACGTTTTCTGTAAAGACCTTATCAATGAAAGGCGGATTCCAACGAATGCCAGGGCCTTTGGTCACGCTGTGCTCACCCAAACGCAGCACCACAGCGCGTTCTTGTTCATTGACTACGCCAAAACCTTTCACAAAGTAGTAGCCCACCAGTAATACTGCAATCAGCGGGAACACCCAGGTGGGGCTAGGGCCAGAAGAGCTTCCGCCGCCAGAACCTTTACCACCACCAAAAAATTTGCCAAAAGTATTTTTTAAAAGTTCGTCCAAGTCGGGCGGGCCATCTTGCTTGCCACGTTTACGATCACCCCAAGGGTCTTTATTGTCATTCCCAGGCTCGTTCCAAGCCATTGGGTTACTCTGTTTTTGAGTCATATTTTGTTCAATCACAATTAGTCATAGGAGGGCTTTGCTAAGTGCGTATTCTAGGCCAAGTCACAATGTAAAAACACTGCTTAAAAACACCGCTTTAAATAAGGGCTTTACGTAAGCACTATTGCAAAGAACGTTATTGGGGCAATAAGAAGAAATTCGATGGTTGTTGGTAAGAATAGATAACTCGGCACATAAGTGTCACGCTGCACTCGGGCCCCACACCAAATCATCACGGTTGACCGCTTCTGATGCAAGGATACGATCTAAGTCGGCTTCAGGAAGGCGAATTTCTAACTCGCAGGTGCCGTCGTCTAAATAATGTTCAGTCAAAACAGCATTGGCATTGTGGAATCGAGCCCGTAAGCGACCAAGGTGAGAACCAATTTGAACACACCCTAAAAATACACGCGCGCTTAATACTTCTGCCAAAGCTTGCTGTAATAGATCCAACCCTTCTCGCTTTTGAGCAGACAACCACACAGCAATAGGGCGACCTTGCTCGTCTCTATCTAGCCGCGGTGGCATATCCGCCAGTAAATCCGTTTTGTTATAAACCAATAAAGAAGGAATGGCATCTGCGTGAATTTCTGTCAGTACTTTTTCCACCTCATCCATATTGCGCAGTCGCTCGTCACTGGCAGCGTCCACCACATGTAGAAGTAAATCTGCGCTGGCAGCTTCTTCCAATGTGGCGCGAAAGGCCTCTACTAGCCTATGGGGTAAATGACTGATAAATCCAACGGTATCGGCCAAAATAGCTGCGCCAATTTGAGCCAACTCTATGCGCCGCATGGTGGGGTCTAAGGTGGCAAATAGTTGGTCTTTGGCATACACCTCAGACTGGGTTAACGCGTTAAACAACGTAGATTTACCCGCGTTGGTATACCCCACCAAAGATACGGTAGGGATATCCGCTCGGTTTCGCGCCCTGCGGCCTTGCTCGCGCTGCTTGCGGACTTTCTCTAGCTTACGCTCAATAGTACTGATGCGCGCGCGCAATAGACGGCGGTCAGTCTCTAACTGAGTTTCACCGGGCCCACGTAAACCAATCCCGCCTTTTTGGCGCTCCAAATGCGTCCAGCCACGAATTAGCCGCGTGGACATATGCTGCAGTTGGGCCAGCTCCACTTGAAGCTTGCCTTCGTGTGTGCGGGCGCGCTGGGCAAAAATATCCAGGATTAAACCGGTGCGATCTAAGACACGACAATCCAGCTCATTCTCAATATTACGCTCTTGGCTAGGGGAAAGGTTATGGTTAAAAATAACCAGATGAGCGTCATGCTCTTTGACTAACTGGCGTAGCTCTTCCAGCTTCCCGGTACCCACAAAATATTTGGCAGTGGGTGTGGCCCGTGCACCATTTAACGTGGCAACAGGGTCCCCTCCGGCAGATAGAACCAGCTCTTCAAACTCTCTTGGATCGTCGGCTTGCGAAGCTTGTGAAATCTCCAGGTGAACCAAAACCGCCAGCTCACCGGAGTCGGGTCGATCAAAAAACAACGATCACCTCAGCCTTCGGCTTCCCCATCTTCACCAGCAGCGTCAGGGTTCAGCATAGGCACACGTACTGGGCGCGAAGGCACCACGGTAGATATGGCATGCTTATACACCATTTGGCTTACGGTATTTTTGAGTAAAACAACAAATTGATCGAACGATTCCACTTGGCCTTGTAGCTTAATGCCATTAACCAAGTATATAGAGACAGGGATACGCTCTTTGCGCAACACGTTAAGGTAAGGGTCTTGTAGACTGTGCCCTTTTGACATGGTCATTCTCCTTATAAGGATATAAATATTATTAGATTGTCGGCCCTATTAAAGGCTGTTTAATATAGCCACGTAAGCCCGACTCAAGCGTTGGTAACTCAACATACGAGTTACCCTTATACAATCAACGTAGCAGACAACGCCAACCCCGGCACAAATAGCAATCACTGCACTATTCTATTCGCCCTAATCTGTATCTGATAGCAGCTGTCTTCTAAGCATGGTTAACAATTACTCAGAAAGCAAAAAAGCGCCTAAAGCTAAAACCCCCCAAGCTTTACACGCGGCTGGCTATTATAGGGTGGATTGCCTAACAAGTTCCAAGGCTTTCACCAAAATTTCATCTGAATTGCGGGTTTGGCCGTTTGAATCTAGCGTGTTCACCCAGCTTAAATCGTGCCAAGACCGCAGCCAAGTGAGTTGCCGCTTGGCCAATTGGCGCGTAGCGGCAATGCCTTTGTCGCGCATGGTGTTGTAATCCACCTGGCCCTCTAGGTATTCCCACACTTGGCGATACCCCACCGCCCGAATGGCTGGCATATCTGGGTTTAAATCTTTACGCGCATAAAGCGCCTTGACCTCTTCTATCAACCCGTTATTAAGCATCAAATCAAACCGCTGCGCTATTCTTTGGTGCAACACACTTCGGTCAGTGGGCGATATTGCTATTTGTATCCAGCGGTAGCGCTGCAACAACCCACAAGTTGCCTGAGCCTGCCAAGCACTTAAGGGTTTACCTGTCATACGGTACACCTCTATAGCACGCCCAATTCTTTGCGAATGATTGGGGTGTAGCTTTGCCGCTAAAACAGGGTCCACCTTAACTAGCTCAGCGTGCATTGCAGGCCAACCTATCTGCGTGGCCTCTTGCTCCACTTTTTTGCGCACTTCTGGCGTAGACGCCGGAATATCCGCCAAACCCTCAAGCAACGCCTTGAAATACAGCATGGTGCCCCCGACGACGACAGGGGTTTTACCTTGGTCGACCGCAACTTCTATTAATTCGGTTGCATCGCGCGCGAATTCTGCCGCCGAGTACCTCTGGGCAGGGTCTTTAATATTGATCAGTGCGTGGGGCGCTTTGGCCAGCTCTTCTGCACTGGGTTTTGCCGTGCCAATATCCATCCCTTGATAAATCAACGCAGAATCTGCACTAATGATTGGGGCGCCCAGTGCTTGGTGCAAACCAATAGCCAAGTCCGTTTTACCCGAAGCAGTCGGCCCCATGATAGCAATGGCCAAAGGTTTAACAGCAGTAACACCCGATGTAGCCATCACTGCCCTCGCATAAATAAACCATCCAGCTCTGCCATGGTTACTTGCGCCCAGGTGGGCCTACCATGATTACATTGGCCGCTGCGCTCAGTAACTTCCATATCGCGGAGCAACGCATTCATTTCGGGAATGGTCAGTTTACGGTTGGCACGCACACTACCGTGGCACGCCATGGTGCCCAATAGTTCATGCATATGGTTTTGAATGCGCGAGCTTACTCCGTGCTCGATTAAATCAGACAGTACGTCGCGCACCAAAGTTTCCACGTCGGCTTTATTGAGCACCACCGGAACCTCCCGTACCAATAAGGATTCGGGCCCCACACGCGCCAATGTAAACCCAAGGCGCGTAAAGGTGCTTGGGTTTTGCTCCGCATAGCCCGCCTCCTTTTCACTCACCGCAATACTCAGCGGCACCAACAAAGGTTGCGACTGTATGCCACTGGCTTCAAGTTGCGCTTTCATACGCTCATAGGTAATGCGCTCGTGGGCAGCATGCATATCCACCACAATCAGGCCTTCAGTGTTCTCTGCCAGAATAAATACCCCTTTGAGCTGGGCAATAGCGTACCCCAAAGGTGGGACCACTTCGGTGGTGTTTTCAGCTCCTTCGCTACCAGACACTGGCATTGGCGTACCAACTGGAGTGATACTTCCAAGCGAGCCGTATGCCTGAATGGACTCCGCAACCGCGC
>CAYZQH010000134.1:0-8559 GCA_964480055.1 uncultured Cellvibrionaceae bacterium
CTCATAAGCTTTACATACTCTTTTAGACTTAAACGCAAGGAATATGTATGAAACCCTATTTAGCATCCACAGCACTACTCATTAGCCTCATATTAAGTGGCTGTAATCACTCTAGCTCCTCAAGCTCTTCAACGAGTTCTAGTTCGGGCGCGCACTCGAACGATGCTATTTACCAAGGCGCTTGGCAAGCAGATGCCTACGGCAGAGTGTATCGCATCGACTGGAATGGCGATGCATACGATATCACCACCTATTTGTTTACTCAGCAGCAATGCTTAATCTCGGAGCAAGAAAGCGACATGACCGAGGAAGAGCTTGCAGCAATCACAAAAATTGCGGCAGACGGATCATATATAGAATTCACTGAATCCCGGCTGATACCCGGGGCGATCTATACTCGACAAACGGCAATACCCAGCGCCTGTCAAACGACACTGCCGCAAATTTACGGTAGTGATAACTATGTATTTAACCCCGAAGACGATTTCAACTTCTTCTGGAATTACTTCGATGAATACTATTTGAACTTTGAGCTAAGCGGCACAAACTGGGCAATGCTTTATGAAGAATTTTATCCGCTAGCCATCGCCGCTGAAAATGAAGCCGAGTTATTCGCCCTCTTAGCCGACATGATCGAACCACTAGAAGACTCCCATGTTTACGTTGGCTTGAACCCCAACGGCGAAGACCTTGAAGACGCCGAAGACTTCCGCAATGTCAGCGCTAAACCCACTATTATTGATAAACTCGCAGAAGAGTTTTTAACAAAAGAAGCCTTAACCCCGCCACTATCAGAGCGACAGGAAGATGCGTTAGAAGAATATCAAAACGAGCGTCTTGATGGCATAGTCGCGACGCTAAAGGTACCCGCGGACGACAGTACCATTAAATCGGCCCTAGGTAGCTTCTTGTGGTACATCACTGACGACAACATGGGTTATTTACTCATCACGGACATGTCTGAATTCAGCGACGATGACTCCGATGGGCAAACTGACTTCGAGCTTGCAACCCAATTAATGAAAGTCATTATGGCCGATCTCATACGGGTGGACGGTTTGATCATTGATATCCGTTTAAATCAGGGTGGTGATGATTTGGTCAGCCACGCTATTGCCAAGCATTTTTTCACGGATGAAGTCCTCGTTTACCGAAAACAAGCCCGCCTGAACGACAGCCGCACGCCCCTCCGCGATGTGTATATAAAACCAGCAAACACGCTCAATTTTACGGGACCTATTGCCTTGCTTACGAGCGAATCTACCGCCAGCGCCGCAGAAATTTTTACACTCATCATGCGCGAGCGCCCGAACACAACGCTTATTGGCGAGGCCACAGCGGGTTCACTTTCCGATGTTCTAGAAGGTCGTGTCTCCAGCCCAATTTTCTTTGGCTTATCCAATGAATGGTATTTAACGCCCAATGGAACCTGGTTTGAACGACAAGGCATCCCCGTCGATATAGACGTACCCTTTCCATCAAAAGAGGACCAAGACGAAGCGTTAACAACAGCACTCGCACATCTGAGAGAACAGTAAGTAATTCAAGATGCGCCAACCCGGCGAGCACGGACGTCTCGCCAGGTTGGCGCATTCTAATAAGCCTGAGTAATACCTTGAGCATCGAGCGAGCAATCAACCGTTTCGAACCCCCTCTATATTCCTACAGCGGTTTAAATTTAGGGTACGAGCTATGGCAAGACGATCATTGGCGATTAGATAGTATCGGCATGAATGTACATGGCATTTTGCGCTCGGAAGACAAAATTTCACCGAGCATGGCAAGATCACATTAAAAATAATCTCAAAAGCACGCCCACCTTAGATAGCGCAAAATAAAAATTCACCCGCCGTAGCAATGCATCAGGCGCGCACCAATACATGATTATTAAACCGCTAATCTATAAAACCTATCAGAATAATCTATCTAAACTTGGAGCGCCTTCCCCTGCTCATAATACAGGTGGAATGTTTGGGTTTGAACTTTAAAGGTTACCCAGGGATTTTAGGTCTAATAAATAGGGCCGGTCATGCTCTAACATACCAGGCTCTAGATTGGGATTAGTAATTTCAAATATTTTGCGTTCTTGCAAACCCGCATCAATCAAAAATTTGCTGTGAAAGCGATAAAAAATTTTATCTAAAGTTCCATTCTTATGAATCATCAACAATCCCTCTTCTATGCGCCGCGCCAATCTAGGGGCAGTAGGGGAAACATGAAAATAATTGGGCAAATAAGTAAATATCGCTATGTGTGGCTCCACCATCAATTGAGGGTATTGCTTCTCCCAAGTGGCGTACTCGTCAAATACCTCATGAATTCCGCGAGAAAAAACATCGAAGCGGTTGGCCGCCATCATATGCATTAGCTCGTTTTTACCACGGCCATACACCAATTTAAAATCAAGGTTCTCTAAAACTTTAGTCGTCGTCCACTGTTTAACCGTGCCATAGGACGCATGCTTTAAACCTTTCAAATTGGTGGTATTTTTAAATAGATGAGTATTTTCTTTCATCACCAACCCAATTCTAAAACTTGCTACCCCCTTAAACACAGGAAAGGGAATACGCAGAACACCGTCCTTCCACTCTTGAAGAGGTGGCGCTACTGCCACATTGAGTTTTTCCCCGCTCTGCATTTCCCAATAAATTCGGCTTCTTTGAATATATGTATCAGAATACGCCAATGTATACGGGCCATATTGATTTTTGGTTGCTTTAAGCGCCTCATTGAGTAATGCAAATCCATAGGGGGTTTTATAGTGCTGAGCAGGCGCCTGAAGCAATACACGATCCACTCCGTAGGCCAAGCCAGCATCTAATAGTGCGCAGCCAACACAAGCTGCCAGAAAAAAATTTTTTATCTGCTGCATAGTCGTCGGCGACAACGTTCGGCATTAGATGACATTAAAAATACCCAAATCATTGGTATTTATACCCTTATGTATTATTCACATGGAAGGAATAATTCTTGATAATCCAGCAAAACCCAATAAGTACAGCCTATCGTTTTGAATTTGTGCCTAGTTTTTTACTGTCGGACCAATACGATAACTAGATACCCTTTATCCACTAGCATGAGTACACGTAATAACTTAGGCCTTCCATCACGATTGGATGGTGCCACTAAAACATTTACATTGCCACCTTGCGCCACCTCAAAATACAACCGACTTCTCGTTACTTAAGAACAAAAGACGTACTCGGTACTCACCAAATTTGTTCTTAGTTGCCTTCAAAGCCGCATCCAGTGCAAGAGTGTTGTAGTTGCGGAGCGTTTCATGGCGTGAAAGGTAAAATGACTCTGTCTAAACTCTGCGTAATTCCTGAGCACAAGCTCAACAACACGCATCAATAACTTTTTACTCATCCGTCTAAAGTATAGATATTCAGCTTGAAATGAGCTCTGAGAAAGACGGCAAATACAGCCGCTTTTAGACCGCGTTAATATGAACGCAAAAAAAGAACCCCCGCAAAGCACTAAGCTTTACGGGGGTTAACACACAGTGGCGGATTGGCTTTACGCCAAAGCCGACTAAGGCAAGGATGGAGGCGTTAAAATCGCGCTGGTGGCGCTGGTGTTAAAGAGCATGGTGCGCTCCACCAGTTGGCCTGCGGCAATGCGCTCGCCTAAGCGCACAATACTTGTGCCATCTAAGGTGGATTCGGCAAATAGGAATAAGCCAGTTTCGTCGGTATCCATATCCAACATGTCGCGTAAATCTAGCGGCACTTCAAACTGCAGTACCGAGGCGGCCCCCACGGTTGCCAATGCAGCTGGACCACTGCCCACCTCTGAAGGTGCGCCGCCGTCGTGCGGGTTTAAGACGTATACCACCTCAAGACCAGTACCGGCTGCTGTACCATCATCCGATACAATCACGGCATCAACCATACCTATTTCATCTCTGCCAATATACAAATGGCCAACGGCTGTCCCAGCAGCTAAAGATGCACTGGCATTGACCACGTCATCTAAGCTAGTGGCCGCAACTGGGGCGTTAAAGTCTGCCCCCACATTCACAATGTTATTGCACGTAAGCGTGACGTTAAAATCAGAGTCACACCAAAAGTTGTAGGTATCAGAAATATTAGTTAGCTCTGCCAAGTAGGCTTCGTCGCCACTAGAGAAGGCCTGCGTTGGGTCCACATAACTTTCAAAGCCTTCATCTAGCAAAGCCATCATAGGCACACCTGTAAGGTCAAAGGTGCCTAGCTTCACTTCCGTTAGCCCGTTACTGGTTAAGCTGCCCATGCGCGTGGCCCCAATCAGCACGGTATCCGTAGCTGGGAACCCTTCCACGGCATACAAGTCGTCATCCGTTTCAATGCCCGTTGGCGTTAAGAAGTAGTTATTACCCATTTCGGAGGCAGACACATCCACCCAGCCCGATGCACTATTTAGCTGAAAGATTTGCTCAACGGCAGTGGTCGAGATTACGCCGTACTCTAGCTCTGCCGTATCATCTATGCCGTCGTTATTGGTATCAAAGCTGTCGGCTTCAAACCAAGCAATACCAGTGTCAACGGCGGCTTGCGCCGCTGTAGGCATTGGCGGCAAACCGGTTAACGTGCCACTACTTGCGCAAGTAACCACGCCCGCGGCATCGCCACTGGTGTCGGTAAAGTCAAAACCAAAGCCTTGGCCATCAACAAAGTACCCCGTTGCAGGCACAAAACCCTCATGCCCAAGCACTGTTAATGCGCTTCCATCTACCACGCCGTAGACCTTGTCATTATCACCTAGGTCAATGATGACTTGGTTGCCGTGCATTTCTACATCCACTAAGAAACTGCCGCCTTCAGATGCCATGCAGTCACCCAAAGATTCGTCAAACTCTGTAGAGCCTGCAGCAAAAGCCAGCTCGGCCAGGTAAGTGCCGTTAAAATCCGGTAGCCCTGCCACATCGCAAGCATCGCCTAAACCATTGTTGTCGGCATCAGCTTGATCGGCATTAGCAACCACGGGGCAATTGTCTTCGTCATCAAATACTTGGTCGCCGTCTATATCCTTGGGTGGTTCAACGGGCGGCATACTCTCCTCGTGTAAGAAGGCTAATATATCGCGCGCGCAGGTCTCGTCACATGCCGCTGCATTGCCTTGAGGCATTAACTCAACGGTGTACTGAATAAAATCCATAGCTACGGTGGAGCCACCGGTGGTGTAGGTGGGTTTTAACGGAAGCAGGCCCATTGCAATGGACGTACCCTCGGCGTTAGGGCCGTGGCATACAGCGCACTGCGTTGTGTAATCAGACGCGCCTTTGACGGCATCACCCGCAGGTGGCGTTGAACCTGGAATAGTTGGATCATTGGGTGCAGGGTCTTCGCTATCGGGTACACCATCGCCATCTGAATCCACCGGCATGCCGCCACCATTACCTGGAATGTTGGGGTCATTGGGTGCAGGGTCGTCCGCATCTGGCACACCATCGCCGTCAGAGTCCACTGGCATTTCACCGCCGCCATTTGGCTCACCACCGAGCAAGCTTAAATCGGGCGCGAAGCCGGTGGTTACATCACCTGCGGCAATGTCATTAAACACCATAAATCGCTCAACACCACTGCGAATAAAGCCCATACGCACCAATGCAGTTTGATCTAGCTCTTGCTCAACAAAAAGGAAGATACTGCCGTGTTCGTCTAAATCTACTTTGGTGCGTAACGGCGCAGGAATGGCAAACTCCAAGGTAGCGTGTGGGCCAGCGGTACCGACTGTGGCCGGGCCCATACCTAATTGCTCGCGGGAGCCGTCAAAACCTTCGCGCACATAGGAGACATGCAAATTAGCCCCGGTGGTAGTGCCATCATCCGAGAACAAGTAACCAATCACGCGGCCACCAAAATCCCCATGACTTAAACCAATGGGCGCCATAGGTACCACAGAGCCCGCTAGGTTCACCACATCGTCCAAGGTTGTGGCGGGGTTTAGCGTCACCGCGCCACTGGCGGCGTCTTCCATAAAGTCCATGGCTACTAGGTTTTTACACACGTAATTGGCTAACACTGAGTCATCATTGCCGTCGCACTCAAACTCATAGGCCGGTGCCACCGGCGTCATAGTTGCCGCATAAGCTTTGGCTCCACTAGTAAAAAGCTTGTCTTTGGGAATGCCAACATGGAACGCAGGCTCTATGAAGTTGGCCACGGGTAGGCCACCCACATCAAACGCCGCCGCTTGGATTTCAAAGCTCATATCCGTAAAGGCACTGCCAGCAATGGAGGGGCTTACAATGGCGCCTTCACCGCCTGCACCAAAGCTGCCTATCACAAAGATGTCATCCACATTGGTCACGCCGTTGGCGCCAACCACGTACATTTCACCTTCAGAGTCAGACGTAACATCTACCCACGCTTCGGTGGTGAAATCCCATAAGTACTGAACTTCGGGGCTGGCGTCACTGACTATGCCATGCTCAAACTCAGCCATGGGCATGCCCGCGGTATCGTGCCATACGTCCGCTTCAAACCAGTTGAAAGCGGTGCCTTCTAGCTCGGTTTGCTCGGTAACCGGGGTGGGTGGTACCGCGTTAACCACAGCGCCCCCAACACAACTGGCTGTGCCATCATCACTGGTGTGAGTATCAGTAAAGCTAAAGGTAAAACCTTGACCGTCTGTGTAGGTGCCTGGCTGGGGCACAAAGCCGCCTTCGCTGTCACCCAAGAAGGTTACGGTTAATGTACCCGCGGTGGAACCCTCTGCCGCTGTACCCACTAAGCCGCCATCGTCTTCACCTTTTACATGTAGCATCACTTGGTTACCCATCATTTTGATGTCAACCAATAGGGTTTCTGCCACCATATCCATACATTGGCCAGTGCTCTCATCAAGCTCTTGTGCACCGGACTCTGGCGTTAAGGTGGCCAGGTATACACCAGTCATATCCAAAGACAGTGCTACATCACACGCATCACCAATGCCATTGGCGTCAGTATCTAGCTGGTCCATATTGGCGATAGCCACGCAGTTATCCTCATGATCCATCACGGTGTCTCCGTCAGAATCACGGGTCTCATGCTCTTCTGGTGGCCCTTGGTATGGCTGGTCGTTACGATAAACGCGCACAGACACATCAAAGCCCGTATCTAAAAATTCAAAGCGGTACGAATCTCCAGAGGTTGGGTTGTAATCAACGGCCTGTGGATAAGGTAAGCCACGCGGTAAATCAAACGTGGTGCCTTCTTCGTATTGTTGAGTCATATCGTTGTAACGGCCCAAACTCACGCCAGAAGCATCGCTCGGTAGTGCCACATTGATGGACGCTGCCGTGGCTGTAACAACAATAAGCGGTGAGCCTGTAGTGCCGTCTAAATGAAAGCCTGTGTCATCTGTGCTCAAGGTAAAGGTATCACCCTCTTTTAAGCCAAAATCAAACAGGGATTGAGGGCAGTCATGACATTGGCCACCGCCATCACCACCACCTGGGCCACCAAAGATTTCATACCAGCCTAACTCGCCTTCGCCATTGCCGTGCATGTTCACAAACACATTGAACTGAACATTGCCAAAGCCTAAGCCAAACTCCACATAACCCTGGCCTTCTTCTACTGTGGTGGAGAAAGACCCATCCGTTGCCGCCTCTAACGTGGTTTGGCCGTTAGGGCCAAACACTTCTACACGCTCAATGTGTGGGGCAAAAGCGAATGTCCACAAGCCATTGGTGTAGGTGCCAGACAGATCATTCACACCGTCGCCATCCACATCGTGCGGCCCAGGAATGCCCAATCTTGGCGCCTCTAGGAACCAAGCGATTTTCATCTCCGCAGCACGGATAAAGCGCACATCAAAACCAACCGGTTGACCACTGGCGGTATCTACACGGAAGTAACCAGGAGACTGCAACTGTAGCGTGGCATCACCAGTACCGTCATAGCTACTGCCCATGGGTACCGAATGGAAGCGACCCCATATGTTGGTGGTGGTGCCGTCTGCATTGGGGTGCACATCAATACCCACTTCCATAATGGCATCTTGATTAGCATCCATAACTTTGTAATGACCAAAGTCCGTCAGTGAAATGGCGCCGGTTTCTGTCACTGGGCCTTCTACAGTGATAATGCCAACCAAGGCACTGGCAATGTTCATTTCTAAACCGTTGGCACCTTGCGTGACTTCAAAAAAGCCCAACTGAGTTTCTGTATTACCTGCGTTGGTACAATAATCTGATGCACTGTCTGTAGAGATAACACCGCACGTGGGCACCTTAAAGCTAGTAAGGTCGCCAGCATTGAAAGACACCGTGGCACCTTCCATCAACACACCTTCGGTTAAGCTCATGATACCGCCATCGGCATGGGCATTAGTGACCATGCTGCCAAGGGCAACGTCAGCCACGCCCGTCATTCCGCTTGGCTCTAGGGCGGTTACCGTGAATAGCGCTGCCTCAGCAGGGCAGCCGTCACTGGTGATACCCACAACTTTTGCGCTGTCACCCTCGCCTTCGGTTTCAAAACACACGCTGCCTTGCTCGGTGAGTTTAATCTCGTTATCCACATGGAAATCACCGCCAAACCCACCGGTTAAGGTTACGGTTTGACTGTAGGTACTCACACCCACATG
>CAYZQH010000135.1:0-5093 GCA_964480055.1 uncultured Cellvibrionaceae bacterium
GCATTGGACACATTCAATCGCTTAAGTGGCTCACTCTGGCCTGTCACGTTTTGCGCCTTATCACTACTACAACCAGCGCCAACGCCAACAAGCCCTATAAACAAAAAGCAATATACAAAAGCGCGGTAAATCATTATTTGGTGCCCTTTAATAATTGTTTGGCAAATGCGTCAAATTCATAGGGCCGGCCTAAAAAATCTTCAACCAAATCGGCTGCGTCTTTTGTGCCACCGGCGGCCAAAACAGCCTTCCTATAACGCGCAGCCACCGATGTGTTATTCATGCCGTGTTTTTCAAACTCGCTGAACATATCGGCTGCAATCACCAACGACCACATGTAGGTGTAATAAATGGCGGAATACCCGTATAGGTGACCAAAAGACGTATAAAAATGCGTATTGGGTACGTAGGCAAATGGTGCGTATTGTTTTTGTAAAGACTGGGTTAATTGGTCAAAATCTAGCGTGGTTGGGTCTTGGGTATAAATATTGAGTGAGAGCGCGGCATAAAACATTTGATATTGGGTCATCCAACCTTTGCTCACATTCCGAGCCGCTTGCATTTTCTCTATTAACGCATCAGGAATTACCTCGCCTTTTGAATTTTTGGCAAAGCTCTTAAGGGTTTGGTTATCCCATACCCATTCTTCTAACATTTGCGACGGCGCTTCTACAAAGTCTCGCTCTGTGTTGATTCCCGATAGCATCACCCGAGGTTGAAACCCACCAAATAAGCCATGCAACAAATGACCAAATTCATGAAGGAACGTTTCCACTTGTGAATGCTCCATCAGCCCTTGCGTGCCATCACCACCTGGGAAGTTGCAAACCAATGCCGCAATGGGCGTTTGCACCCCCTTTACACCTTCACGCACCCCAAACGCGGCAGCATGACTGTACTTACCTTCGCGTGGGTGCATGTCCAAATAAAACTGCCCGACTAACTCTCCACGCTCAATAATTTGATAGGTCTCTACAGATTTATGCCAAGTGCTGATTTGCCAAGGGACGATTTCTACCCCAAACAACCGCTCTACCAACTGAAATATGCCATCACGCACATTGTTGTAGGCAAAGTACTCGCGCACCGCTTGTGCATCTACTTGAAACTGCTCAGTTTTAACTGCGTTTTCTAGATAAGATTTTTGCCAATCTTTTACCTCTTTGGCATTAGGGTTGTCTTTTTTCAAGCGAGTCAATAACTGTTGATAATCGGCCTCGGCCGCGGGTTTTGCTAAGCGTGTTATTTTGTCGATAAAATCCTGAGCATTTTTAGCAGAACCTATCATCTTGTCCTGAGTGACATAATCGGCATAATTGGTATAGCCAACAAGTTGGGCTAATTCATAGCGCGCTTTTAGTAGGCTTCTAAGTACTTCTTGGTTGTTAGGGTAAGCTCGGTTCCTATAAGCCTCAAACATTCTACGGCGTAAGTCATCACTATGGGCGTATTGAACAACGGGTAAATAATCTGGCATGCGGGTTGTTAACACCACTTTACCGTCGTCACCTACGGGGTGAGCATCAATATAATCTTGTGGCAGGCCTGACAGTTCTTTGGGTCCAACAACTACTTCCCTAACATCGTCACGAATATTTTGATTAAATTTCTGGCCTATTTTTATGACTTCGTCATTTAAAGCGGCAATTTTTTTGCGCGTTGCTTTATTCTTATTGACTCCTGAAAGCTCAAACCCTTCGAGCATCTCGGTAGCAAAACGCTGATCCAATTGATTCAATTCATTAAGTTTTAGTGCCTTTAACTGCTCATAAATAGGCCGCGACAATGCCATCTTACTCCAGAGTGCAGCGACGTTTTGTTGACATTCATCTGCAGCCTTTCTTACGTCTGCATCTGGATGTACATTCCTATATAGGCTCGCACTACTGGCAACACGGTCTAAGGTGATGTCTAAAGCGTTAATGGCATCTAGCAACTGAGGCTTAACAACGCCCTGCTCCAGAGACGTGAACTGCTGCTCGGCTAAATGGTAATCATCTTGACAGGTTGCGCTGAATTTTTTGGCCTCTTCGGCGGTATACTCTTGCCATTGAACCGCAGGAAGCGCTGACGGCGGGGTTAAACCTTGGCTGGCACAGCAGGTAAGCAGTAGGCTGCTCAAGCCTACCAATACTGGTTTTAATCGAACTATCTTGAAAACACTACCCCAATTTAAGCGCATGTATGTCCCCTAAGGTCGTTGTAAGAATCTGGGTCTACATCATGGACACCTCTAAAAATGCACGTTTTGTTCGATTGCTGCGTCAGTTCCGTCCTCAAATCCTCATTTACTACACGTAAACTGCGGTTCTCCGGGCGGTACTTTCTTGCACTTAAACAAAAATTACTATTTTTAGAGGCGCCCTCATGCATATGCACGTATTACAGTCATCAGCGTATATAACCGCAAACGTACGTTGCTCCTTTAATGCAGAACCCCACTTTGCCACACGGCAACTTGGACAGAGATTATAGGCGCCCGCTCTACCAATACAACCACTGACGTAAATTGAACATTAAACAACCAATTACTCGACTACTCTTTAACTTTGCGCCCAACAAAGGCTGGATATTGGTTAGCATTGCGACCCAATCAAAAACGATATTCACTGACGAGATTCAAACATGGAAATTAAAGACGGCTGCGTTGCGACGATTTTTTACCAGCTTAGCGAGCAAGACGGTAACGTCATTGAAAGTAATCAAGCCGAAGTACCAATGGCTTACCTGCACGGAGCGGGCAATCTTTTACAAGGGCTAGAGGACGCATTGGAAGGAAAAGCTGCTGGAGATGAACTTGAGGTAACCTTGCCGCCAGAACAAGCCTACGGCCCCATCAGGCCCAACGCATCTAAACGTGTCCCCGTTAAGCATTTGGCCAGCAAACACAAACGCCTCCTGCCTGGCACACTTGTAAAAGTCCAAACAGAGCAAGGTGTTGTGAATGGGAGCGTGGTCAAAGCCGGGAAGTTTATGGTGGAGGTTGACTTTAACCACCCTTTCGCTGGCAAAACTTTGGTATTTAACGTACGAATCGACTCTGTACGAGAAGCCACATCAGAGGAAGTCGTACACGGCCATGCTCATGGCGTTGGCGGCCATCACCACTAGACCTCTTCGCAGCCCCAGGAAAGGTTCAGTTACCGTCCATCAGAACTGTTAGCCGAACAACCCGAAGCGAACTGCTCGCCAGCGCGTAATTTTGCATTAAATCAATACAAGAAGAACAAATTTTACACATGCCTCGTAGCACAAAATTCTGCTCCATCAACGTTGATATATGAAATTTTTATGACTAAGGCAATTTTCAGTTAGTGTCTGCAAACCTTTTATGCACAAACCAAGTGCACATAACGCCATTCGTTTTTTAATTCAACCCCCACAAGGAATATCTCGCTTATATTACCCGCATTCTTCGTAAGCTATTGTTTTTAAAAGATTTTTTTAATAAGTTTAATTTTTGATCAAATTGAGAGGGGGCCAGTAATACCGGGGGGTAGCGATTGTTTCTAAGAGACTATCCACCAACTTATCCACAGCTTCTGTGGAAACTTTTATCTGACGAGCGACCCTAAACCGTCATCTAATTGCAACATGCTATTAATGTTTTTTTAGACATTTTTAGTATGTTAGGCATCTTATATATATTTTTTGGAAATAGAAAAAGGTACCAGTATAATAATTGATAGCTAATCCTAATTTATTAAAAAAATGACGTAAAATTTTTTAATGATTAGTACTTATCAATTAAAAATACAACCATATTAACCAACAATTAAAACTTTAGTATTATTGATCTAGCAGATTCACAAATTGCACCTCTTCGGTGCCCGTATGGGATGTAAAAGTATCGTCATGATCCTTCACATGACTTTTGGGCGCGGTACTTCTGTCTATAGCCAAGTCTTTAAAGTTAAATAAATTTAGATCTGCCAGCTGAGATGGGGATACCTTTTGTAGTGCAGAGAAGATAGTTTCTACCCGCCCTGGCTGCGTGCTGTCCCACTGCATTAACATTGCTTTGATGGCCTGACGCTGCAGGTTCTCTTGCGACCCACACAGATTGCAAGGAATGATGGGGAATTCCCGGGCTTGTGCGTATGCAGCCACATCGCTCTCACGGCAATACGCCATAGGCCGAATCACGATATTGCGTTTATCATCTGACAATAGTTTAGGCGGCATAGCCTTTAAGCGACCGCCGTAAAACAAGTTCAAAAATAAAGTTTCAACAATATCATCTTTATGATGGCCCAGTGCTATTTTTGTGGCGCCAATAGATTCGGCAAAACCGTACAACGTCCCTCGACGCAGGCGTGAACATAAACCACACGTGGTCTTACCTTCTGGGATCACAGATTTCACAATGCTATAGGTATCACGCTCGACAATGTGGTGCTCTACACCTAATGATGCTAAGTAGTTTGGTAGTACCTCTTCTGGGAAGCCTGGCTGCTTTTGATCCAAATTGACGGCAACAAGCTCAAAATCAATGGGGGCCGTTTTTTGCAGGTTCATTAAGATATCCAACATGGTGTAGGAATCCTTACCACCGGACAGGCATACCATGACTTTGTCGCCAGCCTCGATCATGTTGAAATCCACGATTGCCTGCCCTACATGGCGCCGCAATCGCTTCTGCAGCTTGTTGAATTCCAATCGACTCTTGCGCTCACCTGACCCTGTCATGCACCGTACACCTAGTGGTTTGTAAAAGGTGGCGCATTGTACGATTTTCAACCCAAGCTGTGAACTTAAGTTTAACGCCGCTTGTTAAATACCAATTACCCAAAATATTTGCACCGCTTAGGTATAAACCTTGCAATCCCCTCAAATACAAAGATGAGCACGCAATATTCGCCAAAAATTTGCCATTACTCAGAGAGGAAACTTGTGCCCGCACTACTCAGTCGCCTGCGTAAATCCACAAAAGTAGCAGCAAAACCCGCTTCAACACCTGTTAATGAAAACCGGGAGGCGTGGTCTCTAGCCGTTGAATCCTTCGATTTAGTTTGGACAGTGTCGGATGTGTCTGAGCTTTCTGCTTGTGAAAATACAAGCCCTATATACGCTAGGCTGAATACTGATGAGGG
>CAYZQH010000135.1:5193-8551 GCA_964480055.1 uncultured Cellvibrionaceae bacterium
TGATCCCTCTTAACGGCCAATTTTTTGGCACCCTAACGCAGTTTTCACCCCATAAATTTGAACTGACGTGCTTGCAACCGGGTGTGATTTTGAATAACACCAGCGCACTTAGAGGGCTGCAGGGAGATTGCAATATTGAATTCAGTGAGGAGTTTACTTACCAGGGGCGCGTGACAGTTAAAGCGGCTAAAGCACAACGCAAACCCTACAACTGCCTTCGTTTATATTGCGCTTTTACCCACTTTAGTATTGACCAGCGAGAAAGGCTTTTAGCCTTTTTCAACCTTCTAAGCGGCTAATGTTACACTGGGCGAGCACCGCCCAATTTCGGGTAGACCGTTGTACGTATAGCTAAGCCTCTAATGACCGAATCAGACGACCCTCTTATTGCACTTGACCGTCAACTCATCTGGCACCCATACGCCAGTGCCCATACAAGCCCCATTTATGCCGTAAAAAGCGCCTCTGGATGTACAATCACCCTAAACGATGGGACAAAATTGATAGATGGCATGGCCTCATGGTGGAGCGCTATTCACGGGTACAACCATCCAACGCTAAATAAAGCCGTAACAGACCAGACCCGTTCCATGGCGCATGTCATGTTTGGTGGCTTAACTCACGAGCCTGCTGTTCAATTGGCAAAAACTCTGGTCCAAATTACACCCGACAAGGTATCTCGTGTTTTTTTTGCTGATTCGGGCTCTGTGGCCGTGGAGGTCGCTTTAAAAATGGCTGTTCAATTTTGGATGAGCCAAGACCAGCCTCAAAAAACCCGGTTTTTTAGCTTTAGAAACGGGTATCACGGTGACACCCTAGGAGCCATGTCTGTTTGCGACCCAATTACCGGTATGCACCATTTGTTCTCCTCTATCTTACCCAAAAATATTTTTATTCCTGCGCCACCGATTGGGTTTGATACTCCAGAAGACGTTGATTACGTCCGCCAATTGGAAACGCTGTTTAAACACCACCATCACGAAGTGGCGGGTTTTATATTAGAGCCCATTTTGCAGGGCACTGGAGGCATGCGTGTTTATTCTCCACAAATACTACAAACTGTTGAATCACTGTGTAAAGAATACGATGTGTTACTCATTGCCGATGAAATTGCCACCGGTTTTGGTCGCACCGGAGAGTTATTCGCCTGTAACCACGCCAACATTAACCCAGATATTCTATGCCTTGGCAAAGCACTGACTGGCGGCTACATGACGCTGGCTGCAACGCTGTGTTCAGACGAAGTTAGTACGGGTATCTGCGCGGGTGAAGCCGGTGTATTTATGCATGGCCCAACGTTTATGGCCAACCCGTTGGCCTGCGCTGTGGCCAATGCAAGTATAGAACTACTTTTGGCCAGTGATTGGAGAAGTCGCATCCAAACAATGGAGGTACTACTGACCAAAGCGCTAGAAAAGGCCAAGGCGCTGCCCAATGTAAAAACCACACGTGCGTTTGGTGGCATTGGCGTCATAGAGATGAAAACCCCGGTCGATATCTCTCAAATTATTCCAAAGTTTGTTGAGCGTGGGGTTTGGTTACGCCCGTTTGGGAAGCTAATTTACATCATGCCGCCGTACGTTATTTCTAAAGCTCAGCTCCTACGTATTACTGATGCAATGATAGAGGTTGCGGCGAGCTTATAACACAGCCCAAGCGGCTAGTTTTTTACCGTTGAAAATACCTTTAGTAAAAGGTACTAGGTAAAATCGTAATACGCGGTAACCGTTTTACCCTGATTACCGTAGGCAAGCTCTGAGCATAACGAATTTAATAAATGAAGCCCACGGCCATGGGAGTCATCATTCGCATCTAGCTCGCGCTGCTTTTTCTCAAAATCAAAGCCGTCTCCCGAGTCTGTTAACGATATACGAATTCGGTTTGGTGTACCCCGAATATACTCAATAGACACTTCAATACTGTCTTTCACTATTGCAGCTAGTCGTTCTTCTCGCAGCCGATAGTACCGCTCAAAACCTTCCGGACTGTTTTTTAAACTCGAATCTAAACGCAATACGCCATGCTCTAATGCATTGTTGTATAGCTCACTCACTATTGTGAATAACTTGTCTTGGTGTAGCTCAACACCCTGAATAGAGCCTAAAAAAGAAACCGTCTGTGCAATGGTATCAGTACGGCGCAAATCTTCTGATTCGAGCGTAATATTTAGCGACCATGGGAAACATTCCGCAGCATGATAATCGGCAGAAACATCCACAGAATTACCATCTGCTTTACTTAAGTGCACCAGCGGCCGACAAAATGCTTCTACGATGGATATATCGTCGTCCTGTGCTTTACTGCAACCTTGAAAATCATGTACGGCATCGACCAAGGCTTTAATACGGCCCGTCGAATGTTTCGTCAATATATGTTCTATGCGCTTCTCGCCAAATTCCTCGTTTTCTGCGTTTTTGGCCTCATTGACGCCATCGGTATATATGTACAAATGCCCACCCACTTCCAAATCGTGAATTTGCATACTGTCATCAAACTCACAAGGGGTATGAATGCCCAACGGCATATGGTCACCGGGTAACAACGTTAAATCTTGGTCTTGAGATACATAAATAGCATCGTTCATACCGCCTGACCATATAGTCAGCCCTGTGCCAGTTTTGTCTAAATGAAAAATAGTAGCGCAGCAAAACATACCCATTGGCAACAAACTGTTAAGTTGCGTATTTACCTCTGTGGCAATCTCCGAGACGCTGGCTTGTCGAGCCACGTATGTAAAAAAAATGCTGGTAACAGGCAGAGAACCAATAGCGGCAGACAACCCATGGCCGGTGAAATCACCAATGAACACATACTCACCACCGGCTGGAGACGGCGCAGTTAAAACCAAATCTCCATTAAACATGGACATTGGAGAGGTGTACGCATTTATGTTTTTACAGCGTGTGGCGGCTCGGTCAATACCGTTGGTAAATACATGCTCTACAATGGAATGCTCTCTATCCATCACTTGCTGATGATTACTTAACTCATCATGGGCAAGCAGTAATTTGTTGTATGTCCCCTGGTTACGCACATGCGCGTTGACTTTAGAGAGCAGTACCTGCTCGTTTATGGGCTTAGGTACAAAGTCATCCCCACCTGCGTTAAGACACTGTACAAGCACTTCTGTATTATCTAACGCAGTCACAAAAATGATAGTGACATAGCGCTCATGCTTGGACTCCACAATTTTTTGAGTTGCCGTAATACCATCCATTTTAGGCATATTCACATCCATTAAAATCAAATCGATGGAGTCATCTGCCTCAAACTGTTCGATAGCAACCAGACCATTTTCAGCCTCTAAACAACTATGCCCTGCGTCTTCCAGAATAAACCGCAGAAGCTCGCGATTATA
>CAYZQH010000136.1:0-8509 GCA_964480055.1 uncultured Cellvibrionaceae bacterium
ATTTTTTGAATGGCTTTATGAATATTGGCGCGATGCTTCTCTACAGAATCTGCTGACAGGCGTACCGACACATCCGGGGCAAAGCGCTTCTCCATAAATTCAAAAAATTGGTCTGTGGCGTTTTGTACCAACTGTTGCGACTCTACTTCACGTACCAACTCGCGCTTACGCTCTTCTAACTCAGAAATCACATCGGTAAAATCTGTAACAATGCGCTCTGAGTATTCAAAAGCGTCTAGTAAATCATGCACCTCGCCGCGGTTTATAAACGCTTCTAACGCATTTAGCGTATTACGAGTATTACGGTGACGCGTGCGAATCTGGGTGCTGTCGGTTTCCACCAAGGACAGTGCAAATAAACGCCCCATACGGCTGAAGGGGTAAGTGCTTTGCAGTGTGGCCGCGTCTACTTGCTTTTCTAACCAGCCAAACTCTAACAATTGCTTGAGCACCCAATTGGCTTGCTCGCGAAGGTTTTTAAACCGCGTAAACTCCTCATCTTCGTCGCCATCTAACACCGGAGCACGGGCTAACGCCTCTTCAAAAATTTCAACCAATGCATCGCGGCCCAAGGAGTGGCCATAATCTGCATTTGCGCTATAAAGGCGTTGATACAACAAGCACAAACACTGCACCACTTGCTCGCGGTATTTGCCGGTGAGAGGTTTAAAAAATTGTGTACGTTGAGGCGTAAAGAACATGGTTGCTGCTTTGCGCGATAGATGCGCTTAATTTTTATTCAATTTTGCATATATTACAAGATTGTTACTGGCGAATATCTTAGAGCATTTTCAGGGTTAACGTGGATAAAACAGACCAAACTATTTTTGCTCAAAATATGTACTAATTTCCGCACTCTTCATTTGTACACAGCTGCACCTTCTATATAATAACTGCCCACTAACAGGAGACACCCCCATGAAGATTGCACTAATGAACGAATTTAGCCAGGCATCAAAGAATGCCACTGTGCTAAACGAGCTAAACGCCGTGGCTACCGAGCAGGGCCACAGCGTATTTAATGTAGGCATGAATGACGATAACGATCATCGTTTAACTTATATCCACCTAGGCATTATGGCCAGCTTACTATTGAACTCCGAAGCGGTAGATTTTGTAGTCAGTGGCTGTGGCACCGGCCAAGGCGCGCTGATGTCATTAAACGCTCACCCAGGTGTTACTTGCGGCTACTGTATTGAACCTGCAGATGCTTACTTATTTGCTCAAATTAACAACGGTAACGCACTGGCACTGCCGTTTGCCAAAGGCTTTGGTTGGGGCGCAGAATTGAATATTCGCTATATGTTTGAAAAAGCATTTACCGGCGTTAAAGGCCAAGGCTACCCACCGGAGCGCAAAGACTCACAAGTGGCTAACGCGGGGATCTTAAACCAAGTTAAGGCGGCTGTAGCTAAAGACAATTACCTAGACACCCTAAAAGCCCTAGACCCTGAATTGGTAAAAACTGCCGTAGGCGGTGCGCGGTTTCAGGCCTGCTTGTTTGAAAACGGTAAAAACCAAGAAGTGGCAGACTACGTACGCAGCGTAATAGAAGGGTAACCCATTTTTAACCGTAAAATTGTCGGGTGGCGTTTTGCTGACCCGACCTACAATACTGGCCTTTATTTGCGATTAAAAAATCATTCTTAACCAAAGCCCCACCGGGGTAGAAACGCCCATGGTTGCTGAAACCACTTGACCGCTCTCCACAACCAAAACTGTGGGTGTACCATGCACGCCCAGTAACCTACCTAGCACCTGATGAGAATCATTAACCGTAGGAAAAGCCAAATCACTGCGCTTGAGATACTCGCTTAACTCGGTATCCGTTCCAGAGTCCAAAGCAATAGTTACCACGTTAAAATATTTGGCCAGCCAATTCACGCTAGGCGACACCACCTTACAAGGCCCGCACCAAGTGGCCCACACATAAATCATAACCTTTTGTTGCTGGCTTAACGCTGCAACGTCTACCGGCTCAGCATTTATAGGCTGCAGAGCAGACAACCCCGGCCAGTTTTTAGTGACCGATTGTGTACGAAAATAGTCTACCGCGTAGATAATTGCACAGAATAAAAGTAACCAAAGCGCCCAATGCGCTATTTTTTTTGCAAATGTACTCATTATTAACAACGTATTGTTTGATATTTTGTGCAAAGCTTAACGAACTACCGGGCGAGATTTATTTTAAAACCGCCTCATCAGTATCCTTTACTACTAACGTCAAGGATAGACTAGTACCTCCTAACAAAACAATATAATCCTGCACTAATCAGCGCCAAGGTTACCGGCAGCGTAACCATCAATTGAATATTCCACCCAAAGCTAAATAGTATCCAGCCTGCACTTAATGACGCTACGCCTTGAAATGCAAAAGTTAAAAAATCATTAGTGGCTTGGGTCTTAAAACGCTCGCTATCTTTGTGCGCTTTTGGTAATAAGCTAGTACCGCTTAAAAATAGGAAGTTCCAACCCACACCCAACAATACCAACGCCCACCAGTAATGCATTACCTCTTCGCCACTGAACGCAATCACTACAACCAGTAAATATAAAATACCGCCTGCAATGATCAGCAGCCCCGCGCCTAATTGCTTTAGTAACAACCCAGAAAACAACGACGGTAAAAACATGGCCACCAAGTGGCTTTGGATCACCCACTTTGCGTCATTCAACCCATGGCCATGATGTGTATGCATGCTGATGGGTGTAGAGGTCATTAAAAAGCTCATTACCGCATAACCGCCAGCACCCGCTAAGGCAGCAATAATAAACACTGGCTGCTTTATAATATTACTTAAGTGCCGTTGAGTTACCTCTCCCACTGCTTGCTCCAACTTTGGCTCTTTAAATAAACTCAAAATTGCCATAGCAAATACAATGCAACACGCTAGCAGCAAAAACGCCCCCGTAAATGGCGCTAACCCTGGAAGCAGGTCTTGCCCAATTGCGCCCATCTCTGGCCCAAGTAACGCGCCGCCTATGTTAAATAACATAAAAGTTGCCAAAGCTGGGCCGCTGTTTTCCCCTTTAGGTAGGCTTTCTATCACCGCAAAGCGAAACTGTTGATAAAACGGTGTGGCCACACCCAACAAAAAACCGGTTGCCACTAGTAAAGTAAAGCTTTGTAGGTTCACAGCCAATGCCCCCACGGCTGCGGCTGTAAGTGACGCCCCCATCCCGGTGTAACCGCCGCGCTTGCGACCAATACGCTTGAGTACCAGCGCTGCGGGTAAGGCCGTGACGGCACACCCCACTACAAAAGCCGCAATGGGCAATGTGGCATACTTAGGCAAGGGCGCAAATTGTGCGCCCAGTATTCCACCAATAAATAGCATGAGCGAAATTCCCACCATCACAAACGTAAATGTGGCCGCTAAAACCCACACATTTTTTGGCAGATTTATCAAAACTACTTCCCCTCTTTGATCACTTGCACAATACCACTCACCTTCGTCCGATTGCAGCACTTCGACCTGACGTATACACCTTACTTTTGCTACAGTTTTTGTAAAAATTCGCGGTTGTGAACCACTATGAGAACCAAACCTCAGCGCCGCTAAAGCCCGCCGCGTAATGTAGGCTCTTGTGCGCGAATGTGCCTTCACCAAACCACATGCAATATCTAAAATTGTACTTTAAGTGAAGTAGTCTATTTTTTAACCATATAAACGGCAAACAACCGGAGACTCTCATGTTATCAAGACCCCTACTACATCTAACGGCCCTAGGCAGTTTATTGCTATTAGCGGCCTGTAACGGCAGTGATGGGCAGCCAAAGCCTGACGACAGTTCTTCTTCTAGCTCGTCATCCTCTAGCTCCTCTTCAAGTACCTCCTCTACGAGTAGTTCGTCGTCCTCAAGCTCTTCTACTGGCGCCTTGCCGTCTGGACCGCCTGTAGATACAGGCTCCGCTAACGCGCCACACCAACGCCCAGCATTCAAGCTACAAACCAGAGCCCCCGAGATTAAATCCAAAGAAACTTTTAAGAACACAGTAATTGCCAAAGGCCTATCAGACCCATGGGCCATAGCATTTTTGCCCGACGGCGATATGTTAGTCACAGAAAAAACCGGCCGCTTGCGCCGTATTAGCCAGGCTGGTGAAGTATCCGACGCCATCAGCGGTGTACCTGCGGTAAATAATCGCAGCCAAGGTGGGCTGCTAGATGTAAACATCGCACCGGATTTTGAAACCTCCCGCTGGGTTTATCTTTGCTATGCAGAGTCTAGAAGCGGCAACAAAACCGGCACAACACTGGCGCGCGGTAAGCTAAACAGCCAAAGTACCGCCTTAGAAAACGTGTCTGTCTTGTTTCGACAAGAGCCCGCATGGAGCTCCAACCTCCACTATGGCTGCCGCATTGTATGGGACTCCAATCAATACTTGTTCCTCACTTTGGGTGAACGCTCCAAAGCCGATGCCAGGGTGTTCGCTCAAGACACAAACACGCACTTGGGCAAGGTAATCCGCCTAAATGCTGACGGCTCTGTGCCAGATTCAAATCCGTTTTTTAATGGCGGCGGCGCCAAAGAGGTGTGGTCTTATGGTCACCGTAACCCGCAAGGCGCTTTCATCCACCCGGTAACTGATCAGCTATGGACTATTGAACATGGCCCCAAAGGCGGCGATGAGCTCAATAAACCCGAAGCCGGCAAAAACTACGGCTGGCCCACCATTACCTATGGTGAAGAATATAGCGGAAGCCCTGTTGGTAGTGACATTACCCAAAAAGACGGCATGGAGCAGCCCATTTACTATTGGGACCCTGTTATTGCCCCATGTGGTATGGCTTACTATGACGATAGTCTTTTCCCCTCTTGGCGAGGTAACATTTTTATAGCAGGCCTGGGGGTAGAGCATTTGGTACGACTACAGATGCATGAAGGTCAGGTGGTAGGTGAGGAGCGGTTACTCAATAATATTGGCCGTATCCGCGATGTGGAAGTTGGCCCCAACGGTGCGCTATGGCTCGCGTTGAGTAAGGGCGAAATTGTCAAAATAGGGAAATAGCCCTATGGCGCATGCGCACGAAAAACTCAACTACGTTGAATTTGCGGCTAAAGATTTAGCCGCAACCCGCATCTTTTTTGAGGCCTGCTTTGGTTGGGCTTTTCAAGAATATGGAGCGGAGTACCTAGCCTTTGACAATCAAGGTTTGGAGGGTGGCTTTTATTTATCTGACCTAGCCACCAATACCAACGCAGGCGGTGCACTGTTAGTATTTTACAGCCAAGACTTAGAAGCTACCCAAACCAAGATACAAAAGCATGGTGGCGCCATTGTAAAACCCACATTCAGCTTTCCTGGCGGCAGTCGCTTTCATTTTACAGAGCCCAGTGGAAATGAATTTGCGGTATGGAGCGATCAATAAGCCGCGCGCTTTCTAGGTGGGGCCATAAGCCCCACTTAACCCTCTTAGCGGCTGGGTTCTCTAAAGTGTTTTTTGTGCTTCATTCTTTTTTCAAATGCTTCGGTCACTATCGCCATTTCCTCTTCAGTTAACAACTCTGACATTGCTGTATTTTGCTGCTCATGCAACGCCTCCATTTGCTCGTGGGTTTGCTCCATAATGGCCTTGCGTGCCTCGTGGTATTGCGTCATAACTTCGCGCACCGCTTGCTCACGGTCTTCAGTTAGCTCGAGTTTATCGAATAACCTTTCGTGGCGTTTATCACATTGCTTGGGCTCTTCCGCCATGGATATTGCAGAGGTTAATAACGCTGCTGATAGCATTGTTGCAGTAATTAAAGATTTCATTGCTGTCTCCTTTGTTAAACAGTAGGGACAGTATGAGACTTAAGTGTGTAGTAACTGTGCGTGAATTGTGAAAACAATGTGAATAGAGAACACCTTATGAGAATAGACGTTATGGCACCTCGTATTTATAACCCGCGCCATACACCGAGCGAACCAGCTCGGGACCGTCCTCGTTTACTCTGAGTTTTTTGCGCAACTTCTTAATATGACTATCAACAGTACGGTCATTCACAATGCGATAATCACCATAGATGTTATCCATAATGTATTGACGTGAAAATATTCTGCCTGGAGCCCCATACAACAACTGGAA
Source organism: uncultured Cellvibrionaceae bacterium (assembly GCA_964480055.1). Lineage (GTDB taxonomy): Bacteria > Pseudomonadota > Gammaproteobacteria > Pseudomonadales > Cellvibrionaceae > CAYZQH01. The sequence continues at coordinate 6,075 of CAYZQH010000136.1, forward strand.
AAGCCTAAATTCAACCGTCGTTAACTCTACGAATGTTCCATGTATAGATATTTGGTTTTTATCCGGTGATAGAATTATCTCATTATTGTTTAACTCAGACGCCTCGTTATTTGGTATGGCATTCAACGTTCTCCGTAAAACCGCCTTAACACGAGCAACCACTTCACGGGGGCTATAAGGTTTGCACATGTAATCGTCTGCGCCTAGCTCTAAGCCTATTAACCTATCTACCTCTTCTACTTTCGCAGTCAGCATTATGATGGGCACATCTGAAGTTTTACGTACCGCCTTACAAACATCCAACCCAGATACCCCAGGTAACATTAGATCAAGCAAAATGATATCAGGCGTGTTTTCGGCCAGCCATGCTTGCGCCAACCCTCCATGGTTAAAAACCACGGTGTCATATTCTGCTGCCTCCAGATAGTCTTTTAGAATCATTGCTAAATCTGTTTCATCCTCAACAATACAGACCCTAGATTTAACCATGACTTAGACACTCTTTGGTAAACGAATAATAGTGGCAACACCGCCAAGATCTGACGCTTGTGCCCAGATCTCCCCTTGATGCGCCTCCACAATATTTTTGCATAAAGCAAGGCCAAGGCCGGCGCCGCCAAGCTCTCTGCTTCGGCTTTGTTCTGCTCTATAAAGGCGGTCGAATATTTTTTGATGCTCGTCGCCCGTAAGACCAGGAGCACTGTCCTCAACACACAGTGTAACTGTGTCTTCCTCTTCTAATGCTGTTATCTGAATACTGCCACCGGCGCTAGTATACCGAACACTGTTCTCCAATACGTTGCTAAATAATTGGTCTAACCGATTCTTGTCACCAAAAATTTTAGTGTTATTTTCAATCGAGTTGGTAATATTTAGTTGAAGATCGGCGTCAACAGTTTTTGGCTTAAAGCTTTCCACGCGTGTATCAATAAAATCTTTTAGATCTATATCTTCCTTTTTGTAACTTAATGCACCCACATCAGAAAGCGACAGCTCAAATAAGTCATTAATAACTGTACTTAGGCTCTGTACTTTTATATGTAACAAATTTAGGCCTTTTTCATCGGCCGGATAGATGCCATCTTGCATGGCTTCTATTTGAGCTTTTAGCACCGATACGGGCGTTCTCATTTCGTGTGAAATATCAGACACCCATTGAGCTTTCAACTTAGTGTTGGATTCTAATGCCTGCGCCAAATGATTAAAGTTTTTACAAAGCGTGCCTATTTCATCTGAAGTACGTGCTTGAATTCTTACACCATAATCTCCAGACGATAAAATTCCCGTAAACTCTGACAGCTGCCTAATGGGTGTAGATATCTTTCTTGAAACCCAGTATGCAACACCTACAGAAAGCGCCATAGAAATAAGCGCCATATAAAATAAATGCAGTAAATGCTTGTTGATAAATTCAAAATCACCCGCTCTGAGTAAATGCCTCTTTGGAATTATATATCCGATGTAGCCCACAGGCGTATCATTCACACTCACCTTGTGCCAGGTGTAGGTTACTCGCTCCTGCTTTACACCGGCGATCAACTGCTTATCCAAACCCACTAATATGACGCTATCTACAAAATCTTTAAAATGCGGATGGTCCTTTAAGGGTTTTTTTGGTCTAGCTGAAGGAGGGGGTCGTGGTGGTGGCGGATGTGCACGCGGCGGCCCCTTTTTACCAAACCCTTTACGTAAATGAAATGCACGGTGCTTGGTTCTATCCCAAAAAGCCGGTGTTTGGCCAATATCCTCTAAAGACCCGGTTTTTTCATAAACCAAGGCCACCATCCACTCTAAACGCTTTACACCTTCTAGTGCTTGCGCTGAAGCATATTGGTAAAACTCCCTTTTTAGGTTGTACCCCATAACCAGCGCAATACTCAAAACACTGATAAACAGCACCAAAAAAAAAGCCAACCAAATCTTGTAAGCCAAACGGTTTTTCAACGGGTATCTCGTCATTTAACGATTATTGTACTGCAGCAATTGTGCGAATAATAAGTACGCAGCGAAGCCACCAACGTAGCTTCTAGCTTAACAAGATTCGGAGGAAGTGCCGCAAAATGCACAATTTTTTCACATTTTACGGTTAAAAACTGGGGAAACGGCTAAAGCAGGTATTATCTAACTAAGGTTGTCAGTGTTTTTTATCGCTGCGCCTATCGCTTTTACGTCGGTCTGCTTCAATATCTTCAGGCAACCCTTTGGTTTGCTTTCTTCGATCGGAATTTTGCCGCTCTTCAAGCGCATCTTCCACTTGGGACAAAAATATTTTTTTAGTCATTTCTGATTGTTTCATAAACACACCCTTCGCGTTTATTGTAAGGAGTGGATTTAAGTATAGGCAGAGAATGGTCTAACGATTGGGTTTTTTAGACGAATTAGAGACCAAATGTCTATAAAAACGCCAGAACTTCATAACCAACAAAGATAAAAAA
>CAYZQH010000137.1:0-8414 GCA_964480055.1 uncultured Cellvibrionaceae bacterium
CCCAGCAGTATTAGAGCCAGCGCAAAAACGGGGGCTGCTGCAACCAAACCATCCACTCGGTCTAAAATGCCTCCATGCCCAGGCAATAAATTGCTGGAGTCTTTTAGGCCACAATGGCGCTTTAGCATGCTTTCAAATAAGTCCCCAAGCACAGAAACAAACGCTGTGGGTACTGCCAGAAAAAGCGCCCAATGGACAGGGTAATCCGTAAAAAAATGTACAATTACCGCCAGAATGATGACTGCACTCACAACCCCGCCCAGAACACCCTCCCAAGTCTTTCCAGGGCTGACCTTACGCGCAAGCTTATGCTTACCAAAAGCCTTACCGGTAAAGTAAGCACCGCTGTCTGCCGCCGCCACAAGCATCACCAAGGTTAAAACCAACCATTGACCATACGCGGCGCCACGCAAATACACCAAAGCATGCCACACAGGGATCAATACAAATAACCCCATAGTCAAGCGCACCATTGGCGCTTGCCAAAAAACAGTACTGGCTGGATACCCCTGCACCCACAACAAGCACACCGCCCACCAAGTACAAGCGGCCATAAATAGACTTTTTGAGAAGTGCACGGATGACGCTGAAAGCGCGTTTTGCGCATATAGGCTGCAACCGAGGACTGCCATCACCACAATAACGTAGCAAACACGCTTGGCAGGCGATTGAAGCGAGCTCAGGGCAGACCACTCCCACGCACCAAGAAGAACAACTACGGCGATGAAAATAGAAAACCCAGTAATGCCGGCACAAAAGAGTACCCCGCAAAAAACTGACATCAACACTAACGCCGTTATAACGCGCAGTTTAAGCACTGGGTGCCCCTGGACCAGATACTGCCTCTATCTGGTCACTGGTCTTACCAAAACGACGCTGACGAGAATAAAAATCGGCGACGGCGTCTCCCAATGCCTCAGCATCAAATTCGGGCCATAAAAGCGGCGTGTAATAGAGTTCTGCGTAAGCCGCTTGCCACAGTAAAAAGTTGCTAATGCGGTACTCACCACTGGTTCGAATCAGCAAATCCAAAGGGGGAAGATCTTTGGTGCAAACATGGGCGCCTAAAAGCGCAACGTCAATATCATCGACAGATACCTCGCCACGAACTGCTTTGTGAGCCACCTCTTTAGCCGCTTGCGCAATATCCCACTGACCACCGTAATCTGCAGCAATGACCAATGCCCGCTCACCACTGGACGCAATGGATTCGGCATCCTCAATGGCCTTTAATAAACGCGCACTAAAACGCTCTCTGCTGCCAACAACCCTCAAGCGCACACCTTCGGCCGCTAGCTGCTTAGCCTCTTTTTTTAGATAGTTATAAAACAACCCCATGAGCGCCTCCACTTCTTTGGGAGGACGGCGCCAGTTTTCACTGCTAAAGGCAAATACGGTAAGTACCTCTATGCCGTGACTACGGCAAGCAGAAAGCACATCTCTAATGCGCTCCACTCCGGCTTTATGACCCGCTATGCCCTGTTTACCCTCACGCTTAGCCCAGCGGTTGTTGCCATCCATAATAATGGCCACATGCCGCAATTCACCATCAGTCACATTGACGCCTTAAATTTCCATGAGGTCTTTTTCTTTTACAGACAACGCAGCATCAACTTCTGCAATAAATTTATCGGTCAGTTTTTGAATGTCGTCTTGAGCGCGACGCTCTTCATCTTCACTGATCTCTTTGGCTTTGATTAACTCTTTAAAATCACCATTGGCATCGCGACGAATATTACGGATAGACACACGTGCGTTTTCTGCTTCAGACCGCGCCTGCTTAATAAACCCTTTACGCGTTTCTTCGGTCAACGCCGGCATAGGAACACGGATCACTTCACCGGCAGTGGCAGGGTTAAGGCCCAAATCAGATTTCATGATTGCTCGCTCAATTTCTGGCACCAACGGCTTTTCCCATGCACTGATGGTAAGAGTACGAGCGTCAGACACGCTCACATTGGCCACTTGAGATAAGGGCACGTCACTGCCGTAATAAGGCACGGTAATACCATCCAAAATATTGGGGTGTGCCCGGCCAGTACGAATTTTGTTGAACTGCGTACCTAGCACATCGACACTTTTTTTCATGCGCGCTTGCGCATCACTTTTTATATCGTTAATCATCGTTTCGCTCCTATTGTGAACCTTCGATGAGGGTACCCTCGTCACCACCAACCACTATATTTAGCAGCGCGCCCTGTTTATCCATTTTAAAGACTCGAACAGGCATTTCGTGCTCTTCACATAGGCAAATGGCCGTTAAATCCATGACACCCAACTTATCTGCCAGCACTTTTTCATAAGTAAGCGTGTCATAGCGTGTGGCAGAAGGGTCTTTCATTGGGTCGGCAGAATATACGCCATCAACCTTTGTTGCCTTGAGAACCAGCTCTGCCTCCACCTCAATACCGCGCAAGCAGGCGGCAGAATCTGTCGTAAAGAAGGGATTACCCGTACCGGCAGAAAAAATCACCACTTCGCCCTTCTCTAACAAGCGAATGGCTCTGCGGCGATCATAGTGCTCCACCACACCGCTCATTGGAATGGCAGACATCACATTCGAGCTGATATTGGACCGCTCCAAGGCATCACGCATGGCCAAAGCATTCATTACAGTGGCCAACATTCCCATGTGGTCTCCGGTAACTCGGTCTAAACCGGCTTTGTTCAAGGACGCACCACGAAACAGATTGCCGCCACCAATAACTAAGCCAATCTGAACACCAATCCCCACCAGTTGCCCTATCTCTAAGGCCATTTTGTCGAGCACTTTAGGGTCTATTCCAAAACCCTCGTCGCCCATCAGCTGTTCACCGCTGAGCTTTAACAAGATACGCTTATATTTACGATCACGTGTAGTTGGCATAAGGCGCTCCGTGTAAAAATTTGGCGAAGTTTAACAGCAAAAAGGCGGGAGAAGCGACCTTCTCCCGCCTTTTATAAAGGCTTGCCTAGACAGACCAGCAATGTAATGTGCTTAAGCTTTTGATGCTTCCAGCTGAGCGGCGACTTCTGCGGCAAAGTCTTCTTCTTCCTTCTCAATACCTTCACCCACTTCAAAGCGCTGAAAACTCACCACTTCGGCACCCGCTTGCTTTGCCAATGCACCCACGGTCAACTCTGGGTTTTTCACAAAAGGCTGCTCAATTAAGCTACCTTCTTTAAGGAACTTCTGAATGCGGCCCATTACCATTTTTTCGACGATTTCTGCGGGCTTACCCGCCATATCTGGCTGCGCCTTAATGATGTCTTTTTCTTTCTCAACCAAATCCTCGGGCATTTCGCTTGGGCTAACCACCTGAGGGTTAACAGCCGCTACGTGCATGGCAATATCTCTGGCTAAGTCTACGTCACCACCAGATAACTCAACCAAAACGGCAATGCGCTTGTTGGAGTGAACATAAGAACCAACAACGCCACTGGCGGGGTCTACAAGGCCTACGCGGCGCACACCAATGTTTTCACCAATTTTTTGAACCAGTGCTTCACGTGCTGACTCCAACTCGCCTTCCATCAACTGAGCGACATCGGTCTTCTTGCTTTCAAAAGCCTTGTTACACACACTGTCAACAAACGCTAAAAAGTTATCGTCACGTGCAACAAAGTCCGTTTCGCTGTTCACTTCTAGCAGCACACCATAGCTTCCACCGTCAGAAATTTTGGCAACAACAACACCGTCTGCAGCGGTACGGCTGGCTTTCTTAGCAGCTTTTAAGCCGCTGGCTTTGCGCAAATTCTCAATTGCAACGTCAACATCACCGTCAGTCTCAACCAAGGCCTTTTTGCACTCCATCATGCCAAGGCCAGTTCGCTCACGCAGTTCTTTTACTAAAGACGCACTAATTGCCATGCTTTTAGTCCTCAAATCACTATTCGTTAAGAATAAAACTGTTATTAAAAAGGGGGCCGGGCCCCCTTTGGTATGGAATAACGCAAAATCCTTACGGCTACGTTAAATCCACCTAATTACTTCAGTAAAAACTAAATTTATTCGCCGTTGGCAGCTTCAGCGCCACCGTCAACTTCAACAAATTCATCTTTATTGGGCACGCTGGCTGAAGAAGCTGCGCCTTCAACACATGCGTCAGCCATGGCAGTCACATAGAGTTTAATGGCTCGAATGGCATCATCATTACCCGGAACAACGTAATCCACACCTGCGGGGTCACTATTCGTATCAACAATGGCAATGACTGGAATGCCTAATTTGTTAGCTTCCTGAACAGCAATGCGCTCGCTCTCTACGTCGATCACAAACAAAGCGTCTGGCAAGCCGCCCATATCTTTAATGCCGCCAATAGATAGCTCAAGCTTATCCTTTAAGCGGGTACGCATGAGCGCTTCTTTCTTAGTAAGCTTCTCAAAGGTACCGTCTTGACTTTGGGTTTCTAGGTCACGATAGCGACGAATAGACGCACGAATGGTCTTATAGTTGGTCAACATTCCACCTAACCAACGATGACTAACAAAGGGCATGCCAGCACGTGTGGCTTGCTCGGCAATGGCTTTTTGTGCAGCTCGCTTAGTACCTACAAATAAGACCTTCTTCTTTTGAGAGGCCATTTGCTTAACCAACGCCAACGCTTCGTTGAACGCAGGAACGGTGTGCTCTAAGTTGATGATGTGAATTTTGTTACGGGCACCGAAGATAAACTGGCCCATTTTTGGGTTCCAGTAGCGGGATTGGTGACCAAAGTGGACTCCCGCCGATAGCATATCGCGCATGCTGACTACAGGCATAAATATTTCCTAGTTTTAGTTGGGTTGGGCCTCCGTATACCCCACCGATCAACCCAGCCCCAATAAATGTGGTTTTGAGCACCCAGAACAGTGTGACGGTATACGTGCGACGTTAGTTTAAACCTGCCTCAGTACGGGCAGGGCGCGCTTTATACCACATATAAGAATAAAATAGTAGCTTTGACGCTTATCGGCCCAATATTCAAACGGATGTACACAATGCAGTGATGGTTTAGAATAGCTGGCCACAAGCTGGCTCCATTAAGACTTTATCAAGAAAGACCAAGAATATGACTGTAACCCTTAAAACGCCTGAAGAAATCCAAAAAATGCGCATCGCTGGGCGAGCCGCGGCTGAGGTGCTCGAATTCATCGAGCCTCATGTAATTCCAGGCGTCACAACTGGCGAGATAGACCGCTTGTGCCACGAATACATCACCGGCAAGCTCGCAGCCATCCCTGCCCCCCTCAACTACAAGGGCTTTCCTAAGTCGGTTTGCACCTCCGTCAACCAGGTGGTGTGCCATGGTATCCCCTCAGATAAAAAAATTCTGAAAAGTGGCGACATCATCAATGTGGACATTACCGTCATAGTGGACGAATACCATGGAGACACCAGTAAGATGTTTTTTGTGGGAAAGGCGGCATCCCACGCCGAACGCTTGGTACGAGTTACTCAGGAGTGCTTATATAAGGGGATAGAGATAGTCAAACCCGGCGCCACCCTTGGGGACATTGGTCACGTCATTCAAAAACACGCGGAAGGTAATTACTACTCCATTGTGCGCGAGTACTGCGGCCACGGCATTGGCAAGGTCTTCCATGAGGAGCCTCAAGTGGTGCATTACGGCACACCAGGCAAGGGCATGGTTATAAAAGAAGGCATGACATTCACCATTGAGCCAATGGTGAATGCTGGCAAGGCTGCCACAAAGTTAAAAGGCGACGGCTGGACAGTAGAAACCAAAGACGGACGACTGTCGGCGCAGTGGGAGCATACACTCGCGGTAACCGCGACAGGTGTCGAAGTGCTCACCGCTCGTAAAGAAGAGTCATTTTAAACGCGCGATACACTCTCGCCGCAACAACGCCAACAGCAGGCTTTACGCCTATTGCTTGCCCCGTATAAATCCATAAGGCTGTGTGCTTATGTCCTTCCCTATTACCGACTGCCCAGAGTTTGCCTGTCAGCCCATTTTTTTTAACCAACATCGGTTTCGCTCAGATTTAGAAATAAAGCCTGCACTGGCCATATTTAAAAATGCCATTGCTGGAGTTAACACGCATTTTGACCGACGCTTTGCAGAGGGCGAAAGCGTAAGAAACCTCATTGAAGAGCGAGCAATATTTATTGACATGCTACTTCACTACGCATGGCACCAATTTTCATGGGGCCAAGAAGTTGCACTTATTGCCGTAGGAGGGTACGGGCGCAAAGAACTACACCCTCACTCTGACATAGACATTCTTATTTTGTTGGCAAAACTACCCCAGCAAGCAAGCCAAGACAACCTTCAACAATTCATCACCTTCCTTTGGGATATTGGCTTACAGGTCGGCAGCAGTGTACGCACACTCAAAGAGTGCATTGCCATTGCAAAAGATGACATTACGGTTGCCACCAATTTAATGGAGTCGCGCCGTATTGCTGGCAGTGATCGCTTACGCGACGAGCTTCAGATCAACACTGATGCCAATCACATGTGGCACCTGAGCCCATTTTACGAAGCCAAAATTAACGAACAGAACGAACGACACAAAAAACATTTATACACCGAATACAATTTAGAACCCAATTTAAAAAACTCCCCTGGCGGGCTGCGTGATATCCAAACCATCAACTGGGTTGCCAAACGTTTTTTTGGCGTCCAAACGCTGCGGCAATTAGAGGGGAAGAACTTCTTTACTGAGCGTGAATTTGGGCTTTTACGAAAATGCGAAGACTTTTTGTGGAAGGTTCGCTATGGCCTGCACATTCTCGCTGGTCGTTCAGAGGAGCGGTTGCTGTTTGAGCACCAAAGAGAGCTGGCGCAACAATTTGGCTATGACGACAACGAACGGCGCATGGCCGTTGAACGCTTTATGCAAGAATATTACCGCACCGTAATGACGGTACGGGAGCTCAATGATGTTTTATTAGGTGTGTTGAACGAGCGTATTCACCACACTGACGCCTCCAAAACAATTACACCGCTGAGCGCCGACTTTCAATTACGCGACAACTACATCGAAGTTGCGCACAGCAAAGTTTTTACTCACAACCCCAGCGCACTGTTGGAAATTTTTATATTCATGGGTGAAGACGCTGAAATTAAAGGTGTCAGGCCAGACACCATTCGACTGATTCGCGAATTCAATGGGCTTGTAAACCAATCATTTAGATCCAACCCGGTTAATCATGCACTGTTTCTTCGCTTATTCAAAACCAAAACGGGCCTGGTTACCCAACTTAAACGAATGTCTCGTTACGGTATTTTAGGAAGATACCTGCCGGCTTTTGGCAAAATCATCGGCCAGATGCAGCATGACCTATTCCATCGCTACACCGTAGATGCACATACATTTTTAGTCATTGAGAATATTCGCCGCTTTTTATTAAAACGCTCAAAGGTTAATTCTGATATAGCAACCAGTGTAATGCAGAGCATTGACCAACCCGAACTGCTTTACATTGCGGCCCTTTTTCATGATATAGCCAAAGGCCGCGGTGGCGACCATTCCGAACTTGGCGCCAGAGACGCATTAAAATTTTGCCAGCTGCACGGACTGAGTGGCCGTGAAAGTCGCTTGGTCAGCTGGTTGGTGGAAAACCACTTACTCATGTCTTACGTATCCCAGAAAAAAGATATTTCCGACCCAGAAGTTACCCATAACTTTGCGTTAAAAATGGGCGACCAAGTCCATTTAGATTATTTATTTGCCCTCACTGTTGCAGACATGAGTGGAACCAACCCAGAAATTTGGAATAGCTGGCGCGCGAGTTTAATGCATCAACTGTACGGAGAAACAAAACGCGCCCTGCGCCGCGGATTAGAAAACACGGTTGACGCCATCGATATTGTCGAAGAGACCAAAAAGAATGCAACTAAGCTCTTAAAACACTCGAACATAGGCATAACGCAAGCTAAAACCCTATGGCAAGATATGCGCGACGACTATTTTTTACGAGAAGGCTCGATGGATATTGCCTGGCAAACCGCCGCCATCGCTAACTATACCGGCACCGGCCCGCTCATATTGATTCGCGATTCAGACCAACAACCTTGGCAAGGCGCAACGCAAATTTTTATACGCGTAAAAGACGAAAATCATGTATTTGTTGCGGCAGCCAGTGCCTTAGCGCATCTGGGGCTCAACATTCAAGATGCACGCGTATACAACACCAAAAGCGGCTACACCATTGATACATTCTATGTACTCAACGAAAATTTTGAGCCTATTGGTGAAGATGCAGACCATCACGATCAAATTCGTCAAACGTTACTGGAAGAGTTAAAGCTCATATCTTCGTACCGTGACGTTGTAAAACGTAGAACACCAAGACAGCTAAAGCAATTTGCTACACCAACGCGCACGCGCCTATACAACGATGACAGCAACACAGTGTCGATACTGGAGGTTATTAGCCCAGACCGACCGGGCTTGCTCGCCACCATTGGCCGAATTTTTATGGA
>CAYZQH010000138.1:0-8414 GCA_964480055.1 uncultured Cellvibrionaceae bacterium
ACCTAAGGTGTCTTGTGGAACAATACCGGGGAACCACCATTTTATCCGTACGCCGTAACGGCAAAGTCGTTATCGGTGGCGACGGCCAAGTGTCATTAGGCAACACCATCATGAAGGGCAATGCACGAAAGGTACGCCGCCTCTATCGCGACCAAGTTATTGCCGGGTTTGCTGGCGGTACCGCCGATGCATTTACGTTGTTTGAGCGCTTTGAAGCAAAGCTAGAAACCCACAGCGGCAACTTGGTGCGCGCCGCCGTGGAGCTGGCTAAAGATTGGCGAACCGACAGAGCCTTAAGGCGCCTGGAGGCCCTCCTGGCAGTGGCCAACGCCGAGGCTTCACTCATCGTAACCGGTAATGGCGATGTCATTCAGCCCGAAGATGACCTCATTGCAATTGGGTCTGGCGGCGCATTTGCGCAATCTGCCGCACGTGCGCTACTCGAAAACACTGAGTTAGACGCACAAAGCATTATTGAAAAAGGCCTAACCATCGCCGGCGATGTATGCGTCTACACCAACCACAACTTCACCATTGAAGCCTTAGACTACGAAGCCAACTCATGACACAAATGACTCCCAAAGAAATTGTTCACGAATTAGACCGCTTTATCGTTGGCCAACAAGATGCCAAGCGCGCCGTAGCCATTGCTCTTCGCAATCGGTGGCGTCGCATGAAGCTGACTGAAGACCTGCGCAATGAAGTCACCCCAAAAAATATTTTAATGATTGGCCCCACCGGAGTTGGTAAAACTGAAATAGCACGACGCTTGGCAAAATTGGCCAATGCGCCTTTTATTAAAATTGAGGCCACCAAGTTTACCGAGGTGGGTTACGTTGGGCGCGATGTTGAATCAATCATCCGCGACCTGGTGGACAGCGCCATTAAATTCTATCGTGAGCAGGAAACGCGCAAAGTTCAAAGTGCGGCTGCAGATGCCGCCGAAGAGCGTATATTAGACGCACTGTTGCCCCCCGCGCGCGATGGCGCAGAGCCTACAGAATCCGCAACCCGCCAAATATTCCGCAAAAAGTTGCGTGAAGGCGAACTCCACGATAAAGAAATTGATATTGATGTAGCCTCAACACCCGTTGGCGTAGAAATTATGGCACCACCGGGCATGGAGGATATGAGCAATCAATTGCAAAATATGTTCTCCTCCATGAACACCGGGCGTACCAAAAAAAGTAAGCTCACGGTTAAAAAAGCACTGAAGCAATTAACCGAAGAAGAGGCCGCCAAGCTCATTAGCGAAGAGGACATCAAGGCCCAAGCCATAAAAGCGGCTGAGCAAAACGGCATCGTATTTCTTGATGAAATAGACAAAGTCGCCAAGCGCGAAGGTGCTTCTGGCGCTGACGTCTCTCGTGAGGGCGTGCAAAGGGATTTACTCCCACTCATTGAAGGTTGCACCGTCAGCACTAAACACGGCATGATCAAAACTGACCATATTTTGTTTATTGCCTCTGGTGCCTTTCACCTTTCTAAACCTTCCGATTTAATTCCTGAGCTGCAGGGGCGCCTGCCCATCCGAGTAGAATTAGGGGCTTTATCCCCCGATGATTTTGAACGTATCTTAGTGGAGCCCAAAGCGGCCTTAACCGAACAGCACAAAGCGCTATTGGCTACCGAAGGGCTAGAGCTAGAATTTACCACCGACGGTATTAGAGCCATTGCTGAAACTGCTCACAGCGTGAATGAGCGCACCGAAAATATTGGCGCACGCCGCCTGCATACAGTCATGGAGCGGCTCTTAGAATCTGTGAGCTTTGAAGCCACCGATAATCCAAGCAAGGTGGTGGTAGATACAGAATATGTGAACGAGCAACTTGAAGATTTATCGCAAAACGAAGACTTAAGTCGGTTTATTCTTTAACCACAAAAGTCAATATTCAACAGTCTACGCTGTAGGCGCCAGGGGTTAGCATGACAACACCCACCGACATTAAACTGCACCGCCGGTCGCAAATACTTGAAGTGGTTTTTGCCTCTGAGCGCTTCGAATTACCGGCAGAGTTTTTACGCGTACACTCCCCTTCGGCAGAAGTACGTGGCCACGGGCCCGGCCAAGAAGAGCTGCAACATGGTAAACAAGGCGTTGCCATAACCGGCATAGAACCGCAAGGTAACTACGCCATTAAATTAATTTTTAGCGATGGCCATGACTCTGGTATTTACGCCTGGCGTTATCTACACGAACTGGGGACGTGCCAAACCGAGCTTTGGCAGCAATATCTAGAAAACCTTAAAACCGAAGGCAAAACACGAGAGGTCGGTGTGAGTGTGGTTAAGTTAATGGAGCCGGGCGCTTCCAACCCAGGCTCTGACAATGGTTGCAAAAGTCAATAACACAATACCCACCAGGTACTGGCTACACACAACATAAGAACAAAAAATACAAAAACCACACTGGCTCTAGCGATGCTATTTGGAATTACCTGAAGGCACCGCGCGCAAACGCCCGACTTTCGAACGCCCCGAATTAATATATTCTTGAACATCCACGGGCTTCCCAAATAAAAACCCTTGCATCAGATCGCAGCCTTGCGCTACTAAGAAGTCTCGTTGCGCCTCAGTCTCTACGCCTTCTGCTACCACAGACAGTTTTAATTTGTGAGCCATGGCAATAATGGCGGTGGCAATTTCTGAACCATGCTCATCATGCGGAATATCGATAACAAAAGAACGGTCAATTTTTAATGAGTTAATTGGGAAACGCTTTAAGTACGCCAACGAGCTATACCCGGTACCGAAGTCATCAATGGCAATTTTACAGCCTAAATCTCTTATGCTTCGCATCACATCAATGGCACCTTGGCTGTCATCCATCACGACAGACTCGGTTAGTTCAAACTCCAGCTGTTCGGGCTTAACGCCCAATTCTTTCATAACTCGATTAATTTCATGCAACAAGGTACGTGAGTAAAATTGTCTACCGGATAAATTAACCGATATTCCTTGAATACCACAGGCGCTCAAATACGATTTGTTATTTGCCAAATGAAAACATACCTGCTCTATAACCCAATGGCCCAAGCCAAGAATAAGCCCCGTGTCTTCAGCCAATGGGATAAACCGGTCGGGGCTAATAAAACCTTCATCTTTGTCTTCCCAACGGGTTAAGGCCTCAGCCCAAATGACATTACCATCGGGGCCCACTTGCGGTTGCAAGTAAGCTTTTAAATTGCCATCACGTATGGCTTGCTTAAGTTTTTGTTCAAGGCGTAAGCTTTCTCGCAGCTCCAAATCCAACTTGTACGAAAAAAAGTTCACCCGATTACGCCCCTCGGCTTTTGCTTCGTATAAAGCCATATCGGCATTTCGGATTAAATCGTCTGGGTTGTCACCATCTGAGGGATACAAAGCTACGCCCAACGATGCGCTCATTTCAATGGTGTGTTCTTGGATAACAATAGGAGTATTAACTGCATCTAAAACACGTTTGGCAAGTGTAGTCACCTCAGACGCCTCTTCGATGGGTGACAATACGATGGTAAATTCGTCTCCGCCCATACGCGATACGGCATCTTGCTCTCTTACTGCCGCGCGAATCCGTTGGGCTTGCTGTTTTAGCAGCTGGTCTCCTGCGGCATGGCCAAGTAAATCATTCACCCTTTTAAAATCGTCCATATCGAACATTAACACCGCGGCTTTTTGTTCGGAACGCTTAGCCTTAGCCAGGCCAAAACTGAGTAAATCCAGCAGAAACCGACGGTTAGGCAACCCAGTAAGTGGGTCATAAAAGGCCAGCTTTTCTAATTCCGTTTGCGCGTTTTTAAGCTCAGATACATCCGCCACCGTTCCAATGGCCCCGGACACACCGGCTGCTTTACTGCTTACCGGAACAATATGCTCCATTAAGTATTTGGAGTCACTGTGGCGACTTGGGTTATAGCTATATTCAATAATGGTGGTGGTATTTTGTTCTTTTGCCCGCTCCCACGCTGCATAATAAAAATCGATATCGTCTTTAGAAATTTTATGCTCGTGATCTTTAAACGGCGCGGCTTTATTTGACGTCTCTGTAATCTTGTACCACGTATCATTGGCGTAAACTAAATTCCGCTGCTCGTCCAATTGAAATATACCGATCGGTGCATCCGCCGTTAACGCACGAAAACGATTCTCCGAAGCTTGCAAGGCTTTGTTTTCATGGGCAAGGGTATCCAGCATGCGGTTGAAGACTTCTACAAGCTCACCAATCTCATCGTCGCTTCTACGGGTGACTCGCCTATCTGAAAATGCGTCCTCGGCAAGGGCCTGTGCTGTTTCGTGCAAATCTTCTAGCGGCTCTGTGGCACTTTTCAAAACACGCCGGATTAACTTAAAGGTTACGCCCACCACCAATAAAATGAGTATCAAAACTAAAGGTACCTGGTACAGCATCGCCTCGGCAATATAGCTTCGACTGGCCGTCACTTGGATACTCCCTACAAGCGATTCCAAGTGAGTCACATTTTGCGAGTACTTTAAATAAGCTTTCCCAACTCGCACTTTCTTTTTAGCGTCGGAGGGGCACTGCAGTAACACTTCTAACGGGCGATATTCGGCAAACAACGCACCAGTACGGTCATACAAACAAATTTGTGAAACATGCTTATAAAAGCGCGCTGCAGATAAGTTTTTAGTGGCGGCGTTAACATCGCCAAACTCTAACGCCGCCGTGGAGCGGTTGCCCAGTACGTTGGCAAGTACCTGAATATTTTGATTGAGCCTCTTATCACTCAACCAAATCTCAATAGCCACCGTGCCTAAGCCTGTAATACTCAGTACCCCAACCATAACCAGGGTAATCATCATCAGGATTTTATTGCGGAACGACTGGCCTTTGGCGCGCATGCTACTTTCTCACTTCCGTAGCAAGCTCCAAAAGGGAGGCGTCTAATTGGACTGCGGCGTCATTCGCTTTACTCAAATTTATCTGGAAGCGAACGCGCTGCTTTTCTAGATTCAATTGAATCATGGTGTCAGACGCGATCTTCGAGCTACAACCATCACACACTGTAAGGACTTGTTGCGCCGCCGCGTATGCCAATGCGGCCTTAGAGTGCGCCTCACTTAATTGTTCGCCCATGACCAACGCGTGGCAGCCCTGCCACTTTGGAGGCTTGGCGCGGCGCACTGCAAGCACTTTACGGCCGATATTGGCTTCGCCATCCACCGGTAACAAAAATGGCTCTGATATGGGGTTGCCTATTAGGCAAAGTTCAATGGCGTTTTTCTTGGGGGGCTGCCAGGTGGTAAACCTCAATACACCCACGGTTACTGCGGCGCGAAGCTGACCTTCCATTGCAGCAAAGTCTGTTGCGTGAAGCTCAGTAAAGGACAACAATGGAGCAACCAACATACAAGTACAGGCCACTACGCGAGCAAGGTTACAAAACCGCTTTATGGCGCCTCCTATCAGCCGCTTACACTCGGCCATTGCCGTCCCCGCACGTTTATAACAGAAGCTGCCCTCGGTTATACAACCCGAACGCTCTGAGCGATAGGAGCTTACCCTCCAGATTACCCCAATTAACACATACCGCAAGTAAGCATATACATTTATTCTAGATCAATAGCAACCAGGTGACACGCTGTCCGGCGTCAAAATTAACAGTCTGTCATTGGAGCCTATACACCCAGTTGTTTTTGACATCATCACACACCCATAGGCTCGGTGAGATCTGTTCACACTGCCCCATGGATTTAGGGCGTGCCTTGGTGAAATGGCGCTTCACACCCATGCTCAATTTGTCTTTTTTAAGGTACTCAAACATGGTGTGCATACGCGCATGAAACTTCGCCCCTTTTTGCTGAACTTCCTGAAAGGTATGAAAAAATTTGGTAAACGACATGGTTGCCCCGCCCAAACCAATAGCTACCATGGCCTCTATGTATTTGCGGTAACTGCCTAACAAGTAGCGGTTATGAACGCCGGGTGCTTGCGATTTATCCGGCGGTGGCGCCAACTTCAAGCCCGTGTTAAATGCCTGCGAAGGTAACTGAGCGTTTTTCAGGTTACCGAGTAACACAAAAGTCCCCCCTGGGCACTTAATTGCGTCTGGGGTTAATACACAGCTTAATTCTGAAGTGGCTTGCTTTGGCACAACAGAAGGCTCGCTAGACGGGGGTTCACGCAGGTTCTTCCGAGGCTTGAGTTTTGGTTTGACATTGACAGGCTTGGGGCGAACCAGCGTAATGCCTAAGCGCTCAGCATGGCGCTTTAACAAGAGGTATTGCGTTGTTGCAGGGTTTTTACGGAAGTCTTGTAACGAATAGGGCACAGAGCCGGGCTTTCTAGCTTTAATTTTGCAGAAAGCTGCCTCTAGGTCTGATTTGGCTTGCTTACTACACGCCCAAACTGGGCTTGCACACACCGCAGCCAAAACCAAAGCCAAGAACCCCACTTTACACACTTTACTGAACACACATACCCCCATATCACAACGAAGTGCAGCCCCCGATAAACCACACTTGCCAAACCTTAGCATGCAATCAATTTCTTGCAGGCCAACATCGAATTAAACGCGCTACAATGTGCGCCTTTACACACATTGTTATGAGTAAAGCCTTATGAAGCACGATGATGTCACGCACTTTGGTTATCAAGACGTAAAGGTCGGCGAAAAAGCCGCCAAGGTTGCAGACGTATTCGACTCCGTGGCGGCCAAATACGATGTGATGAATGATTTGATGTCTGCAGGTATTCACCGCCTGTGGAAACGTGCCACCATAGAAAACTCCGCCGTACGACAGGGGCATAGCGTGCTGGATATTGCCGGTGGCACAGGTGACTTGGCTGCTAAATTCTCTAAGCTTGTGGGCCAACACGGGCAGGTAATCCTAGCGGATATTAACGACGCCATGCTCAACGTGGGGCGCGACAAACTTCTCGATCATGGCATCGTACAAAACACTCAATTTGCCCAAGCAGACGCTCAGGCTTTGCCCTTTGCCGACAATACCTTTGACTGCATAACCATTGCCTTTGGGCTACGCAACGTCACAGACAAAGACATCGCTCTAGAGTCAATGCTGCGGGTTTTAAAACCCGGCGGGCGCGCTTTGATTTTAGAGTTTTCCAAACCGCGCTCAAACGCATTGGCCAAGGTGTATGATCAATACTCCTTCCGTTTGCTTCCCTTGATGGGAAAATTAGTGGCCAATGATGCAGACAGTTACCGCTATCTGGCCGAAAGCATCCGCATGCACCCAGACCAAAACACGCTAAAAAGCATGATGGAAACCGCAGGCTTTAACCAATGCTCATACACCAATATGACAGGCGGTATTGTGGCACTGCATAAGGGATTCAAAGCTTGAGTCAAACACGCTACACCCTTGTGGCACAAGTGCTTGAAGCTGCGATAAACAAAGCACTCGCCTACGACCCAGGCACCGAGCAAGCCCTTGCCAGCCTAGACACCAAGGTGTTGGCGCTGCACGTAACAGCGCCTGACACCCATTGGTTTGTGCATATTCAGAATCGTTCTGTGGCCATATATAACCAGTGGGAAGGCACAGTAGATTGTAAAATTACCGGCACTTTGCCTGCATTAGCGGCCCTTGCCGCAAAAGACACAACCTCTTTGGCCAACACCGATGTCTATATTGAAGGCAACCCTGGCGTACTCACGCAGGTTCAGAACTTACTAAAAACCGTCGATATAGATTGGGAGCTGGCCCTTAGCAAGCACATAGGCCCAACGCCTGCGCATCTACTTTCCGAGCTGTTGCGCGCCAAACATCAATGGGTTCGCGAGCGGGCAAAAGCCTTGCCCAGCACCGTGGCACACTACTTAACCGAAGAAGCCAAACTGCTACCCACAGCCTACGAAGTACAAACACACTACCAGGCCATCCAAACCTTAAGGGCAGATACCGCACGCCTAGAAGCAAGAATTGCTCAACTTAGCCAAGCCGCACAATCTTACAAAACCAAAGGGCCTCTCTAATGCGCGCCACCGCTCGCCTGCTTACGATTCTGGCCACCATTGCACGTTATCGTCTGCACGCGTTACTGCCGCCAGGTTACCGCCCTAAACTGCTTACCCTGATCTTGACCCCATTTTTATGGATGCACAGGGCACCAGGCACGGAAGGCGAGCGCCTGCGCAAAGCACTAGAAGACTTGGGCCCTATATTCGTCAAATTTGGTCAGCTGCTCTCTACCCGACCCGACCTTCTGCCTGCTGACCTCGCGCTAGAATTAAGCAAGCTTCAAGATGATGTAGCGCCGTTCGACAACCGACAGTTTCAAGCCCTGGTAGAAAACGCCCTAGGGCAACCCATGAATAAACTGTTTGCCAGTTTTGAAGCCTCACCTTTGGCGTCTGCGTCCATCGCCCAGGTGCATGCGGCAACCCTGCCCAACGGTAACGCCGTGGTCATTAAAGCCGTGCGACCTAACATTGAACACACCATAGCCC
>CAYZQH010000139.1:0-8375 GCA_964480055.1 uncultured Cellvibrionaceae bacterium
GACTGCTCAAGTGCGAATAGCCCTCCTGCCCCAAGTAACCCTGGGCAAACTTGCGAATTACCCAAAAAATTTCAGTGGGAATCTTCGCAGCCGTTAATCTCTGCTAAAAATGGGGCTTATGGCATTAAAGACCCTTCGATTGTTCAGTACGATGGCAAGTTTCATATATGGGCCACCATTAACGATGGGAGCTGGAAATCGGTTTATTTAAATTTTACTGATTGGAACCAGGCCAGCAACGCACAGCAGAAAGCGATGCATGGCACGCGCGGAAGCAACACGGTAGCACCACAAGTCTTTTTCTACCGTCCGCATAACAAATGGTACAACTTTACTCAATGGCCGCGCGGTTATAACACTTCAACAAACGTCAGCGATCTAAACAGCTGGACGCCAAGACAGGACTTTTTAACCAATGGGCCAAAATCAGAATCGGGCAAGCCAGAGCTGGATTACTGGAATATTTGCGACGATACACATTGCCATGTGTTCTTCTCAAGGGACGACGGCGTACTTTATAAGAGCAAAACGACGCGCGAAAATTTCCCCAAGTTCAACGGCTACACAATCGTAATGGAAGACCATCGTGGTAACGGCAGAAGCTTCTTGTTTGAAGCGGCCAACGTCTACAAAGTGGATGGCAGTAATCTATATTTGTTGTTGGTTGAAGCTTACCGAACACCTGGTTACGGCCCTCGTTACTTCCGGTCTTGGACAGCAACCAGCTTAGATGGCCCTTGGACGGCGTTAGCCGACACCGAAGATAACCCCTTTGCCGGTGAAAAAAATGTGTCTTGGCCACAAGGCAAATGGGCCGCCGGTATCAGTCACGGTGAAATGGTGCGCTCCGGTTACGATGAATACATGACCATTGACCCCTGTAATTTGCAATTTCTTTACCAGGGAGATTCTGGTGCTTCGCTGGACGGTGGTTATGGTGGCGAGCCCTACAAACTTGGTTTATTAAAGCTTAAGTAGTGCCGGAGGCGAATAAGTACAGAAAGAAGAGGTGTCGAAAGCGCCAAAGAGACCAGGCTTTAGTTAAGCTCTTAGTCATGTGACAGTGTGACTACTTTTGGCTTTTGACACTTTTTATGTGCTGTGAATAAACATGAAGTTAGGCTTTCGTTTTAGGGCAATTATACTCGCAGTAACTTTGGCGCTTGGTGCATGCGGTGGCGATACTGAGGAGCCGCCCCAGAGTTCATCTGGCTCGTCTGTTGACCCGAGTTCAAGTTCTAGCTCCAGTTCAAGTTCAAGCTCTAGCTCCAGCTCCAGCTCCAGTTCAAGTTCTAGCGGCCAAGCGGTTGATACCATTCACTTGGAGGAGAATCAACGCGGGTTTTGTGCTGCCAACGGCATACTGCAAAGCGAGCATTTTGGTTATCAAGGCAGCGGGTATGTGAATTCGGATAATCGTATGGATGCGAAAGTTTCTTGGCGCTTTGACGCAGCACAGGCCGGGAATGTGACATTGTCTTTTCGGTTTGCAAATGGCGCCGCAACGCGAGAGTCTCTTGTCAGTGTTAATGATGGGGCGGTACACAGTCAGCGCCTAGAGCTGCCCAGCACAGGCAGCTGGGACGTTTGGCAGACTGTTGAGATCAAGATCGCGGCGCAAGCTGGCCCGAACTTGGTGGTCATGACCAGCCTAACTGCAGATGGCCTTGCAAATATGGATGCCCTGTCAGTTACTGGGGCTCAAATCAGCGCCGCAGAGTGCTTAACCAACTATGCCAGCTCTGGTGAAACTGCCATTCACGACCCCTCGACAATTTTAAAAGAAAACGGTGTGTATTGGACTTTTGGGACTGAGCAGGGAATACCTAGCCGTTTTTCATACGACTTAAAGCACTGGCATGTTGGCCCCACAGTGTTTAAAGAGGGGACCTGGCCAAACTGGATAAGCCAGGTAGTGACTAATTTTGACGGAATGTTTTGGGCGCCTGATATCATTAAAATGGATGGTAAATATTATCTCTATTACACCGCATTTAAAGAAACAGGCGATACCAACAAGGACTATGCGGAATCTGCAATTGGCGTCGCTGTGAGTGACTCGCTAAACCAGCCTAACTGGCGAGATTTGGGCATGGTTGTCTCCTCAAAAACACACCCGCGCAACCCCAAAGACGAGTTTGTCAATTGTATTGATGCGGGTCTGTACCGTGACAAAGACAATAATGTTTGGATGACTTACGGCTCCCACTTTGGTGGCATTTATACACTGCAAATCAACCCTAAAACGGCAAAAGCACTGAATAGCACACGCATGGCAATTGCCGGTGGCGGGCCACAAGGCTTGTGGACTGAGTATGAAGCTGCGCAAGTTCAATATATCAATGACCACTACTATTTATTTATTAACTTAGGTGCTTGCTGTGTGGGGAAAGACAGCAATTACGTGGTTGTGGTGGGCCGTTCAGATAGCCCTTCGGGCCCTTTCTTGACCGAAGATGGCATAAATCTTTTCGGGCCTGATTTAATTACGCAGGAAGATATCGATAGAGGCGTCACCACCGGCGCGACTCTGTTTACGCAAGATTGGTTTATTGGCCCTGGGCATTTTGGTTATTTAAACAATTACGGCCAAGATCTTGCCTCGGTGCATTATTACGACGGCACAACCGAAGACGGCTGGCCCTCACGACTTAAGCTTTTGAAACTTAAGTTTAGTAAAGACGGTTGGCCGAGCTTTGATCGGAATTTTGAATTTGTAGCCGAGCCAAGTGCTAAAACGGCGCATGATCTAATGATCGATAATGGTTCATATCAGCTCCTGCCAAGTCATGCACCCGGCCAGGCGGTGGATTTAAGTAACTGTGAAACAGCTGACGGTACCAATATTGGCCAATGGGACAACTTAGGCAATGTTTGCCAAGAGTGGATTTTTAGTCCTTTGGAAGGCGGCTACTACAAAATCTCCCCTGTGAGAAACCCAGACAGCGCGCTAGAGATACTTAATCAAAGTGCCGACGCGGGCGCAAGCGCGGTAATAGGGTCATTTAATGGCAGTCAAAGTCAGCAATTTCAGTTGCAAAAAAACCACAACGGCACTTTTAGTCTTATCGCTCAGCACAGCAATCAGTGCTTGAGTATAGAAAATGGGGCAACGGTAGCGGGAGCTAATCTAGTACAGCAACCGTGTATTGGGAGAGCGCATCAGGCATTCTTTATGCAGTGAGCTTTATGTAGTGAGTGGTTTGGTTTGAGATCAACCCCCAACCTGGGTGCATATAGTAGATATCCGTCCTAAATATGTACAAGAGGAGTTGGCTCGAACCGTTTATATTAATTCATACAAATCTTAAATAGGAAAAATACCTCTTTAAGGTACCTCTGAAAATGCACTTTTTGTTCAATTGCTGCGTCACCGGTTTTTGCTCCTACAAAACCGACATCCTATGAATAAGTTTCGCTCTCAAATCCTCATAAATTGAAAGATCAATTTGCACGGTTTACTGCTCTTAGAGCCAAGCGTAAGGATGCGCGAAGTGATTTACTGCACGTGAATTGCAGTTCTGTGGGCGGTACTTTTTTGCACGTAAAAAATTACTATTTTTAAGGTGCCCTTTAAGCAGGTTGCCGCTTAGTCTGAATAGTAGAGCGTAAATTATTGTTTCTCTGGGCGGCGATATTTCTCCGTGAGGTTTGGGGTGGCGAGCTGCGCTACAGCAGATAAATCGGAGTGCCGAATGAGATAACAGTCACACGTTGTGCTGCCAGTAATTGCCATATAGGTCCTCAAAGTTTAGCATCGGACGACTATGGTTTTTTGATGGCAGTGATGTGCGTTGGCGCCGAAAGCGGTGTTCTGGGTACGCATTATTGACATGCAGGTAGGGGCTCTGCGCGCTAGGTTTGTTCGTGCACTTATTCTATTTATGACTTTTGCCCCCTAGCTAGAAAATTACAACGCACTGCAGATTCATTAATTGTTAATGCGTCGCTCATTATTAATTGGTTTCGAGGATTCACGATGAATATCAGCTTACCCTTCAATTTACGTTCGTGTATATCGATACCGGTTCTGTTGGTAACGACTAGCCTATTTGTAGGGTGTGGTGGATCAACGGGCGAGGCGCCTAGCAGCTCTTCATCAAGCAGTAGTTCTTCTAGTTCAAGTACAAGTTCTTCTAGTTCAAGCTCTTCTAGCAGTAGCTCCTCATCCAGCAGCAGTTCTTCATCCAGTAGTAGTTCTTCATCAAGTAGTAGTTCTTCTGGCGGTACACCGGGCTGTGGTAAAAGCACGGCTCTTAGAACTGGCGCCTGGAATGAACAAAAAGTCAATGGTCGAGACTTTGGTGTTCATTTACCTACCAATTATGATCCAGATGTTGCGTATCCACTCATTTTGAATCTTCATGGTTGCACAAATAAAAAGACCAACTCAAACCAATTAGAAAATGTCGCCGGCGATGAGGCTATTGTCATACGAGGCTACGGTTCAAACGACCAGTGCTGGCACGTGGCTGACGGTACTTCAGATCGCGTATATCTAAAAAATGTTGTAAACCACATGAAAGAGAATTACTGCGTAAATGTTGACGCGCTCTTCGCTCATGGGTTTAGTAGTGGCGGCTGGGTAGCAAGCGCACTTGCCTGTGATGAAGGTAATATATGGCGAGGCGTCGCGAGTGTCGGCGCTGGGCATCACAGCTCAATCGCAAATGAGCAGCAGTGTACAGGAAGGGTTGGTCGATTCGTCCTAACTGATAGTAACGACACGCCTAGTCGTGGTTATGGCACCCGAGACTTTGCTAAAAAACGAAATGGCTGTTCAAACACGACGGTTCCAATTACGCCCAACCCTTGTGCTGGCAACAGTGGCTGTAATGCCAATAGTTGCGTTGAATACCAAGGCTGTGATGCGGGCTACCCTGTTGTGTGGTGTCATACCACCGGTGTTGGCCACAGAAGCCAAAGGCAGTGGAGCGCTCAGGCGTGGTGGGATTTCTTCAAAGGCTTATCTGATATCGAAACCAAACCGGTTATTGCTAAAGAGTCATCATATGTAGAGGCTGAGAATTACGACGCCGACTCACCTGTTGCACCATTTGCAAAACAAGAAGATGGCGGCCGTAACATCATGGTGTGGCCCGGTGAAGCAGGAAGCCACGATAACCCAACTGACAATGCTCAAGGGCAGCTCTATTATTCTTTTGTCCCTAAAGAAAGTAACGTTGCAATCTTCGCTACGGTCAATTTTAACAACGCCAATAACGATAGCGTTTACTACAAGCTAGAAGGCATCGACAGCGAGTGGGCCTTGCAAAACAGTACATCTACCAATGGCTATAGCGAAATTGGCTTAAATACCTGGAGAAACCTAAATGTTGGTCAGAGCTATGTTTTTAAAATTCAGAGGCGTGAAGATGGCGCTAAGATTGACGCCTTACGAATAGAGGGTGCAGACTTCGTCAGAGCCAACCCTTGAGCTAAGAATAAACACTCTTCCCTCCAGCAGCCAGAGACGTTTTAAGCGTCTCTGGCTGTTTTAAATGCTTCCTCTGCTTTTCTTTCTTTTCCACAAACCGATGAATTATCACCTTTTGCTTTAATCGCATATATATGGGTATTTTTTAAGAAGTGCATAACACAGTAATTCACTCCGCTTTAGGCATGCCTACATTGAATGAGCACCCCCCTCAAACAGTCGTAGAGTTATTGGTTTAACCCCAGGGCTTTTTGCAGTTTTTTGGTCAGCCCTAACGAAACTATGCGATGAGACTCTTTTAGGTAGTATTTGAGTTCTTCAGTATGTTCGTGTGTGATACTGAGTTGCTGTATCCATTTCATACCGCGTGAAGCCAAATAGGGTGCAGGTTTGAAGCGTTGCTCATCTTTTAATACGTCATAATTATGAGGGGACACTTTAAACGATACTGCCGGGGCGTCAGGCTTGTCCCAGCCGCCAACGGCAAATACTTTCCCTCCAACCTTCCACACGTGAGCGCCACCCCATTGATTTACATAAGTGGTTTCTGGTAAGGATTGGCAGTAGGTATTGAAGTCCTTGTAGGTTATTGAATTCATGCTCCGCTTATGGTGCCTGCAGTTGCTTTGGTGATTGACCGTATGTGCGTTTGGCTATGCAGAAGAAGTTTTTTTTGCGCCATACAACGCTGGTCGTTTTGGTGTTGAATTTTTAGTTCTTTTATTAATGTGGGGTTGTAGTTGCTGCCCGCGGCTAAGGCGCGTGCCAATAAGTCAACGCTTTCATCGGTGCAATTGACTGGCAGCATATTTTTTGCAAATACGCTAAAAAACATGGCATCTTTATTGTTGGAAAGTGGCTCTAAGCTGTTGATGATTTCTTCTGCAAACTCAAACCGATGACTTTGCTGCTTGCCTGGAAATAAATTTTTGGATATGGCCCTGACATCTTCAAGCTTCATGTTAGATTTTAATTGCATAAGTTGAGTAAGGTACTGATTTTTACGGTTAGAGCCTGGCAAAATGGCCGAGGCCGACAGTACCGCTAGGCGTGCGCGTTCAGAATCGTCTGACGCTTGCTCTCTTGTAAGTATTTTCTCCGCTTTTGGGTGATTGTACCTGTGTAGTTGAATGATCATTTGCCAGCGTAAATCTGCATCCAACTGAATGCCATTAATATTCTGCTCGCGGTTTAGTAGTTGGGTGAGGCGATGGAGCCCTTGCTCTGAGTGGGTCACTGAAATAGCGGTTTTTAAAAACGCTATTTGACGGTTGCTTTTTGGTGCGGATAATTCAAGCTCTCGCCAAAGGATATTTTCAATTTTTTGTAATATTGATTGCCCTGGCTCGCCGAGGTTCATGGCTTCAACCAGGTTGAATGCTAATTCCTCTTTAACCAGGATATGAGCTAGCACGGCATCGTTGTTTTCGGCACTAATATTTTTGTCTAAAAAACTTAAATACTCGGTAAACGGTATTTTGGCATCATGTACCAATGACCACATACTGCTCCATAGGGATAGCCGCATATTGGACTCTTGAAACTGCCCAACGGTGCGCTCTAGTATCTGGCGTGCTTGTGTGTTGTATTGCGCTTTAAGGTACGCCCAGTCCCCTTGGTTGGGGTAGATAAAATCTGGGCAGGGAATATCGCCTTCAAGTGGCACAGAGCTTTTTTTACCGCTATAGGTGTGTGCTAACGTATGAGACAACAACATGCGTTGATTTTGTTCTGTATAAAGGCCCAGTTGGATGGTTTGATCGCGAAGCGTGGGCCATTTGGCGGGTGCACTTTGAAGTACGTTTAGTTCTTGAACTAGACCATTCTCACATACGTGGTCGGTTGTTATTGTGTTAAGGCCGGGGGATAACAGCCATTGTTGTACCCAATTGTGTATGTTTTTATCCGATGCACTGGCGACAGCGCCAGCAAAATCCTCCAGCTTGGTATTTTCGTATTGATATTTTTGGATATATGAGGATATAGCGCGCTGAAAGCTCTGTTCGCCCACATGGATAGACAGTTGTCTTAGTACTGAGGCGCCTTTAGCGTACGAGATGCCGTCAAGCACATTCATGGCCTCACCGGTATCGTGCACCGGCACGTCAATTGGGTGCGTGGTTACCAGTTGGTCCTCATAGTAGGCCCAGCCCTTTAGGTTGGCAAAATATGTCCAGGCGTCTTTAAATTTAGGGTTGTCGGCAATGGTTTGGTACGCAAGAAACGTTGCAAAGCTTTCGTTTAGCCACAAACCATTCCACCATTTCATGGTAACAACATTGCCAAACCACATATGTATTAGTTCGTGGGCAATGACGTTTCCTTGCCAATATCTTTGACGCTCGGTCTTTTTACCTCGTGAGACAAACCTTTCGCTAAAGGTAACGGCGCCAACATTCTCCATGGCGCCAAAGTTAAAATCCGGCACGATAATTTGGTCGTATTTACCAAAAGGGTATGGGTAATTAAAGTACTGCTCTAGGTAAGAAAAGGCATGTTTGGTGGTTGGAAACCAATCATCTATATGAATAAACTCTGCCATTTCTTTGCGCGCAAAAAGCCTGAGAGGGATGTTTTTGTATTGATCCTCCCATACCTCAAATGGCCCAGCATGAAGCGAGAAGATATATGACGGTATCGTTTGGGTCTCTGGGAAATGCCACTGGGCGTTACCGTTGCCTAGGTCTTTTATGGCGGTTTCGCGCGTGGCCGATATAACATGCCAATTATTAGGTGCCGCCACTGTCATGCTGTACGTGGCTTTCATATCTGGCTGGTCAAATATTGGCGCAAACCGATTGGCTGCATAGACCTCGAACTGTGTAAATAGATAATAATTACTGGATTTTTCGTCATGGTATTGGTGTAGCCCTTGCCCATCATTGGCATAGCCACGTTGGTACTCAACCGTTACCACATTCTTGCCGGTATTTAATAG
>CAYZQH010000140.1:0-8375 GCA_964480055.1 uncultured Cellvibrionaceae bacterium
TAGCTTCTATTTCTTCACCTTCTTTCAACACATTACGCGCATCTTCTACTTTGTCGCGGCTCAAATCAGAGGCCTTCAATGTGGCTTCTACATCTTCAGCCAGCACAATGATGGCTGCTTTGGCGTCTACTTCTTTAATGGTACCGGTTACGATACTACCTTTGTCGTTTTCAGCGACGTATGAGTTGAACGGGTCTTCCTCTAGCTGCTTAACGCCCAAAGAGATGCGTTCGCGCTCTGGGTCAATGGCCAATACAACAGTTTCAAGCTCATCACCCTTCTTGAATTTGCGCACAGCTTCTTCGCCCGGCTCGTTCCAGCTAATGTCTGACAAGTGCACCAAACCGTCGATGCCACCGTCCAGCCCAATGAATATACCAAAGTCTGTAATAGACTTGATCTTACCGCTGATTTTGTCGCCTTTACCAAATTGACGAGAGAAGGCATCCCATGGGTTTTCTTGGCATTGTTTGATACCTAATGAAATACGACGACGCTCTTCGTCGATGTCTAGAATCATCACCTCCACTTCATCACCAAGCTGAACCACTTTGGATGGGTGGATGTTTTTGTTGGTCCAATCCATTTCAGATACGTGAACCAAACCTTCAACACCAGTTTCAATCTCGGCAAAGCAGCCGTAATCTGTAAGATTGGTGATCTTAGCCTTAACTTTGGCGCCTTCTGGGTAGCGGGCTGTGATTTCTTGCCATGGGTCTTCACCCAATTGCTTAAGGCCGAGCGATACGCGGTTACGCTCGCGGTCAAACTTCAATACCTTAACTTCTATTTCGTCACCAACGGCAACAATTTCGCTTGGGTGCTTAATGCGCTTCCACGCCATATCGGTAATGTGCAACAAGCCGTCTACACCACCTAGGTCAACGAAGGCGCCGTAATCGGTCAAGTTCTTAACAATACCCTTAACAGCCATACCCTCTTGCAAAGTAGCCAGTAACTCATCACGCTCATCAGAGTTGGCTTGCTCCATCACCGCACGGCGCGATACAACCACGTTGTTACGCTTTTGGTCTAGCTTGATAACTTTAAACTCAAGCTCTTTGCCTTCTAGGTGAGTAGTCTCGCGCACAGGGCGAACATCTACCAATGAGCCAGGCAAGAAGGCACGAACGCCAGCAATATCTACCGTAAAGCCGCCCTTAACCTTACCGTTAATAATACCGGTAACCACTTCATCAGCAGTGTTGGCCGCTTCAAGCACTTTCCAGCTTTCTGCGCGCTTGGCTTTTTCACGGCTTAAGCGTGTTTCACCAAAACCGTCTTCTACGGTCTCTAGGGCTACTTGTACTTCATCGCCCACGATGAGGGCTACATTTCCGGCCTCATCTTTAAACTGATCTGCAGGGATAACACCCTCAGATTTCAAACCCGCGTGTACGGTTACCCAATCGCTATCGATATCAATAACCACACCAGTAACAATGGAGCCTGGCTCCATGTCTACCATTTTTAAACTTTCTTCAAAGAGTTCTGCAAAGCTTTCGCTCATTGCTGTACCTATTTATTAAGACAAATTTCAAGGCAAACCTTGAATCCACCACACTGCCAGCGTGCGGGTCTGTTATATATCAAGCTTGAATACGGTACTGGCACACATACTGAAGCTCGCCTGCCCCTCATGACTTAAGCACAAAGCCAAGGGCACCTCTAAAAATGCACTTTTTGTCCGATTGCTACGTCAGTTCCGTCCTCAAATCCTCATTTACAACACGTAAACTCCGGTTTTCCGGGCGGTACTTTCTTGCACTCACACAAAAATTACTATTTTTAGAGGTGCCCTTAAGCCTTTTAAGAGGCGGCGGGAAAATACCAGAACTTGCTCACATTTTCAACCACAGTTTTGGGAATAAGCTCTAAAATGACGAGAACAAAAGGAAAGAGATAGCAATTGAGAGCTGAAGGTTATCCTTCTTCTCCAGGGCAGAAATACCTTAGAGCGGACGAGATGAATAGAAGTTAGCGCCAAGCCTTACAGGTTGGGCAGCGCCAAAAATGCTGCGTACCGACATAGCCACAGCCTTTACACTCCCAAGCGGGCTTATACGATGCACCCAGAGTACCTAGCATACTCTCTACATTGACACCTGCCGCCAGGGCCTCACTAACAATCACCTGCTCTAGCTCCCAGTTGGGCACTTGCCCTCCAAGCTTGACCAGTACATTTGCAGCACTCTGGGCACCCGCCAGTGAAAACTCCGCCTGTGCTATTTGAACCAAGAGTGCCGCCGAAGGGTGTTGCTTAAACATCTCCTCCAACTCCTTCTGGAACCGATCTTTGTCGTGAGTGTGTTCACAAATCGTTTTAAGCCCTGGCAGAGCATTGACGGCCTCCTCCCTTAATGTAGCCAGTGGAGATATTGTCTTGAGTGCTGCGCTCCAATCGTTTTGATGCATCTTTAATTGGCACAGTAACAATCGTGCTCTTGCATGCCCCGGCACAACCCCCAAGGCTTTTTTAACCAAAGCTTCTACTACGTTGACCGCTTCTGTGCCCAACTCCATCTGGATCATTGCAAGCTCTATGTAGTAATGCGCCACAAGGTTTTTACGTCTAACAGACGCTGGCTGGCCGGTTTGCTCGGTAATAGATTGCAGCGCATCTATGGCCTGTTGCCATTCCTGTTCTTGCTCAAACACATTTGCTAGGGCTTTTAGTGCCTCAGTCCTTACCGTCAGCTCCCCTGCGTTTAATAGCTCATTGAATAGGGTCTCTGCCCTATCCAGTATTCCTGCAGCCAAATAGTCCTTAGCCAAGGCCAGCTGAGCACGCTGACGCTGATTTTCATCGAGCAACTGAGCGCTTAAGATATTTTGATAAACGTGGGTGGACTTTTCTAGCTCACCGCGCCGGCGCAACAGTTCCCCCACAGCCATATGAGTTTCATAAGTCTCGGTAGTAACTTCAAAATTTTTTGTAAAAGACTCTATTTCTGCTTCTGGCTCTTTATTTAACACTTGGGCAAGGGCCACCCAATATTCTGTATTAGTCTTGCGGAGGCGCCAAGGTAACCAATGTGGTAGTGCAGTAATTGGTCGATGGCCACTACGCCGAAAATGACCCAGCGCGTAACCCGTAACGACGGCAACAACTAACAATAAAAACAATAAAGCGTCCATGGCCACCAACAATTAATGTGTCATTAAGGCAACGCCACTTAGGCTTACCTTTGCGTTATTTGCCGCAACCACAGTGGGGCTCACAGGTTAGCTTGCGCCAATTTTTTTTGGGCCCGCTTTAATTTATGGCGTACCAACATTAACCCGGGAATAAACGCACATAACCCGAGGGCAACCCCTAGGGCAAATACACCCATCACCAACACCCCAATGGAGACCTCGGGCGCGTGCCACCCTAAAAAGGTCAGTTTGACAAGATGTGGGTTCTCTAAGGCTACACGCCACCCAACGGCAAAGAGCGCAAAAAACCATACTACGCTCGCCACCCAAATTAACTTTTTGTACAGAAATCGTAACAACTTCATTGGCTTCTCATTTTATTATATGGCCTGCTTAACAAGCAGCGAGACTTGATCAACCACTTGATCAATATTTAGTTTGCTACTGTCAATCAACACAGCGTCATCTGCGGGTTTTAAGGGGGCGGCACTGCGCTCAGAGTCACGCTCGTCTCGCGCTTGAATATCCGCCAATATTTTTAAGTAGTCTGCCGTTTGCCCCACCACTTTGAGCTGTTCAACACGCCGCTTGGCTCGGACCTCGGCACTGGCTGTTAAAAACACTTTGACCTGTGCGCCGGGGAATACCACGGTACCCATATCTCTACCATCGGCCACTAACCCTGTGGTACTGGCGAAATCTCTTTGTCGCTGCAATAATGCCTGCCTCACCAAAGGGTACGCTGCAACCACTGAGGCATTCATCCCTACAGACTCTTCACGAATGTCAGTGGTTACCACATCACCAGCTAATAGTATTTGAACGCCATCTTCAACCACTTCAAATTGAACATCTAACTGTTCTGCCACACGCGCCACCTGCACTTCATTGTGGATATCTACGTGCTGCCGACTAACAGACAGTGCAGTCAAGCGGTAAAGCGCGCCGCTATCTAACAATTTATAACCGAATTTTGTAGCGATACGCTTGGCAATGGTGCCTTTACCTGCACCACTTGGGCCATCAATGGTTACGATGGGGTTTTGCAACATAGGGGGTCCACTTTCGTTATGCATTCTTACCTATTAAATCAAACTTAGATACAAATCCTCACAGATTTTTGCTGGGTTTTCTGCTTGAGTTATGGGCCGCCCAATGACTAAATAATCACTACCTGCGGCCACCGCTTGCTCTGGTGTCATTATGCGAGTTTGATCATCGGCATTTGCGCCCGCAGGGCGAATACCGGGTGTAACCAACTTAAAGTCACTACCGCGCTCCTGTTTGAGTATCGTAGCTTCCTTAGCCGAACAAACTACACCATCTAACCCGCTTTGGTCCGCTAGCGCCGCTAAATGCCTTACCTGAGCATCCAGCGGGGTCGATACACCAATCTCTGTGAGCACAGTCTGACTCATACTGGTCAAAACCGTCACCCCAATTAACAGGGGTTTATGAGGGTGTTTTACCAGCGCCTCTGCGGCCGCTTGCATCATGCGGGCACCACCACTGGCATGCACATTCACCATCCATACCCCTAGGCTTGCAGCCGCACTGACAGCTTTGGCCACCGTTGCCGGAATATCATGAAATTTAAGATCTAAGAACACCTCAAACCCTTTACTTTGTAATTGCTCTACCACGGAAGGGCCAAACAAGGTAAACATCTCCTTGCCAACTTTTAAACGACACCATTTAGGGTCCAGCTGGCTCACCAACGCTTCACACGCAGAAAGACTGTCAAAATCGAGGGCAACCACCAAGGGGCTGGCTGAAGGGGTGCAGCGGGGGCTTTGAGACATAAAAATCCTCATCAATCAATTCAAGTGAGGATTTTGACACAGATTGGAGATCATCAAAAGCAAAGGAAATGGGGTAATACTAAGGAGCAAGCCCAAAGCGCTATGAGCGCCTTGGGTGAGGCAAAAAAAGGAAGCGCCCTACAAAATAATACGGGACCGGTTTTTGTTAAGGGTTGCCTCGCCAATGCCTTTTACTTCTAGCAGCTCGTCCTTAGTAGAAAAGCCTCCGTTAGCCTTGCGATAAGCCACTATGGCCTCAGCTTTTTTAGTACCAACACCACTTAAATGCTTGGCCAACTCCTGGACATTAGCCGTATTAATATTTACAGCGGCCTGAACTTCTTGTGCTGCAGGCGCGGCAATAGCCGCAGAGGATACTGTGCCACCTAAAAGCAAACCAATAGAAAGAACGGCGAAAATAAATGCACGAAGTTTTGAACAATACATAACGTTTCCTTGTTAAAAAAATGAAGCCCGAATGGGCGAGTCCTTAAGTGAATGCGAAAAACGCCGATGCAGTGTATTACGCTCACCACAATCATGCACGACGAATCTGCTGAAAATACTGTAAGCCAAGGCTTACGTAAAGGCATGGATAAAAGCAGAGGTTTAAGCGCAAGTTCACGAAGGCGCGCCTTTGCTACTGCAAGGGCGCGTAGAATATTTACTAACTAAGACTTTAATAGATCCTTAGCATCCCAATGTGGAAAATGCTTTCGAACAAGCGCATTCAACTCTAATTCAAACTCTGAGTATTGGGCAGGCGCCGCCGAAACTTGACCGCTCACTTGGGTGCTAACAACCATACCTGCCCCCACAGTCCCGTTAGTCAGCCTATCTACCACAATGAACGCACCAGTAGAGCGATTGGATTGGTACGGGTCTACCACCACAGGCTGCTCTAACTGTACGTCAACTTTTACAATATCGTTTAGCTCAGCCTGCGCTACTTTTGTCAGTGCTTGAGTGTTTACATCAATACGGTGGGCAATATTGATCACTTGGCCAGAGGTGGACTTGGTAGCAAACTTGAACAAGTATTGTTTACCCGGCTGCAAGGCAGCTTCGGTCATCCACACTAAATGTGCAGATAATTGTTGGGTTACGTCGAGCGTCACATCCGCTTTGACCAGCATATCGCCACGACTGACATCAATTTCGTCTTCTAGCAAAATCGTTACCGCTTGATCCACAAACGCTTCATTTAAGCTGCCGTCATAGGTAACAATGTCTTTGACTTTACTTACTTTGCCAGAAGGCAACGCTTTTAGGGCATCGCCTTTTTTAACAACACCAGAGGCGACAGTCCCGCAAAAACCTCTAAAATCTAAATTTGGACGATTGACATATTGCACCGGGAAGCGAAAATCTTGGGTATTTTTATCGCCGTCTATTTTCACAGACTCTAAAATTTGCATTAAGCTTTGCCCCTCATACCAAGGGGTTTTGTCGCTTAAGCCAACAACGTTATCGCCTTCCAGTGCAGACATGGGTACAAAAAAGTACTCTTGATCAATGAGGTTTTCAGAAAATTTCAAATAGTCAGATTTGATGCTTTCATAAATACTTTGATCAAAATCTACCAAATCCATTTTATTGACTGCCACCACCACATGTTTGATCCCAAGCAGTGAAGCAATATAAGAGTGACGGCGAGTTTGTGTCATTACACCGTGGCGAGCATCAATGAGAATAATGGCCAAATCGCACGTGGATGCGCCGGTCGCCATATTTCGAGTGTATTGCTCGTGCCCCGGAGTATCCGCAATAATAAATTTGCGTTTAGCCGTTGAAAAATAGCGATATGCCACATCAATGGTAATACCCTGCTCTCGCTCTGCCTGCAAACCATCAACCAGCAATGCCAAATCTATTTTTTCACCGGTGGTGCCATGTTT
The DNA here is from genome assembly GCA_964480055.1 of uncultured Cellvibrionaceae bacterium. Lineage (GTDB taxonomy): Bacteria > Pseudomonadota > Gammaproteobacteria > Pseudomonadales > Cellvibrionaceae > CAYZQH01. The sequence continues at coordinate 6,839 of CAYZQH010000140.1, forward strand.
AGAAGAGTCGGATTTAATAGCATCTAACTGATCTTCATAAATCATTTTAGAGTCATGTAATAAACGACCAATCAACGTGGATTTACCATCATCCACAGAGCCACAAGTTAAAAACCGCAGTAATTCTTTGTGCTCGTGCTGGGCGAGGTAGGCATTAATATCTTGTTCGATCAATTCAGACTGATGTGACATTGTAATCTCGTCTTTTGTCTTCTACGTTAAACCAAAATTAAACAAGTGGCGCCGTAAAGTGGCGCGGGTTGATACTAAAAATACCCTTCTTGTTTTTTCTTCTCCATGGAGCCCGAGCTATCGTGATCTATCACGCGCCCTTGCCGCTCTGAAGTTTTGGTCAATAGCATTTCTTGAATAATTTCAGGCAGGGTTTGTGCGTCACTTTCCACTGCACCGGTTAAGGGGTAACACCCAAGCGTTCTAAAACGCACCATTTTCTCTTGAATTTCTTCGCCCTCTTCAATGGGCATGCGGTCATCGTCCACCATAATAAGCACGCCATCGCGCTCTACCACTGGGCGTTTTGCAGCAAAATACAAAGGCACAATAGGAATACTTTCTAAGTGGATGTACTGCCATATGTCCAACTCGGTCCAATTAGACAATGGAAACACTCGAATGCTCTCGCCTTTGTCTACGCGGCTGTTGTATAAATTCCACAGCTCTGGGCGTTGGTTTTTTGGGTCCCAACGATGGTTACGATCACGAAAGGAATACACACGCTCTTTTGCGCGCGATTTTTCTTCGTCGCGGCGTGCACCACCAAATGCAGCGTCAAAACCGTGCTTGTCTAACGCTTGCTTTAAGGATTGGGTTTTCATGATATCGGTGTGCTTAGCACTACCATGAGTAAACGGCCCCACACCCATATCAACCCCCTCTTGGTTGATATGCACAATCAAGTCCCAACCCAACTCTTTGAGGCGATTATCTCTAAAGGTAATCATCTCTTTAAACTTCCAAGTGGTATCCACATGCATCAAAGGGAATGGTGGCTTGCCTGGCGCAAATGCCTTCATGGCCAAATGCATCATCACTGCAGAGTCTTTACCAATGGAATACAGCATCACTGGGTTGTCAAATTCTGCCGCTACCTCACGAATAATGTGAATGCTTTCTGCCTCAAGTTGCTTGAGGTGGGTCATTGAATACGGATTAGACATAATTAATTGCTTAAATAAAGGTTAAACGTTCCGCCAAAAAGACGGCAATTGTATAGAAGCTGGCTAAAAGTGCTAAGAATTAAATACTTCTAAGCTTATGCCCAAACCCTGAGCAGTTGCAGCAAAAGTAGGAAACGACGTGACAACACTCGAACAGTTATTTACCACAATACCACCGCTAACTTTTAGGCCAGCAACCGCAAACGCAAGAGCAACTCGGTGGTCCCCAAAACTCTCCACCTCACAAGAACTAAACACGCCACCGTGAATCTCCATAGTATTCTCTGTATTAACGACTTTGACGCCTAACACTTGGAGGCCGGTCTTCATTGCGCTGATACGATCTGGCTCTTTTTCTT
>CAYZQH010000141.1:0-8295 GCA_964480055.1 uncultured Cellvibrionaceae bacterium
TCAAGTAGCTCACCTATGCGCTTACGAGCACTATTCTCCAGCGGCCCACCGTTGGTAGCAAAGGTGTATAGCTCGCCACAAAAGTCTAAGCGTTTGACTGCAGCTGCGCGCACGGCATCATCAGAGTCTGATTGAAGGGTAAGTAGTAATTGACTTTGATCTTGAGCGGCCAGCGCCTGGATACGTTGATCAATTGTTAAGGGTGTTGTTTTATTAAAGAGCTTTGATAAAAATGACATTTTAATCTTATGACTTTATGTTATGTTTTTACGTTTTTGAGTAGAAGTAACTTGGCCATTGTTTAGGTTCTGTTATCTAGCTGAGTTCTTACCCTCGGCTTTTGACGGGGCGGTACCAATGCGCCCAAGATTTAAACGCATTGGAACTGCGCGTTTGAATCCACAGCTTACCTTTACCAGAAAACCGGCAAACAAACCCTTCACCAGAGAAAAACAAGGATTTGTAGCCGCCGACTTTGGTTATGTCGTAGGTGAGGCCTTCTTCCCAAGCGATGATTTTGTCGGTATCTACAACGTATTGGCCATCTACTTCTATTTCGATGGCTGCGCCATAGGTATTAAACCACAGGTCCCCCGGCCCAGAACACTTAATAAGTACCAAACCGGCACCAGAAAAGATGCCCTTGAAGATATCTAGCTTGGTTTCTATCTCCAGGTGGGGGCTAGAGGCCAAATAGGCGGAGTTTTGTAAAAATAAAGACTCACCCTGTTTGAGCTTGTTGTGCAAAATATCGCCGGGAACCCCTGGTGCGATGCCTATCTCTCCGGGGGCGTGTTCTGCGGTAAATTCATTGATAAACAGGTTCTCTCCGGTCAGTAAACGCCCAAAACCGCCTTTGGCCTTGGTGCGCATTTTAATGTGAGTATCCATGGTGGCCATAGAAGAGGCCTCCACTTTAATGGTTTGCTCAGCAGCAAGCTGAACGGTTAAGAAGGCGTAATCTGGTTGCCCCTGAAGCGTAAACTCTAACCCATCTGGAGTGGGTGCTGTTGGGTCTTGTGCGGGAGTGACAGGTGTTGACGTAGGTGCTTGAGATGACGATGCTTCAGGCGCGGGCTTTTGTAGTGGCTTGGCGCTAAGCGGCGTGCTTGCCCGCTTAACTTGTTGGATTTTGAAGTCAATTTGAGCCTTTTTTAAGGCCACTTGATATTTTTTTGCGGTGGGTTCGTCGGCGTTACTTTTTACCGTATAGGGGGCTTTTTCAAAGATAGCTTGGGCTTTTTCAACAGACGTTTTGAACAATTTGGCCAGCGCCTGGTGAGCCTGTATGGGCGTTAAGCCATCCAACGTTTGGCCGGTGATGATTACGTTGTATGTTTTGCGGTTTGGAGTTTGCTCAATGGTCACGTAAAACTCTCCGGTCTATGCGCGACGCGCTTTTAAGTTATTCGTAAGGATACTGCCGAAACTATTGGGATTGTGAGATTGGCACCATACAGTACCTATGCCTTGAAACTTACACACCAAGCCTTCGCCACCTAAGAATGAGTGAATCCAACTTTTACCAGCTTTGGTGATGCTGAAATCCAGTGTTTCGCTAAAGGCCACAATGTGGCCGGAATCTACAATGTAGTCACCGTCAACTTCTACGGGGTATATTGCACCGAATGAAGATAATATGATTTTACCGGTACCTTTTAAGTTCAGCCAAAAGACCTTTTCACCCGAAAGAATGGACTTAAACCCTTGCCAGCCCATGTCTATATCAATATCGGGGGAGCACGCCATAAATGAACCACTTTGAACAACTAGGTTTTCTTCGTCTAGGTCCATTTCAATCATGTCTCCGGCTAGAGCGGTGCCCAACCAAACTTCACCGGGCGTGTTGTCGCATTCATAATGGTTTAAAAAAAAGGACTCGCCGCCAAGCATTCTTTTGGCCGCTTTTAACAAACCGCCGCCGCCCTTTTTGTGCGTGGTGGTTGTGATGTCCATATGCCCGCTCATGGCAATCATTGCACCTGCTTCGGCGGTGAAGCTTTGACCGGGCTGCAGCGTCACTTTTGCAGCGGTGTTACCCGGGCGGTGTTTAAACTCTACTTGCATTGTGTGCTCCAAATGGCAATGGGGTGTTCAGTGGTGAAACTCTTGCTTAAACGGCGATGACTATTGTGTACCGTTAAAACTTATGGTTTAGCCAACCGGCTATACCGCTAACGCTGCGGGTTTGCACCACAATTTTGCCGCTGCCAGATACGCGCGTAACTAAACCTTCGCCACTAAAAAAACTGGAGAAAATACCACCGGCAAGCTGCAGCTTAAGCTCAATGGTTGGGTCGTAAGCCACTAGGTGAGAGGTATCTACAATATATTCACCGGTAATTTCTTTTTCAACCAAGGCGCCATACGCTCCGTACCAAACGGTGCCTTCACCGCTCACACTCAGGCGGAACAGGCCTTCGCGCGCAATAAACGAAGTAAACCCGGCCCACTTAAGCCCAAGTTTGATGCCCTTTGTGCAAGCTAGAAATGCGCCGGGCTGTAAAAATAATGTGTTGCTCTTCAGCTCAACACTTTTTATCTCTCCAGGCGTAGGTTGCACAATAGTGACTCGCCTTGTAGAGCTGGCGCCATTGGATATTTTGCTAATAAATAGCGTCTCTCCACCTAAATATTTTTTAAGCAGGCCCTGAAAAAAACCACCATTGAATGTTGCCGTTAAGTCTAAGTCTGCATCCATGCTGGACATGGCGTCTGATTCTGTAATCACGGATTCATCTGGGTCTAGGTCTATATCTACGTACGAGAACGCTTGGCCGCCGTTGATTGTAGAATGCATGGTTGTTCCTCTGCATGTTGTGCTTACGGATGAATGTTTGACTGGTCTGGCTGTGTATCACGCTGTGCCACGGTATTTTCAGTAAAATCGCGCACTGCTGCCTTTAATGCTTCAAATTCTAGCTCTAAGTCTAGTGCGTTAGTGACTGGGTTAGGTAAATTTTTTAAGTAGGCAACACGGGTTTCGCTGGCCGGGTGCGTGCTTAAAAAGCCTAATGCGCCTTCAACCAGGTCACGAGTGTTTTGATCTTCTATCTCTTCTAGGCGTTTTTGCTCTTCTAACATGAGTCGTTCAAAGAATGTTGCCAAGCCGGTTGGTTGAATATTGGCCTGCACAAGGAGTTTATATCCAGCCTCATCAGCCTGTCGTTCAAACTTACGCGAATAGCTTTGGCTCAACAAAAAAGGCGCAGAGCCGGCAACGGTTGCCAGTAACCCAGAAGCATCACCCAATGCGGCAGTGATAACCAGGTATAGGCCGGCCGTACCAATAATGTTACGCAAGCCATGCTGAAGGGTTACATGAGAGATTTCGTGACCTAATACACCGAGCAGCTCCTCAGCTGAAGCAGATTGTAAAATTAGGCCTGAGTGAATCACCACAAAACCGCCAGGTAGTGCAAAAGCGTTGGGGCTGGAGTCATGGGTAATATAAAAGTGAAACGCTTCTGGTGGGCGGCCGTTTGAGGTACTGGTGGCATCAACAATAGGGGACGTTAAGGGTGAAAGTAGGGCGCGCGCACGGTCTTCGTCCATCAAGTTGGCACTGATTTTATATTGGGCAAGGGCTGATTCGCCGAGCTGCGCCTCCCAAGTGGGCGGAACTTGTTTGGCCACAGATGCCGAGACCCAGTCCATTTTTAACAACAGCACCATGGGCAGGCAAACAATAAGTAAGGCAACGGCTGCAATCAAATACCATCCGTTCAGCCGTTTACGGTGTGCTTGTTTTGCAATGGGCCCTAATGTGGGGTGTGCAGTAATTGAAGGGTTTTTTAGGATGGAGCGATCAGAGGTGCATATCTTCCAATCAGCAATACTATGGTGATTGATAAACACAAGGCGATCACTGGCACCGCCTAAGGCCATAGTGCAATCATCTAAGGGGATGCGCCCTTGCTGCTCTCCTATATGGAACTGAATAAACCCGTCGCAGACTTGTAACTGCCCAGAGGCCTTACCCTTTGGTAGGCTGCTGTTAAATCCGTGGCAGGGGTACTGATTTGGTTCATTCATGGCAAAACTCATTGTTTTTTGACAAAGCCTTATTCCTTAAGGCCGGTTAGTCTAATTCACTGCGAAGGTATTATGAAGCCAGCAGGATTTTTGACGGGCGGCCGACTGTTTGGTGCCCACGGTAATAAGTAGTATGGGTGGCTAAAAAACAAACAATTGGCGGAATGTGACTACAGTTTATACTTGTACGCACCTCAGTTTGGTATATCACGGGTATAGTGTGCGTTTGTTATGTTGATTGATTGCGGAGCCAAGTACAGGTAGGCCATGGGCAAAAAATTACCTCAAAAAACCCTTTTGTTTTGCATATTGTGGGGCATTTGTGTGGCGGCTTTTGCCGGTGAGGTGCGAATAGCGGTGGCGTCCAACTTCATGCGTACCATGCAAGCCATTGTGGTCGAGTTTGAGTCTGAGCATGATCATCGTGTGATCACTACGTTTGGCTCATCTGGGCGCCTATACGCGCAAATTCTGCATGGCGCACCGTTTGATATTTTTTTTAGTGCAGACCAACTAAAGCCTGCGGCAATTGTTAAGGCAAATTTGGCGCTAGCTGGCTCTGTGTATACTTACGCGCAAGGCTCTTTGGTTTTGTGGTGCGGGTATTGTGCGGGTAAAGCGCCATTGGATATATTGAAAGGGCGCGCAGCGTTTACTTTAGCGAAGGCTAACCCCAAGCTCGCGCCCTATGGCGCAGCAGCTAATCAAGCTTTAACGCACCTGCCGATAGCCGCAAGGCAGTTTAAAACCGTTGAGGGCGAAAACATCAATCAAGTGTTTCAGTTTGTACAGTCTGGCAACGCAACTTTAGGGTTTGTGGCGCTTTCTCAGGTGTTGGCTTTTGAGGGCGTTGAAGCTAAAAATTATTGGCTTGTGCCAACCACTTTCTATTTGCCAATTTTACAAGACGCAGTTGTGATTAAAAGGGCGGATGCTTCTAAAGCGGCTGTTGATGCATTTATGGCTTTTTTGGGTTCGAATAAAGTTAAAACGTTAATGGAGGCTCACGGGTATAAAGCGTCACCGTAGCGCTCAACCGTCGTGCGTTAAAGGTTTTAATGGCTGCAATCGTTGGTGCCGTTGTTTTGGGTAATTGGTTTGAATGAACAAGATATTATCACCTTAAGTTTAACGTTACGTTTAGCGTTAACGGTGACGTTAGTCCTGTTAGTACTTGGTATACCTCTGGCTTGGTGGCTATCTAAAACCCAAAGTTGGGTCAAAGGCCCAATAATGGCTTTAATAGCAATGCCACTGGTGTTGCCGCCAACCGTTTTAGGCTTTTATTTATTATTGGCAATGGGCCCTGCAGGCCCCATTGGTACTATGACCTATGGGTTAGGGTTAGGGACCTTAGCGTTTTCGTTTTGGGGTTTGGTATTTGGCTCGGTTATCTACTCGTTGCCCTTTGTTGTGCAGCCAATTTATAACGCGTTTAATGCGGTGGGGCTGCAGCCCTTTGAGGTGGCAGCAACACTTAGGGCTGGCCCAATCGATCGATTTTTTACTGTTGCGTTACCGTTGGCTAAACCGGGCATTATCACGGCGTCATTGCTTGGGTTTATGCACACAGTAGGGGAATTTGGATTGGTGCTGATGATTGGTGGCAATATCCCAAACGAAACCCGTGTGGTATCGGTGCAAATGTTCGAGTATGTAGAAGCCATTGAATACGCCCGCGCGCATCAACTAGCGCTAATATTGGTGGTGTTATCTTTTGTTTCTTTACTGGGTGTTTATTATGTTCAAAAACGCATGAATACCCACCCACTTGGAACGGTAACACCCCGGTGCGGACCGTGACAGAAATACCCCAGTCCTCTAACTTAACAAACTCAGAAAACGCAGTTGGTGTTAATTGCAAGGTGGTTAAAGGCGCATTCACGCTCGAGGTAGACATTACCCTTGCCGGGCGCGGTGTGACGGCAATTTTTGGGGCCTCGGGCTCGGGTAAGACCACTTTATTACGGTGTATTGCCGGGTTAGATAAGCCCGGTACAGGCGTTATTCACTTCAATGGCCAGCCTTGGCAAAACCCGGAGACTTTTATTGCGCCGCACGCTCGGCCAGTGGGATACGTGTTTCAAAACCCTGGTTTATTTCCTCACCTTTGTGTAGCGGGGAATTTACGTTACGCCACTAAACGTGCAGCCGGGACGCGTATTACTGACACAGATTACAGCAAAGTCATAGACGTACTTAAGTTGGCGCCGCTTTTAGAGCGCAAGGCATGGGAGTTATCTGGCGGGGAAGCGCAGCGCGTGGCCATTGCTCGCGCCTTGTTGGTGAAGCCAAAATTACTGTTAATGGATGAGCCATTATCGGCGTTGGATGCGACGGCAAAGCAAGAGGTGATGGCATTTTTGGAGCATATTAAATACCAGTATTCGCTGCCCATTTTTTATGTGAGTCACAGCATTAATGAAGTGATGCGTTTAGCCGATGATATGGTAGTGCTGGATAAAGGAAAAGTACAAACGCAAGGCAGTGTGGTGGAAGTGTTTTCCAATTTGAATTTACCCTTTCAAACGGGTGATGAAAGTGGGGTTATTTTACATGGCGCTGTCGAGAGTATTGATCAAACCTGGCAGTTAGCATTAGTCAGTATTGGAAATAGTAATCTTTGGGTTAATTCTGACCGCTGCTGGGTGGGGCAAAGTATACGTTTACGCGTTTTGGCAAGGGATGTGAGCATTACGTTAAAAGCGGAGAATGAAACCAGCATTTTAAATAAACTACCAGCTGTTATTAAGGGTATTACTGCTGCGAATACCCGCTTCAACTCGTTGTTACAGTTAGATATAGATGGCTCTACGATATTTGGGCGCGTGACCAATAAATCTATTAGCCAGTTAAGTTTAGTGGAGGGTAAGCGTGTTTGGGCGCAAGTAAAAACTGTTGCTGTTATGCATTAAGAAGTGTGGTCAAAGACCGCTTGCAAAGTACGCACAATAAAAAAAGCCCGGCGATCGGGGGAACGCCGGGCCAGGACCATTAGGAGTGAAACATTAAGGACTTTCATCCTCAACGAGTAGCGATGAAGCCACTCTACCAACACCGTTCACTTGGGGGAATGAACAATGCTGGTACCCTTAAGTATCGGTGAAAATTTGAATTATGCCAGCGTCACACATCGTATTTTTAAACCTTTTAGCAATAGAACGTGCGGATATGTATAGTCAGTCGCATATATTGGGTGTTGCACTGCGGCGCAGATTAAGATTAGGGGAAGTTGGGTATGACTAACAGCCGCGGTCTTGCAAGGCTGGTTCGTCTGGGTGTGCGGTCTGTTTTGTTTAGATTATTGATGAGGGGCTAAAAGATACAGAATGTCAGGCAAAGCCTCGTCTAACGCGGTGGCGGTTTCTGTATGGCTAACCCACTCTTGCAGCTCTAGTTGAAGCGACTTAAATTTTGTGACAGTGCTTTTAAAAGGCACAGTGATTGGCTCGTAGCCCATGTAGTGGTCTTCTACGCTGAGCTTGGCTAGCTCGTTCAGCTCTTTTTGCATTGCGCTGATAAGGTCATAAAAATTATCTTTGCAGCGTACTTGAGACGCACTCCAATAAGCTTTATCTAAAATAATCAGTCCATTTTCTAGAGTTTTTACCGCTTGAGCGATGGTGGTTTGCTCCATGGTGCTTCCTCGAACGTTTTGGCTGTACGGTCTGTGCTTTGATAAAACGGCTGTGTGTTTACCCCTTGAGTAAAGCTTCTTTGCTGAGTACTAAAAACTGCGCAAGGTATGTGTGCCTAAGGGCAGTATAAAGTTGCGTTTAACCTCGTAGTGGCGAGCAATTTTTTTACTTTTAAACGCTCTTTGAGTATAGCTGGAATTTTTTAGAGAGCCTTACCACCTGTAACACCAGGTTCTATTAGGCGTTAAGGCTTTTGAGTAGGTTTTGGTATTGGGCGAATTAACCCTTCTTGGCTAATCGTTGCAAGCAGTTGATTGTCGGTTGTGTACATGTGCCCCAACCCCAACCCTCGTGCATGATTTGCCCAAGGGGATTGAACCGTATATTGGAGCCACTGGTTAAAATTTGGCACCTGATGAAACCACATGGCGTGATCCATCGAGGCGGGCATGACTTCGCTGGAAAACAAAGACGTATCGTGCGGTAGTAAGGTGGATGCAAGCAAGCCAATATCTGACGTAAATGCCAGTGCGCCATAGTGTTCAAATGTGCTAGACAATGGTGTTTTACTTTTTACCCAAAACTCAGTTTCCGCGCTTGCCACAGCTTTAAGGCTAAAGAG
>CAYZQH010000142.1:0-8280 GCA_964480055.1 uncultured Cellvibrionaceae bacterium
TACGACGGACTGGACCGATTCATCGATACCAAAATTGCAAACCTCCGAAAAAAGCTTGGCGATAACCCCTCATTAAGCCGGCGGATCATTACTGTTAGAGGCCAGGGGTACTTATTTGTACCTGACAACTGGAGCTAGCTAGTCTTATCCTGAAACACCATCCATAGTGTTTCGCGGTATCGGAATATAAAACGTTTTTGATGAGCGCTAACTAAGATTGGGGAGTGGCTCCATTACGCCCGAAGGGTCTCCAAAGCTTGTCATGTCTTGGGCGCCCATGGCATGCGCAATTGAAATCAGTAATTGATTGTTGTCGCGCTCTTTTGAGCCATAGTCAATAAAGCGCCCAGGCCTAATACCCGCACCCCCGGCAAGTACATAAGGCATGGTGGTTAAGGCATGTGTTCTTGATTCGCCAATTTCCGAGGCCCATAACACCAATGTATTATCCAGTAGTGTGCCGTCGCCTTCAGGGTAAGAATCCAGTTTTTGCAGCATGTACCGTAGTTGCTCGGCATACCATGTTTGAATACGATTGTATGCTTCATAACCCGGCCCACGCGATGAAAAATCGTGAGAAATATTATGATGATTACCATCGATATTAAGGAATTGGAAAAGGTGTTCACTTTCAGCATAAGACCATTGCAAAGTCATATAACGCGTTTGGTCACAGGCAAGTGCGGCGGCGGCAAGATCCATTTGTAAACGCCCCGCATCCAAGTATTCGTTGTCGTTGTTAAGGTTTACACCTTTTACCTGCGGTGCGGTACAACCGATAGCGCCCTGAGTTTGAGTTAGGCGCCGCTGCACTTCTTCCATGGATGTTAAATGCGCATCTAGCTTTTGGCGATCTTCCGCTCCCACTAGGTTCATTAAGCGACGCAGTTCATTTTTGTTGAGGTCAAAAATTGACTGGCGCTCGCTCGCAAGGTTTTGCGTTGCGGCTTTACCGAATAAGGTATTGAATACATCAGTCGGATTTTCTCGTGGTGGGTTGGGTTGGTTTGGCCCACGATAGGAAATTCGTGCGCGTACCTCAGTGTCGCGAACATGAACGCCCAACTGCAGACTTTTAAATGTTGTAGCGCCACCAAAGCGCTCCGCTAAGTATTGGTCAATGGATTGACCACTGCCCCAGCCAGAGGTTGTGTTACCAAAGCTGGTAAATTCTTTGCCCGCATTTAGCGGCCGAGCAGTGAGCATACCACCAGTACCCCGAGCATGCTCAGAGCCAAGCGTACCGCCCAAGAACCCGTTTTGCAGCGAGTCATTGAGGCGAATGCCTTTTAAAAAAGTAAGGCGGTCTTTAAAAGATTCAAGCGGACTTGTCAGCGAACCCAATTGAAAATTCGTTTCACTGCCACTTGGCCAAAATAGACTGTTGCGCGTACCGTTAGGCGTAAAAAACACCAAAAGACGCTTGGGGTGGTCGCTATTTTGCGCAACGGCTCGCTGAGCCTCTAGCAGGGGAATCATGGCGGTTGTGGCCAGCGCTTTACGAATTAGGTTCCTGCGAGTGAAACAAAGCGGTTTCGAACGATTGCCTTGCGATGATTTGTAACTCATGACTAAAGCCCCCCTTGGCTACGATAAAGAAAAACATCGGTTTGGGTCATAGCCACCATCAGTTCAATCAAGTCGCCTTCATTTGATACGAAACGTTCTTGCATGCTTCCTATGGAGCAATTATCGCCGCCTTCTTCAAAACGGCCTGCAGCAAAACGAAACATATGGTTAGCAACGCAGTTTTTTACCGCTTCGCTATTAACAAGTTTATTTGCCAAGGCTCTGACACCTTGAAATTCGCCTTGCAATACAGGCTCTGTCGTACCCAAGATTTCACCACTAACATCAATGTTAACGCCATTTTCGGTTTCGCGGTGCTGGCCTATCGCATCAAAGAATTCAAAGGCAAGGCCTATCGGGTCCATCAACCGGTGGCACACATTACAAGAACTTCCAGCGTCTCTATGTAATGCGGCGCGGCTGCGAGCTGTTGGCCCAGAGGTAATTTCAGGCACAGAAATATCTAGATCATCAGGCGGCGGCGGAACAGGGTTACACAGCAAATTCGATTGCACAAATTTGCCACGCAGTACCGGTGACGTTTGATCAGGGTGCCCCTGCACAGCAAGGAAACCCGCCTGCGTCAGCAAGCCCGAACGCCCCTGCGAGGGCGGCGGCGTAATTTGCACAACATCCGTTGCACTGCCCCTTGGCACCTCAACCCCGTAAATGCTCGCCAATGGGCCACTGACAAAAGCCACGTTGGCAGTAAAAAGATGATTCAGCGAGACATCATTAGTATCGAAGAGGTAATCCACAAAGGCGGGTAGTTCACGTTGCATGGCCTCACGCACATCGGAGGAAAAGTTTGGAAAGAGGCTGGTATTTTTGGTCATGATTTCTAATTTATGAACGCCAGACCATTGCGCCAAAAAATTATTCAACGAAACACGCGCTTTAGGCGAAGCCAACATCTCGCGAGCTTTGGTTGCAATTTGCTCCTTACTGTTCAGCCCACCATTAGCGGCAACGTCTAACAGGGCATCATCCGGACCAGTACCCCACAGGAAAAACGACAGCCGTGTAGCCAACTCAAAAGCGCTCAATGGCAAGAGATTTTTAGCATTAACCTCTTGCGCGCTCAACTCCAAACGATAAAGGAAGTGCGGCGATTGCAGAGCAAAGCGAATCATCATAGCGATGCCTTGGGCGTAGGTACCACCATCAACGCCCAAGGCATAAGCCTGCATAAATGCGGCTATATCGTCAGTACTCAGGGGGCGCCTGAAGGCCCGACGCCCAAAGCCTTCTGCAAATTCACGGGCGCAGTTTTGTTCACCACGCAAAGCTGCGTCACAATTTGTAGTACGCCGAAGGTTTTGCACTGCTGCAGCGGCTAGCGATTCTGACACAAGGACATATTTTTCAATCAAAAACTCGGGAGCGACTTGTAGAGCAGCATTGTTGTCAAAACCATCAGATTCATCCGCTGGAATTTCGTCAACAATTGCGGTGTCAACGCCCAGTAAATCACGCACGCTGTTTTTGTATTCAAAGCGCGTCAGGCGGCGCAAAGGGGTTGGCCGTAGCGCCGTCGTTTCACACTCTTGTGTCTGTGGGTTGTCAGGTGTTTGATAGTCGCCGTCTTGGACCTGGCCACTAGACATACCATTATTAGCGGAGGCGCTATTGTCGGGCTCGCTGCCACCACAGGCGACTAAAGCTGAGCTTAAAATCAGTAAAATCATCAGCGCGCTTGAGTTAAATGATCCCCAATTATGCCGCATAGAAAGCCTCCTTCTATTATTCATATTACCGTTTACCAAGTTAAAAAATATTTTACGAAAACACCTGGTTACGCATTCTGCTCGCGTAAACAATGATTGCAATGCAATCTCCCTACATCGTCCAACAAATTTGAAAAGGACGGCTGCATAGATTGACTATGGACAACCAAGCCTTAAGCGTTTTAATGTTCAACTCAATAAGACGTAGTTTTTTTACTTCGCCAAAATCAATCAATTACCTGTTTGATTTTGGCGATATTTCCATATACCGCGCTAGTGCTCACCAAAAACGTGCGATTCTAGTGGGTGTTAATTATGGCGCAGTTACTCGTCCGGTGGCCGGGTTGATTAGGCCAAGGCAGAGCCCTTTGGCTTTTATATTTTCTGCGATCTGAGACAGTGTGTTGGCGTTAATTGTATTTCTCTGGTTTTCATGCATTAGTATATTTTGACCGTCTTGTAATGCGTTTGCGGCGCGAACAATTTGAGCTGAACTTGCGCCATTCCAATCTTTTGAATCGGCATCCCAGGTAAGGGTGTATAGGTTAAGCTCACTAGCGGCTTGTGTTACGGTATTGTTACGCGCGCCGTAGGGCGGCCTAAATAATGTGGGTACGGGTGCACCCGCGTTGCGTATTGCCTCGTTAGTTTTGCGCAGTTCATCCAGTACTTGCGACTTTGTCAAATTGGTCATTCGGCTGTGCGAATAACCATGGTTTTGAATTTCACCGACGCTCATCATCTCTCTAATAACCGAGGGGTCGTCAATATTTCGCCCGTTTACAAAAAAGGTGACAGGCGATAGACCATAGTCACGCAGTCGATTGACAAAAGCTCGCGTATTTGAGGTAGGCCCGTCATCGAACGTTAAACCGATATAGCCTTTGCAATCTCGCTCCGGAACGGTATTGTCGATAGCGCCATTTGCCGAATATACGGCAAAACCTGCAATCGTGGCATTGCTAACAACACCATTGAGTTTGATTGTTAATTTGCCGTCATTGACAGCAATTTCACTTGCAACATGGCTAAATGCGCCGTCATGACCCGCACGGCTATATAGGTCTAGCTCGGTGAATATCGTCGAGTTTTCGATGTCCACATTAAAAAGTCGTTGCCCAGCCTCTTCTTGGTAAATCTCAGCCATATGAAGCTTTACGGTGTAAGAGCCGTTGGTTACGGGGATTTCGTAATTAAACGAACCGTAGCGTTCAGTTTGATAAAGCTTGCCCTCGGCCACACCGCCAATAGTGTCGTTGGTTGATGCGACTGCGCCACCAATAGCATACCTATCCGCTTGATACTGAACACCTTCAAACTGAACACCAGCTGGAGCACCTGCATTAACCGCAATCACTAAGGGGATATTACCGACCATTGCACCGCTTGAAGAGCTGGAGCTACTTGAGGAGCTAGAACTGCTTGAAGAACTAGAACTACTTGAAGAGCTGGAGCTGCTTGAACTTGATGACGAAGATGACGAATGGCCTGGTGGCACTACTGTTCCGTCTTCAGTCTCTGTGGGGCCCCCGCATCCGGTCATTAGACAACCAGCGATAACCACAAACGAAGCGACGGAATACGGCGCCATACCTAGAAAGTCAAATTTCATCAAATCACCAGATGTATCGTGTATCAAAATATTGAACAACACCGCAGTCTACAACGGTATGAATGCGCAAAGCCGTGCTCAAATTCTAAGTTTTAACAGAGGGGCTGGCAGCGCTTGACTGCTGCTCATAGAGGCTTCCCTACTCACTTTACAGCGAAACGGCCATGACCCAGGACGGTATAGGGGAGCACATGTGGTGTTTAACCCTTTTGGTGTGACGGCTTTGTGGATTGTGTTGGAGATACTTATCCTTGTTCAAGGTCGCAACCGAACCTGCTCTAAAAATCATTCAGTTCCCACTGTGAGCATTTTTGTGCTCCACATCAAACTTGGAGATTTTATAGGCGATTTGTTCGGCAAACTGGGGTATATACTAGGCTGTCTAAGCAAATTTGACCTAGGCCTGGGCCAGCAAGCCGTGACTACTGCTAGAATCAAGCCTCTCCGTAAGCGTTCATAGAGATACAACAAATGATTTCCCACCGATTAACAGTTTCTTCAATATTATCACTGTGTTTGTGCTTGAGCGCCTGCGGTGGCGATAACAACGCTGCCAATACTCAGAGCTCCAGTAGCTCTTCGAGTTCTAGCAGTAGCTCTTCTACTAGCAGTAGTTCTAGTAGTAGCTCTAGTAGTTCTTCCAGCTCTAGCAGCAGCTCCTCATCATCGAGCAGTTCATCAAGCTCGAGTAGCAGCTCCTCATCCGGGCAGGCAAGTAACAATCCATGCCCGCAAGACGGCAGCGATTGCAAGATTCTTCCTCTGGGCGACTCAATCACCGACGGCTATGGCACACCCGGCGGCTATCGCATACCTTTATTTCAGCTTGCCACTAATAACAATCAAAAGATCACCTTTGTCGGTAATCAGATGAACGGCCCGACAAACGTTAATGGCCGAAGCTTTCCACGCTCACACGAAGGCCACAGCTTTTGGCGAATTGAGCAACTACTGAACATCTCGCCTTCACCTGCGCTGGATCAATCTCCACATATTATTTTGTTGATGATTGGTACTAACGATATCAGCGCTCAACCTGAAAATGCCCCTGGCCAACTTCGCCAATTGCTTCGTATACTCACACAAAATGCCCCCAAGGCATTGATTGCTGTTGCAAAAATTATCCCCATGGATGAAAACGATTACGCTTGGGCTTTACCATCAATAGACAATTACAACCAAGCAATAGAAGACGTTGTTCAGGATTTCGACCGCTCTGGATCACAGGTAATCTTAGTCGATATGCACAGCGGCTTTCCAAGCAGTGATCTCGCAGATGGAATTCATCCCAACCAAGCTGGCTACTCGCGCATGGCCGACCGTTGGTATCAAGCAATTGGGAGTTTTCTGCCCAAGTAATAACAACGCTAAAGAAAATTGTATGGGCGCTTGGGGATAGTATTAGTTTTCAAAACTGAAACCTAAGCTTGTTGAAAATGACGATTGACTTTTAGCGGGTCGTCATGAAAGCTACGTGGGCCTGCAAAAATAAGCTATTTTTTAAGCTTAAGGCTGCCCATTCGACTCAACGCTTGCACAACTGAGCGGCTGGAGCTGGCAAGTGCAGCGTGACAACTTTTCAACTGCCACAAAATTTTGAACACACCTCCCAACCCAAAAACTACCCCCTAAGTACCCTATGTTTAGATAAGTAAAAAAGGCAAGCCAAATTTGGCTTGCCTTTGCTGTAGAGTCACATTTGTTAATTCTCTATTCTTAAAACATTAACTGCATTTTTCCTATTCAATGCCGCCAAGTAATACCGGCATTTAAGGAAACATTTACTTTATTAGGGTCCGTTGCGAGTCGAAACTAGCGCCAGCCCCATTACTAAGCCGCCAAAAACACCAAAAGCCACTCATCCCCAACAGCAATTTCATCCTTGCAAAATCCCACCTCCTGCAATACTGTATATATATACAGTTAACGCAAGATGACCACCATGCCGCCTAATAACACATTGACACAACTGCTACAGCAGGGCCATGTTTGGCGCGGGGCGGATACGCCGGTGCAACAGTCTGCACTAAATACTGGGCATGGAGCTTTGAATGACGCGCTTACTCACAACGGCTGGCCGCTTGGGGGGCTGATAGAGGTGGATTTTGCACTGCAACAAAACAGTGCAGAATGGTTTTTATTAACCCCCGCTTTACAACAGTTGCCTGGGCATATTGCCCTACTAAACCCACCGGCCCATCCAATGGCGCTTAAGCTTATTCAAGCCAATATAGATTTAGACCGCCTGTGGGTGATTGAGGCCAACACCCGCCAAGACTTTACCGCCTGTTGGGTAGAACTGTGCCACAGCAGTGCATGCCAAGCTTTAATTGCTTGGCAACCTGCACAGAAGTTTAATTACAGTGACTTGCGTAAGTGCGCCTTGGCCTGCACACATAACACACAGCTATGGAGCTTGTTGTTTCGCCCAACACATGCCATACGGCAAAGCTCTCCTGCCATGTTAAAAATAACCTATACCTTAAACCCCCAGCATGCTGAGCTAAAAATTATTAAACAAAAAGGCGGTTTTACACCCAACACCACAGTGCAACTACCGCTGCCTGAGCAGTGGCAAGCCACCGCTAAACAAAAGCCGTTGGTGTTTGCCAACGCCGGGGGTGCTGCTTATGGCAACCTTTAACTCTGCCGATAATAATCAATGCAACTTAACAGACAACAAGCCCAAACATTTATGGCTGGCCTTACGCTTTTACGATTTACCCTTAAGCGTACAACCGTATGACACCAGTAAACCCACCATTATTACCGAGCGTGGCCTGGTTGTTTGCGCTAATACGGTTGCGCACAATTGCAACATTCATTTAGGCATGAGCAGTGCCAGCGCCCACGCTCTAACCACCTGTGTTGAGCTTAACCGTCATGCTGATCAAGAGCAGGCTTTACTTCATACGCTTACCCAAACGCTGTATGGCTTTACCCCTTATATTCAAACGTATCAACCCAACAGCAAAAACACGCACTCGGCCTGCACTCAAGGCTTACTATTAGAGCTCTCGCGCTGCTTAAAATTATTTAAAGGCCTACAAAATTTAACCCATAATATTTTTAACACTTTAACGCCCTTAATAACCCATTACGCTTACGGCCTAGCGCACACCGCAAACGCCGCATGGCTACTAAGTTTTCAGTCCCAAGATATTACCGGCAAAGAAACCGTAAAACATTTTCACGACTGCTTAAAAACAATACCCATTGAATATTTGCATGATCACCCCAAGCCCGTGGCTGCACTTCAAAAAATGGGATTTAAGGCCTTAGATGATGTAATGATGCATTTAGAAACTATTGGCATAGCCCCCTTTAAACGCCGCCTAGGGCAAGATTTTGCGCACATGCTTTGCCAACTTT
>CAYZQH010000143.1:0-8210 GCA_964480055.1 uncultured Cellvibrionaceae bacterium
AAGAGTGCATGGAGCCTAGGCGGTAATCGCTTGTATTTTCGCTCCCTTAAACATGGGTGACTCCGCCTTATGGCTACACAGCTAGCGCCTTAGCAAGTAAATTGGGCTCAACTCTAACCACCTGCTAAGATTACAATCACGTAAGTTACATCAACATTAAAGAGGGGTTTGGTATGTCAGGTAAATTTGAAATCTATTTAGACAAGGCTGGTGAATTTCGCTTTCGCCTTAAAGCGAGCAATGGTCAAAATATCCTGGGAAGTGAAGGGTACAAGTCAAAATCCAGTTGTAAAAACGGAATAGAGTCAGTGAAAAAAAACGCTGTAGATGATGCTCGCTTCGAAAGAAAGGAAACAAAAGGAGGGAAGTTCTTATTTAATTTAAAAGCAGCGAATAGCCAAGTCATTGGTACTAGCCAATCATACGAAACGGAAGCTTCGAGAGATAAAGGTATAGAATCTGTTAAAAAACATGCTCCAGATGCAAAAACAGAAGATACAAGTAGTTCTGAATAAAGCTAACAAGTTTGTAGCAGGAGTTTTTTGCTACGCTCCGTTTTGGGTTGGCTGCATCGCTTTACCCCAACCCCCTTACACAAAAAACTCCTGCTACAAAGGCGTTCGCTGAAAATAGAGCCCCAAATTAACAATTAGAAGAGGTTTAAAAATGAGAGTACTAATTATTGGTAAGTTACTTTTCGCACTTGCCATATTGTTCTTAGCCAGCTCATGTGTAACTACATCTACATACGGGGCAAACTTTGTTCCATCTGAAGACGCAAGCGTCTATACACTTAAAATTCATTATGACGACCCACCACTTCAAATGGCTGACGACGTTGCTTTTCAACAAGGAACTGATTCCAGACTGTATAAAGAAGCAATGGCTTTCATGGAAGCAAACCCGCAATATCAGTCTTACGAAGTTCTAAAAATCACACATAATCTTATTCCGCCATACTACAAATATACGGTTAAATTTGGTAAGTAAGCAGCTAACAAGGCCAGGCGCCGCGACAGTATTTCCGTTACGACCTCGCCATAGCAACCTCAAGAAGTTAGTAATATTAGACAAATACCCGATTGCTTACTTATGCAATCGGCTTAATATCAGCACAGATTCACGGGCCACCTCCTACTAAACGCCACTACCATCTACCGCGCAACTGCAGTAGCCAACGCAATGCACACCAGCTGACTAACTTCCCCGTGGCACTTATTGGCTCTTGCATTGGTTATTTTGATGCAGGGCAACATATCAAGACGCCAACAAGCCTGAATTTGGGGAGCTGTATTTAAGCATTATGGAGGCAATGCCACCTCTATTTTGATGTTAAAATTGGCTCTTAGCTAAACTGACCGCTTAAGCCTTAAATCAAAATCATTGCCTTCGCCGCCGCCAGGTATTAATCTGCGTTCAGTGCTTAAGGTTACAGTGCTTAAAACAATCCTTAACACGCTCTCTATGACGCAGGGTTTCAAGCAATTATACGGTCCTTCTAACACCTGCCGGAATTAACGCAACCGTGTCATATAGATAAATGATATAGCGCGCCTTTTCGCTTCAACGGATCTGAACTGGCACCATCGCCAAAATAACCATCGCAGTATTTAGAGCCCTCACTCATGCGTTACAACTCCATCCTAGACACCATTGGCAACACGCCTTGTGTTCGCTTACACAAACTTGGCCCGAAGCACGTTAACCTATATGTAAAGTTGGAGCAGTTTAACCCTATGTCTTCGGTTAAAGACCGGATGGCATTAGGGCTTATTGAGAAAGCCGAACGTACTCAACAACTCAAGCCCGGCCAAACCGTGATAGAAGCCACCAGCGGCAACGCGGGTATTGGTTTGGCCATGGTGTGCGCACAAAAGGGTTACCCCTTTGTGGCAGTAATACCTGAAAACTTCAGCGTGGAGCGGCGCCAAATTATGCGTTTTATGGGGGCCCAAGTGGTATTAACCCCTGCCGAATACCGTGGCCTAGGTGCCCTACAAAAGGCCCAGGAATTAGCCCTGCGCCATGGTTGGTTTTACTGCCAACAATTTGAGAATGAAGACAACGCCAATACACATGCACGTACCACTGCCCGTGAAATCTTGCGCGATTTTGCGGACCTACCGTTAGATTACTGGGTTACAGGCTATGGCACCGGCGGCACCTTAAAAGGCGTGGCCAATACGCTAAAAAAATTCAGCGTTGATACCAAGGTGGTGGTGTGCGAACCCAACAACTCACAATTGTTAGCAAGCACCGAGCATCAACCGCGCAACCACGATGGCACCGCCAGCATGAGCCACCCCCAATACCGACCCCACATTATGCAAGGTTGGTCGCCAGACTTTATTTCTAAACTCACTGACGAAGCACAAAAAGAAGCCTACATTGATATTTTGTTGGCCGTTGACGGCGTAGAGTCTTTAAAGCTTACGCGCAAGCTGGCCACACAAGAGGGTATTTTTACGGGTATTAGTGGTGGTGCCACCTTGGCCGGCGCACTGAAGCTTGCAGAAGTAGCTGAACCTGGCAGTACCATTTTATGCATGCTGCCCGATTCTGGAGAGCGCTATTTATCCACACCCATGTTTGACGACATAGAAGAAGGGATGAACGAGCAGGAGCTGAAAATTTCAGAATCCACCCCCAATTTTGTATTTGAAGATTTATCGCCCTTACCCATGATGGAGGTAGACGAAGAAGAACCCTTAGTCAGTGACGTTAGCATTACCATGTTCAATAAATTCATTAATAACCCTAAGCAACCGGTGGTGATGTTTGGCTTAGAGTGGTGTGAATTTTGTTGGTCAGTGCGCAAACTATTTAAGAATTTGTCCATCGAGTTTCACGCGGTGGACATAGACTCATTCTCTTACCGTACCGGTGAGCTGGGGGATAAACTCAAAGCCACCTTGGTAGCACACACCGGTTGCAACACCTTGCCGCAAGTGTTTATCAATGGAACGTTTATTGGCAGCTGCACTGAAATATTTGACGCGGTCAATAGCCGCAAATTATTTACACAGCTCAAAGCTGCCAACGTGTCGTTCAATAGCGTGGTGGATATAGACCCTTACGCGTTACTGCCAGGCTGGATGCATACACGCAAAAGTGACGACAACGAGTCACCCGAAAAAACACCCAAATCAAAAGCCCTGACACACGAGCAATAAATAACGCAGCGCCTTAAATCTTAACCGCAGCTGAATAAGCCGGTTTTACACTAGACACCCACCATTAGAGCAGGACGCTTTAATGGGAAGCGGCTTAGATAATTTAGTAGTTAAAACGTAATTTAGTTTGCCGACACGTTCACGAAATCTTTAGTTAGACTACACTCCAAGTTATAGCCTTTTGAAAGCACACTCAAGTGCCCCAGGGGGAGCCGTGACTGACACTAGTGTAACTAACATTGAGATCACCGACGAACTACAGCGTTTTATAGAGACCTTGACTTACGCACTCACAGAAAGCGTTGAATTCTATACCGCTGCCGGGAATGCATCCAACGCTTTAGTCAATCGCAAAATATTCAACCGCGTCGCCATTGCGCGTAACGCTGTCTTGGCCAATTTACAAACCTATCTCAATGACAGCCCAACACATTACGCATTTGGTAGCGCCTTGCAAAAAGTTTACCCAGATATGTTTGCCGGGCTGATAAAAAATGCAGACCCAAGTTTGATGGTGGTTGTGCAAAAGCATGAAGCCAAGTTACAGAATATTCTACAAGAGGTTTTAGCGGCCACATTCGATACCGCCTGGCACCTTAAGCTGGTAGATTTGTTTCCGCAAGCCAACGGAGACCAAGTGCCCTTTATTATAGAAAAGGCCAGTTAACACGAACGTTCAATAGACGCAAAAAAGGGCCTGATCGGCCCTTTTTTGCGTCTATACATCCTTCAATGAAAACACCCTACGACAATATTCCAGAGTCTATTTTGCCGCCACCACAAGGCCAAATTTTATGGCTGCCTTCGCTTTTGCCTTTAAACTGTGACAAGCCTAACCCTTCTACAACGCCTTCCAGTAAATGCAAATTATTACCAGAGCTTCGGCTGGCCTGCCCAACTTTAAACCCAGGCATGCGTGTGGCAACCATATTGGGGCCGCTGCCACCGGTGTGGTCTCTGCCGTCACCCATATCCGACACTTGTACAACCACCGTATTATCAATGAGCTTGCCTGACCCTGATGGGTCATCTCGTTCTGTCAATTTACGCACCAAATACGCCACGCAACTACTTAAGTAGTTGGTCATTTCTGCATTGTCATCTGCAGTAGCAGCGTGACAAGAGCCGTGGTGATCGCCCTTATATTTTGTGTTATGTCCATACCAAGTAGCCTGGTCAGTACCTAACTGCAAGGTCATAACGTTGGTCAAACCACACTCAAGGGCAGCAACCATAATGTCGGCTTGTAACTCGGCCTGATGACCGAAGATACCCACTTCACCATCTGGCACGGGGCCTTGAGTGTTATAACCTTTGCTATTCCACGCAGGGCTTTTACAACTGTCGCTCACCTCGCGAGTACTGGACGCTTCTAACCGGCTTTCGATAGAGGCCAATGCTGCTTCATGAGACTCTAATTTCTCACGCTCATAGCTGCCAAGCTTACCTTTTAAGGCAGTTAACGCCTCTTGATGTAAGCTCATTACACTTTGTTTGCGTGCTAAAAAGTCACCGGCACCACCGGCCGGCGGCGCACTGCCAAACAGTTTTTTATACGCCGCCGCTGGGCTGTTCTCACACGGGACAAACCCACCAGATTTACGGCCAATCACTTCACTGGGATCGGTTTGCACGCCCAGTGCCACAGATTCATAAGGCATTGTGGCGCTAATACACGCTGCAATTTGTTGGTCGATGGTATCGTCCAAAGAGCCGCTACCCCACTTCAGCTCACCTAAACACTTGCGCGACAAACCGTGGCCGCTGTTTATTATTTCCACTTCACGGAAGTGACACAGGCTTTGCAAACCTTCATAGGCCAAGGTGGATTTATTGAGCCTTGATCCGTTAGGCAGCCATAGGCCATTGGGCGCACCATCGGGTGTATAAACAAATAGTACGCGCTTAGCCTCACCAGCGGCGCGCGCAAAGCGCGAGGCCATTAAACCTGCCGCAATAGAGGACCCTTTCAATAAGGGGCTAGCCACACCGGCCTTTGCCACCATACTCAAGAAGTCACGACGTTGCTTGTTAATCATTTTGTTTGTGTCTTTCATGATAGAAACCTTCGCATAAATTCTGTTGTTAGCTGACTAAAGTTGCGCTCCGTTATTTACGAAAGCGCACTAGCTCCAAGAGGCCCAACTTACCAAACATGGCTTTGGGGCTTTGGTTATTGGTCATTAACGCGTTCTTCATCTCGGTTTCGGCACAACCAAAATCTTCTTTTTGCTCATCAGTTAAGGTCTCACCGGCATCTAAATCTTTTACAGAGGCTGGATAACCCGTGGCAAAACGGAAGCCCTTACGCACCAAGCAAGAATGAATGGCATCGCTAGAGGCAATCTTATTAGAGAAGTCTTTTGAGCCCACATAATCAAATGAGGCCACGTCATCCACCGCCTCAACCCCTAATAAACTGCCGTTCAGGGTCACTTCAATTTGAGTACCCTGTAAGGATTCATATACTTTACCGCTACCGGCGCTGGCACGTAAGCGGCCCACGTTGTCAAAGTCTTCTAAACCAAACATAGGGTTAATGATGCGCTCGTGGCAACCAGCACAGGCCGTAATACCGTCAGTATAAGTGTAGTAAAACGCCTTACTGCTCATGATGCCGTTGGCGGCCTCATAGTCTTCTACCTTCTTCTGAGCTGCAGCGCGCTGGGCGTCGATATCTGGTGCAGCCAACGGTGAATCCGGTGGATCAATGTGGTGGCACAAGGCATCTGCACGTGAATGCACTGCACGGCGAATGGGAGAGGTACGCTCGGCGTGCGCCCATACCGTCATCCAAGCACCACTGGCAATAGGGCCCCCACGACCGGCAGCCACAGTCTTAGTAAAGCCACTGCCAAAATTGCCGGGCACGCCGTAGTAATCTGCCAAGGTGTTATTTAAGAAGGTGTAGTCAGCGTTATAAAACTCACTGAACGGCACGGAGTCGTCATAGAATACGTGCTTGAACTGCTCTCTCACCTCTTGCGCCATCGCTTTTTTCACACCGCTGGTAAGCTCTGGGAACATATTGCGCGTAACCGTCTTAACATTGTCGGTTTTAAACCACGTGCCCACAAAATTGCCAAAATGCTTTTTGCCACGCTCGCTGTTGATCATGCGCTCTATTTGCGCGCTGATTTGTGCAGGTGTGGTCAACATGTCTTTGCTCGCCGCATCAAGTAATACCTCATCCGGTGTACTGCCAGTGAGCATGAAGCTGAGCGCTGCCGCGTATTCATAGGGGGTTAATACATAGGCATTGGCCTCTGCCAATGTTAGCGGGCTGACAAAATTGGGCGTTTCCTCTACGGCGACTTGCTCTACCACATCAGATAGGGTCACGCTTTTTACATACAGGGTGTCGCCATCGATATTGTGGTTGTCATTAATAAAGTCCACCTTAATTTTATGCTGGCCGGTGATACCGTTAGCCGTAAAAGTATAGGTTTGCTCCGTGGTGCTGTTCACCACAATGGTGCCAACAACCACATCACCCCCACCACTGGATTCGGACACAATCACTTGCATTTCTGGCCACGCGCCACTTGCGTTAGAGGCACCATAAGCCACAACAGAGATCAATGTTGGGTCTGTGAACTCTCGGTCAAAATTGTGCTGAAGACCGTAGTTGTAAGTATTTTTAGGCATCATCACAACGCCGTTTTGTACAGTAGCGCCGTTGCCCTTAACATCAAAATCTACCGCCAAAACTGTTTCGGCTTCACCGCCGGCCGAAGAGCCACCGGCAGTACCGCCTGCGTTGGCGTAATACCCCGCGGCAATGGCATCTGCCACGCCAACACCCACTTCAGAGCGATACAAAAACTGGGGTGAAGACAGCGCGGCTGTTAAGGCAAGCTCTAAACCTTCAGAGGCACCGTAGGAGCTGAACAAATCAGAATAGGCTGACTTCTCTGCACTGGTCAGTGGGCGACGGAAGACCTTGGCAGCAAAATCATCCACAAACTCGCTGGCACAGGTATTGGCATCCGTACAAGGGAAAGGTATGTTTGCAGCAACCGCCCAAGCAGCAATGGCTTCGGCGTTGGCAATATAATTCTCGGCAACAGAATCCAGTACAGAGCTGCTGCTCATCTCGGCAAAGCCGTCTAGCTCTCCGTCATTATTGGCCACTACGGCGCCATAGTTAGTGGTCACGCCTAATAAGTCTTCTAAGGCGGCCTGGTATTGGGAGCTGGTTAACAGCACCAATTTACGCTTACCGTAAATGATTGGGTCTTCGGCATTACAGGCAAAAGATTCAACCGCTGCTTGCGATCGTATATAAGCGGCTACATCACTGGCGCATTGCCCAGAGCAGCTGGCAGGGTTTGGTGCTGCAGGCATGGTTACGTCGATTTTCTCTTCTAACGAGCTGAATCCACCTGAACCTTGCTCATCATACTTTTTAATAGCAGAAGCCACATTGACGACACTGACACCACCACTGATGCCGCCATCGAAGTCCCCATGGCAGTTTCTGCATTGGGCAGCCCATATAGTGGCACCCTCAGTCGGGTTGCCCACAGCGCTACCTGAAGAAGAGCCGCTGGAGCTAGAAGAAGAGCTGCTACTCGTCGAAGAACTAGAGCTGGAAGAACTACTGCTAGTAGAGGAGCTAGAGCTAGAAGATGAGCCCGTGCCGTCTTCTGGATCCGTACCGCCGCACGCGGACAAGACCAACACTGCCGCCAATATGCTTAAACGCCTATACATAAATGAACCCACCATTTTAAAATTATCGTAAACCCTGCAACGCAGCTAACGTCACAACGCATATTACTATGCCCGCCTTTTAACCCATCGACGGTCAATATCCAAGCAATTGCGGCTAAAACGTCTTTGAACGCGACGAAAGTTCGCCTCCGAGGATAATCACTGCTGTTCAACAACCATAGACAATGGTCAATTTGACACCCATAGAAGTCAACGACGCATTCAAACAAGGGTATGAATCTGTGATGAGAGACACCCTTTTAACACGCAATACTTATTAAATAATAAGAATTCGCAACAACTAAGAATGACAGATACGCC
>CAYZQH010000144.1:0-8157 GCA_964480055.1 uncultured Cellvibrionaceae bacterium
ACGCTATGATGATTGCCGAAGAGTCCACCGCGTGGCCCGGTGTTTCTCACCCAGTATATGCGGGTGGCTTGGGGTTTGGCTTTAAATGGAATATGGGGTGGATGAACGATAGTTTACGTTATATGGCCAATGAGCCTATTCATCGGCAATATCACCACCACGATTTAACCTTTAGTCTGTTATATGCATTTAATGAAAATTTCATATTGCCGCTAAGTCATGATGAAGTTGTTCACGGTAAGCGCAGTCTGCTAGATAAAATGCCCGGTAGTGGGAATGAAAAGTTTGCGAACCTTCGGGCCTACTTTGGTTTTATGTGGGCGCACCCTGGTAAGAAACTATTGTTCATGGGTGGAGAGTTTGCGCAGGGGCAAGAGTGGAACCATGACGAGAGCCTAGATTGGCATTTGTTGGATATTCATCAACACCAGGGCATGCAGCGATTGGTGAAAGACCTCAATCGTTTTTACGTCGATCATCGAGCCATGCACCAGAAGGATTGCGAAGCTCAGGGGTTTGAATGGGTGGAAGCTGATGACACTCACAACTCAGTATTTGCATTTTTGCGAAAAGGTGAGATAGGAGAGGTGTTACTGATTGTTAGTAATTTAACACCCGTAATGCGTGACAACTATAGGCTTGGGGTGCCAAGCCCGGGTTTTTACCGCGAGAGTATCAACACTGACGCCGAGCATTATGGCGGTACGGAGCAAGGTAACGCAGGCGGTGTGGTTGCAGAAGAAATTAGCAGCCATCATTATCACTGGTCGGTAAATTTGCGTTTGCCGCCATTAAGTACTGTAATTTTTGAGTGGCAACCTTAGTATCGTAACTTATGAGTACCAATACATTTTCTTTTTTGGCCGGTGCGCCCTATCCACTTGGTGCGACACTTGAAAGTGACGGCGTTAATTTCGCGCTATATTCCGAGCATGCG
Organism: uncultured Cellvibrionaceae bacterium; assembly: GCA_964480055.1. Lineage (GTDB taxonomy): Bacteria > Pseudomonadota > Gammaproteobacteria > Pseudomonadales > Cellvibrionaceae > CAYZQH01. The sequence continues at coordinate 938 of CAYZQH010000144.1, forward strand.
ACGGCGGTAACGCTGTGTTTATTTGATGAGGGCGGCCACGAGATAGTCAGTGCCCCCCTTGGGGAATGTACGCACGGGGTTTGGCATATTAAGGTTGTTGGTTTAGCCAGTGGTGCCATATACGGGTATCGAGTTGATGGTCCGTATGACCCGGTAGAAGGGTATCGCTTCAATGCTAAAAAAGTGTTGTTGGACCCTTACGCCAAGGCGTTAAGCCCCGGTTGTACGGGTGATGGTTTTGAGTGGGATGACGCGCTATTTAGCTACCCTCCTGCAGGCCCTGCACAGGACCTAACCCTGTGTGACAAAGACAGCGCCCCGGTTGCTCCTAAAGGTGTTGTGACTAATATCAACGCGCCAGACACAGATGGACAGATTGTTTCCAGGCTAACGCCATCCACGCCGTGGGCAAATACAGTTATTTATGAGCTGCATGTAAAAGGGTTTACAGCAGCACACCCAGGTGTTCCCGAGTCACTGCGTGGCACTTACCTTGGTTTGGCCGCGCCTGCGGTTATTGATTATTTAAAGAACTTGGGTGTGACTGCCGTTGAGCTGTTGCCGGTGCACAGCTTTATTAGCGAGCAATTTTTATCCAAAAGGCAGCTGACTAATTATTGGGGCTATAACACATTAAGTTTTTTCTCGCCTCATGATGGATACGCAAAAGAGAACCCGAACGAAGAATTTAAAAGCATGGTTTCGGCGTTGCACGATGCCGGTATCGAAGTAATTTTGGATGTGGTTTACAACCACACTGCCGAAGGCAGTCATTTAGGCCCGCACTTATCTTTGCGCGGTATTGATAATAGTACTTACTACGCACTTCATGCCAATAGCCCACGCTTTTATACAAACGATACCGGTTGTGGCAACACGCTAAATGTTAAACACCCTAAAGTAATGCAGTTGATACTGGATAGCTTGCGCCATTGGGTAACGAGTTATGGAGTAGACGGTTTTCGATTTGACTTAGCTTCAGTGCTGGGGCGTGAGAGTTACGGTTTTGATACGGGTGCCGGTTTTTTTGATGCGCTAATGCAAGACCCAATATTGAGCACCGTAAAGCTCATTGCCGAGCCTTGGGATATTGGTCCGGGTGGCTATCAATTAGGGCACTTTCCTGCAGGCTGGGGAGAGTGGAATGATCAATATCGTGATACAGCTCGTCGCTTTTGGCGCGGTGACGAAGGTATGCTGCCAGAGTTTGCTCGACGAATTCACGGCTCCAGTGATATTTTTGAGCAAGCTGGCAGGCAGCCCTCGGCCAGCGTTAACTTTGTGTGCAGTCATGATGGGTTCACTTTGCGAGACCTAGTCAGTTACAACCAAAAACACAATCATGCCAATAAGGAAAACAATAATGATGGCCACCATGCCAATTTCAGTTTGAATTTTGGCGTAGAAGGCCCCACTCAAAATGCCAGGATAGAGGCCGTTCGTTATCGCCAACAAAGAAACTTCTTAGCCACTTTAATCCTAAGCCAAGGAACCCCCATGTTAATGGCGGGGGATGAAATGGGTAGAACTCAAAACGGCAATAATAATGCGTATTGTCAGGATAACGCTATTACCTGGCTAAGTTGGGAGGGGTTAGAGCGCGAACAAACCGATTTACAAGCTTTTGTTGCTAACGTCTTAAAAGTACGGCGGGATTTCCCACTGTTACGTAGCCGTAATTATATCCATAAGCCCGAAGAGGAAAGTGCAGGCTATAACATTCATTGGTTGAGTACTTCTGGTGAGGCAATGACTGAAGAGCAGTGGCGCAAGAGTGATGCACACGTAGTGGGCTGGATGCTGGAGTCTGTGATGGACACCAAATGTGTACATTGCTTGTTAACACTGTTTAATGCCAGTGATGTAAATGAGCCGTTTACCTTACCAGACGCCTGGCATTGGATTGTATTGATCGACACAGTCGCTGGGGACGGTTTGCCGGTAGATAAGTACGCCGAGTTAGGTGCGGTGCTGGACGTTCAAGAAAAGTCCATGTTGATTCTATATGGTATGTCTAAACAATGTAATTTAAGTGAACAAACCCCGCTTGTTGTCACTTAGAGTGGGCCCCAAAAACAAAATCGGCAAGCGGCGATGGTTGGCGGTTTAGATATTGAAGTTCAATTGTACAGGGCAAGGCTATGACGCACTTTCAAACCCCAAATTTAGGGGATGACCCCAATAGCATAAATAAAGACCTTACTCACCATTACACTATTACGCTTGGAAATGTTGGTGAGCAAAAGCTTGACCGGTATTTGTTGAGAGCGATGAGTTATGTGGTGCGCGACCGCCTCATGGAGCGCTGGCACCACACCCGCAACCAAGAGCAAACCACACGCCCCAAGCGTGTTTTTTACTTGTCACTAGAGTTTTTATTGGGGCGTGCACTTTCCAATGCAGTGCTTAACCTGGACATTGAAAACAGTATCGAGCAGGCCCTGCAAGCGCATGGTACCCACCTAGAGGAAATAAGAGAAAAAGAGTGTGATGCAGGGTTGGGTAACGGTGGTTTAGGCCGTTTGGCAGCCTGCTTTTTAGACAGCTGTGCAACGCTGAATTTACCCGTAAGAGGCTATGGTATTCGGTATGAATATGGCATGTTTCATCAGCGGTTAGAGCGTGGGCATCAAATGGAGTACCCAGATCATTGGCTGCGCGAAGGCACGCCTTGGGAGTTAGAGCGGCCTGACTTAGCACGTAGAGTCAAATTTTATGGGCGTACAGAAATGTATACGAATGACAAGGGGCGTCAATGTGCCCGTTGGGCGGATACCCATGATGTATTGGCTGTACCTTACGATATGCCCATCCCGGGTTATAAAAATGGTGTGGTGAATACACTGCGCTTGTGGAAGTCCGAAGCAACCGATGAGTTTGATTTGGATGAATTTAATGCAGGCGACTATACCGAGGCGGTGGCGGCAAAAAACTTAGCAGAGCAAATCACCATGGTGCTATACCCCAACGATGCCAGTGAAAACGGCAAAGAGTTGAGGTTGCGTCAACAATATTTTTTAGCCTCGGCCAGTTTGCAAGATGTGCTCCATGAGTGGACGCTTGCCAATGGCGGGGATTTTAAGCAATTTTCCGATTATCATTGCTTCCAGTTGAATGATACACACCCGACGCTTGCTGTTGCAGAGTTAATGCGTGTGTTGCTAGACGATTATTTATTAGAGTGGAATGAGGCTTGGGCAATTACCACTAAAACCATGGCCTACACCAACCATACGTTGTTGCCAGAGGCCTTGGAGAAATGGTCCGTGCGGTTGATGAAAGAACTACTGCCGCGTTTATTGGACATTATTTATGAAATAAATGCTCGGTACTTGGCAGAGGTCGCTATTAAATGGCCGGGAGATACCCAACGCCAACAACGTATGTCTTTAATAGAAGAAGGCGCTGACCCACATGTGCGTATGGCTTATCTTGCCATTGTGGGGAGCTTTTCGGTTAATGGCGTGGCCGCCTTACATTCAAGTTTGTTGCAGCGTGACCTCTTCAAAGATTTTTATGAGCTATGGCCGCACAAGTTTAATAATAAAACCAATGGAGTAACCCCGCGCAGGTGGCTTAATCATTGCAATCCAAAACTGAGTACGTTGATAACCGAGGCCATCGGCAACGAATGGGTGACAGATTTGAGTCATATGAATCGGTTGCGCCCACTTGCCGATGACGCAATATTTAAAGACCGTTGGCATGACATTAAACAGGCCAACAAGGCCGAGCTGGCAAACCTCGTTAAGCAAGAGTGCGGCATAGCATTTGATACTCACTATTTATTTGATGTGCAAGTGAAGCGTATTCACGAATATAAACGCCAGTTATTAAACGTTTTACACATTATTCATTTGTACGACCGAATTAAACGCGGCGATACCGCCAACCTAAAGCCCCGGTGTGTTTTGATTGGCGGTAAAGCCGCTCCGGGGTATGTGCTGGCAAAATTGATTATTAAATTGATCAATAATGTTGCTTTGGTGGTGAATTCCGACCCAACTGTAGCACCATACCTTCAGGTAGTATTTTTCCCCAATTACCGGGTGTCTAGCATGGAGGTGATTTGCCCAGGTACAGATTTATCCGAGCAGATATCAACTGCCGGGAAGGAGGCTTCAGGTACAGGGAATATGAAGTTTATGATGAACGGTGCTGTGACTATAGGCACCTATGATGGTGCAAATATCGAAATTTTGGACGCCGTTGGTGCAGAAAACTTTTTTCTATTTGGTTTGCGTGTTGAAGATATCCCTGATGCGCGTGGACGTATGCAACCCAATGACATCATCGCCAATGATAATGATTTAAAACGCGTCATGCAGCTTTTGGAGTGTGGTCATTTTAATTTATTTGAACCCAATTTGTTTGACCCTATATCTGCCACCATTAGAAACCAATATGACCCCTGGATGGTGGCGGCTGATTTTCGCTCTTATGTGGAGGCTCAAAAGCGTGCCGTGGATACATATCAGGATAGAGACGCATGGGTAAGGATGAGTATTCTCAATGCCGCGTGCAGTAGTCGTTTCTCCAGTGATCGTACAATTACAGAATACGCTAAACAAATATGGAATGTGATGTGAGCCGGGATGGTTATATGAAAGCAGATAAAGAATAACCCCGCAGAAGGTATTTCGAAACCGCATAAACCCGTACCGCAAGGCTTTTTCTACTGCCAATATGCAGATACTTTTACCATTTTTTTACGAGAAAATTGATTCATGCAAAACTCTAATGAGTATCCAAACCCTCGGTTTGTAAGTCGGATTACACGAGACACACTGGCATTAATATTGGCAGGTGGGCGCGGCAGTCGTTTGCATGAGCTGACTGACTGGCGCGCTAAACCGGCTTTGTATTTCGGCGGTAAGTTTAGAATTATCGACTTTCCATTGTCTAATTGCGTGAACTCCGGTATTCGCCAAGTGGGTGTGTTAACCCAGTATAAGGCGCACTCGTTGATTCGACATATTCAAGTGGGTTGGAGTCACTTTAAAAGGGAGTTGGGTGAGTATGTGGAAGTGCTACCGGCCTCTCAGCGTAACTCGCCAAATTGGTATCAAGGGACTGCCGATGCGCTATATCAAAATGTAGATATTATTCGAGCGGCCAATCCAAAGTATGTCATGGTGCTTTCTGGCGATCATATCTATCAAATGGATTACGCGAATATTTTAGCGGACCACGTTAAAAGGCAAGCCAAGTTAACGGTGTCTTGTCTTGAGGTTCCCATTGAAGAAGCGGCGGGTGCATTTGGTGTTATGACGGTTGATGAAGACGATCGCGTGATGGCCTTTACCGAAAAACCAGAGAACCCAACGCCCACCCCTGATAATGACAAGTTGTGCTTGGCATCCATGGGCAATTACGTTTTTGACACAGAATATTTACTGAGCTTACTTGAGCAGGATGCCATAACAGAAGGCTCTGATCATGATTTTGGTAAAGACATCATTCCTTCAATTATTGATACTGCACAGGTGCATGCGTACCGTTTTAAAAATGATGATGGTAAGCAGGCGTATTGGCGTGATGTGGGCACACTAGACGCGTTTTGGGAGGCGAATATGGAGATGATATCGCCGTCGCCAAAGCTCAATTTGTACGACCACAAATGGCCGATCTGGACGCATCAAACACAGCTGCCGCCAGCAAAATTTGTATTTGATGATGATGACCGAAGAGGCATGGCGGTAGACTCTATGGTTTCTGGAGGATGTATTATCTCTGGCGGCACGGTGCGCAATTCGTTGTTGTTTTCTGACGTACGCGTGCACTCTTTTACGTTGATTGATGAGGTTGTGGTATTGCCTGAGGTCGTCATTAATCGTCATGCCAAAATTAAAAAGGCAATTATTGACAGGGCCTGTGAGATTCCAGCTGGCATGGAAATAGGTTATGACAAAGAGGCCGACCTTGCTCGAGGTTTTAGAGTGACCGATAAAGGCGTAACGTTGGTTACTCGAGAAATGCTGGGTCAGCGAGGGGGCGCCGGGTAATTGACAGTTAATTATTACAGTCGCCCTTCATTTTGTTTGGTAAAAAGTAGTAGTCATGAGCAGTAAAACGGTTTTGATGGTTGCCGCCGAAAATGACGCGCTTGTGCGTGCCAAAGTGGGCGGCATAGCTGACGTAATTCGTGATGTGCCGCCAGCCCTTGCACGTCAGCAGTGTGAGTTACACGTTGTGATCCCTTCGCATGGGTTTTTACATAAGCAGCAAGGTGCCCAGAGAGTTACGCATTTTCCAGTGGCGTTTGGGGGCGAATTACTTGATGTAAGCTTGTATGCATTGTCGGCCGAAGCTACCAAATCCGGAATGTTGGAGCCGGGTGTACATCAATGGGTGATTCATCAAGAAGCCATGACGCCAGTGGGGGCGCCGGGTGTTTATAGTGATGACGGTAAAGACCGACCGTTTGCTACCGACGCTACAAAATACGCGTTCTTTTGTGCTGCCGTGGGGCAGGCGATGCTGCAGGCAGCGTTTGGTAAAATCGACGTTTTACACCTGCATGATTGGCATGGGGCTTTTTTATCCATATTGCGCGCGTTTGACCCTCATTATAAAAAGCTTCAAATGGTTCCGGTTGTATATACTATTCATAACTTGGCGCTGCAGGGGGTTCGCCCCTTCAAAGGCGACCCTTCTTCTTTGAAAAGCTGGTACCCAAGCCTAAAGGTCGACGAGTCAATAGTTTGCGACCCTCGAGTGACCCACTGCGTTAACCCCATGCGTGCTGCCATTGAGCTAGCTGATAAAGTCCATGCGGTATCCCCAACCTACGCACAAGAAATTCTTCAACCCAGCGTTCCAAGTAAAATGATATATGGTGGTGAAGGATTGGAATGCGTATTACAGGCTGCCGCGCAACAGGGGCGGCTGGTGGGCATACTTAACGGGTGCAAATACCCAGAGCGAAAAAATACCACGCTTTCTAAGGTCAAATTGGCTGCGTTGATTCACGCGGTGCTTATTCAATGGGCTTCACGCAGCGTTCACCTCAATAGTGCGCACTGGGTGGCAGAGCGACGTTTGAATCATTGGTGGAATAAAAAGGAGCGCGGCGTTGTGGTAACGTCGGTTGGTAGATTGACGGCCCAAAAAGTCGCATTACTTCAACAGCGCGTGACGGTAAAGGGGCATTCGTACTCTACTCTGGATGCACTGCTTACCCTACTTGGCAGTAACGGTGTAATGATATTGCTTGGTAG
>CAYZQH010000145.1:0-8072 GCA_964480055.1 uncultured Cellvibrionaceae bacterium
AAGGCTGCAAACCGTGATCGACTACCTTCTTTTTCATTAACAGCGAGCTATGGCGAGATACGGTGTTATCGAAGGTAAGGAACTTACCACCCAGTGGAAATAAGAATAACCACTGGGGTTATAACTGCCATAAACTAATACAGCCGCAAAAATAAATCGCAAACCAAAACCTTGCCATGTAAGGTGATTCATATAACTCCCCTAATTATCGTTACGGGCACGCACCCGCTGCATTAAGGTATTGTTTAAAACAACACCCTGTATTTTTACCTGCTGGCGCTCTACTTCCTCAAACCCAAAGCGCACAAAAAAACCATAAGCCGTATCACTGACCTTAGAGTAATAACGCGGTTTATTGTACTCAAGAAGAGCCGTCATCAAACACTGCCCCACCCCTTTGCCTTGATAAGCACCATGCACAAAAAAATGGTCAATGTACCCATCTTTTTGAATATCTGCATAACCAACGGGGGTAGACTGATCGTAAGCGATGATTGGGTTAAGGGCTTTTATACGCTCGGCCCAGCGTTGCAGATTTACGTCCTTCGGCGCCCACACAGCCCTTTGCGCCAAAGAATACTCGTTTGCGCACCCCCTGTGAATAGCCCAATAGTATACCTGCCACAAAGCCGCTTCTTGGCCTGGCTCAAAAGCACTTAATCGCCACACGGTGCGTATGCTTCTGGGTCTATACGGTGCATTTGGGCTTCTATCCAGGTCTCTACTTCTGTAATTAAAGTTTTACTGTTTTTACCCGTACTGGTGATGGGCTCACCAATCACCACGTGAATAAGCCCCGGTTGTTTCAGCTGCGTATTGCTGGGCCAACACTTACCGGCATCTACCGCTACTGGGATTACATCCACTCCTGCGGCTATGGCAATATCTGCACCACTGCGAGCATATTTACCTCGCTCACCACGTGGTGTACGCGTGCCTTCTGGAAAGAGTAAAACATTGACATTGTTATTCAGCCTTTCAATGCTGCCAGCTTTGACCAGTTTTAACGCGGTGCGCGGATTACTGCGATCAATAGCAATGGGTTGCAAGCTTCTAAGCCCCCACCCAAATATCGGAATGTTTAATAGCTCCTTTTTTAAAATAGTTGCTGCAGGAAACATTAACGTTTGCAATTTAAATGTTTCCCAAGCACTTTGGTGCTTAGACAAAATTACTTTTGCCCCTGGGGTTTTACTAAGGTTCTCTAACCCTTTAATTTCATAACGCACGCCACACGTTATGCGCAGCCAAAAAACAACTAACGCGCACCAACTAATAATTATTCTATGGCGCAATAATTTTGGCAATATTAGAATAGGCAGCAAAATAAGCCCATAAAAAGCGGTAAAAATAAATTTGCCCGCAATAAATAGCCCCGTACGAATGACCATTCCCATTGTTTACCCTCGGCCTGTTATGTGCTGTGTAAATTCCGCAAGATCATTAAAAATCTTGGTGTCCTTCCCGTATTTTGGCCAAACCAATAGGGAGGTTTCTGTACGGGTACCTTTGCCCGTGCGCACCAATGCGGCATTACACCCCTTGGCTTTTGCCGCTTGAATATCACTTAAGCGGTCACCCACAAGATAGGCGTTAGAAAAATTCACGGCTAATGATTGCTCTAATTGATCGAGAAGGCCCGTACGAGGCTTGCGACAATCACACTCCTCTTCAGGTAAGTGGGGGCAATACACAATGGCCTGCAATTTACCTCCAGCAGCTATCACCAACTGCAGTAAGTGCTCATGTATTTGGTGTAGTTGCTCTGCAGATAAAATACCTCGGCCCACCGCCGATTGGTTAATGGCAACGGCAACCTTGACCCCAGCGTTGGTTAGCTCAGCAATGGCCTCCATGCTACCAGGAATAGCCTGTATATCTTCAGGCGCCAGAATACCGCCTGGCCGAGGCTCGTTAATAACGCCGTCGCGCCCCAATACTACCCACTCAATCATTCACGTGAGTTCTTATAGTTAAGACCGGTTTATCTCGCACTTAGTTTAGCCCTGCAAGGCAAGAAATATCGGCCACCGCTAAAAACGCGTTGCGCAACTGATTGAGTAATGCCAAGCGATTATTACGCAGGGCTTGATCCTCCGCCATGACCATCACGCCATCAAAAAATGCATCCACTGGTGCACGCAACGCCGCCAATGTTGCCAGGGCTTGCTGATAGTTATTTTGCGCTAACAACGGCTCCACTTGCGCCATTAATGCATTTAACTCCTTGGCAAGAGTTTGCTCAGCGGCTTCTTGCAAAAGGGCTGTGTCTACGGTACTTGCAGGTGTGAAATCTTGTTTTGCTAAAATATTAGAAACACGCTTATTGGCTGCAGCAAGCGCCTCGGCTTCTGGTAATTTGGCAAATTCTGCCACTGCATTAATACGCTGATGAATATCTAAAGGCTCACTTAAATTCTTTGCGTGCACCGCTTGATAGATAGCAATATCAATGCCGTCATCTTCATACCACGCACGCAAACGCTCTAACATGTAATTTAATGCAAGGTCTAAAGTCTCATCACCTTTTGGAAGCTCACCGTATAGGCTTGCGGCGCGTTTTAGTAGGACTTTTAAATCTAGTGCAAAATTATTTTCAATTAATAATCTAAGCACTGCAACCGATGCACGACGTAATGCAAATGGGTCTTTAGAACCAGTGGGCACTTGACCCAAACCAAAAATACCGGCCAAAGTATCTAACCTATCAGCCAGCGCCACAGCGGTACCCACAGATGTTGTTGGCAATGCATCTTTGGCAAACTTAGGTAGGTATTGCTCGGTCATGGCCTTGGCAACGGCTTTGGACTCGCCGTCATTTTGCGCATAGTACTCGCCCGCAATGCCTTGCATATCTGCAAATTCATACACCATGCTGGTGACTAAGTCCGCTTTGCACAGCTCACCGGCACGCGCTGCAGCCTTAGCATCACCACCAATTTGCTCCGCTATATATTCAGCCAGTTTTGCAATACGCTCGGTTTTATCAAATAAAGTACCCAGCTTGGCCTGAAACACCATTTTTTTAAGTTTTTCTCGCTGCGCTTGCAACGATATTTTTTGGTCTTGCTCAAAAAAGAATTTGGCATCTGCTAAGCGTGGACGAATCACTTTTTCGTTCCCTGCTATCACTTGCGCCACATCGGTACTTTCAATGTTGGCAACAGTAATAAAGTGCGGCAATAAAGCGCCATTGCTATCGACCACATGAAAATACTTTTGATGCTCCTTCATAGAAGAGACTAATGCCTCTGCCGGGACTGACAAAAACTCTGCTTCAAAATTACCGGTAATGGCAACTGGCCACTCCACTAACGCCGTCACTTCATCCAGTAAATCTTCCGTAATCACGGCACGGCCACCCAAGCTGTTACCGCAGTCATTCACTTGCTGTTTAATGATGTTTTTTCGAGCAATAAAGTTGGCAACCACATAGGCATTTTGCAACACCTGATCGTAGCCTTTTGCATGAGCAATAGTTTGCTCACCGTTGGAGTGAAAGCGATGGCCCAGTGTAATGCGCCCGGCTTTTAAACCGAAAATTTGACCCTCAACGACTTGGTCATCTAATAGCATCACTAACCAATGAACCGGGCGCACAAATTCCTCGCGCGAGGCTCCCCAACGCATACGTTTATTGATGGGTAACTGGTCGAGCGCGTTTTGCACTATATTCGGTAATAAAGCCTCTACAGATTCACCCCCCGCTTGAGCGGTGTGTACCAGTTTATCCACTTTACCGTCATTGGCTGTTTGTAAACTCGCAACATCAATGCCATTTTTTTTGGCAAACGCTTCTGCGGCTTTGGTGGGGGCTCCCTCTTTGAAGGCAACTTTGACCGGCGGCCCCCATAGGGTTAACTCTTTGGTAGGTGTGGCCGAAGGTAGGCCGTTAACGCGTAATGCCAAGCGACGAGGCGTTGCAAACGCCTCTATAGATTCTACGTTTAAATCGAGCGCCTTTAAGCCTGCGCTTACGCTCGCTTCAAATGCTTGGCTAAGGGTTGATAACGCCGTTGGCGGTAGCTCTTCGGTGCCTAACTCCACTAAAAATTGATGCTTACTCATTTGGCGGCTCCTTCTGCAGTAACGCGCTGAATAACTTCTTCACGCAGTGCATCCGCCGCCAACGGAAAGCCAAGCGCTAAGCGGGCATCAAAGTAAGCTTGAGCAACTGCTCGCGCCAAGGTACGAACACGCAAAATATAGCGTTGACGTTCGGTGACCGATATGGCCGAACGAGCATCTAAAAGGTTAAAAGCGTGAGACGCCTTCATGACCATTTCATAAGCGGGCAGTGGTAGTGATTGCTCTACTAATTGCTGGCACGCCTGCTCGCACTCGTTAAAAGTTTTAAACAAGCTCTCTACATTGGCGTGCGAGAAGTTGTAATGGCTCATTTCTACTTCATTTTGGTGGAACACATCGCCATAGGTTACTTCAGTACCGTCTGGCCCGCGCGTCCACACCAAATCATAGATAGATTCTTTGTTTTGAAGATACATGGCAATGCGCTCTAGCCCGTAGGTGATCTCGCCAGATACGGGGTAGCACTCAAGGCCGCCCACTTGCTGAAAGTAAGTAAACTGCGTGACCTCCATGCCGTTTAGCCAAATCTCCCAACCAAGGCCCCATGCGCCTAACGTTGGAGACTCCCAGTTATCCTCCACAAAGCGTACATCATGCACGTTTGTGTCTACCCCCAACCGCTGAAGCGACGCCAAATACAGCTGTTGAAAATTACTGGGCGAGGGCTTTAGCAACACTTGAAATTGATAGTAATGCTGCAAACGATTGGGGTTTTCTCCATAGCGGCCATCCGTTGGGCGGCGGCAGGGCTGCAAATAGGCTGCGTTCCAGGTTTCTGGCCCTATGGCACGCAAAAAGGTAGCTGGATGAAAGGTACCAGCGCCTACTTCCATATCCAAAGGCTGTAATATCACACAACCCTGTTCGGCCCAAAATTGTTGCAATGCTAAGATCAAGCCCTGAAAAGTGGAGGCATCCACCGCTTGCTTATCTGGAGTTACAGCTTCTGTTGTCACTTATCTACCTTTTAGTTTAGAAACGGTCTGACTTAAAACCTAGGTCAAACGGGCGATTATAGCGGGTTAGCCTGTATCCGGCCATGAAGGGGTGTCACACACAGTAACGATAAAGCCATAACCGCTACTGCAGGTACAATGATGCCTACAATCTTCACGCTGTATGCATATTCAACCAAAAACTTTGGCACAATGGCGATCTAACCTTGCAACCTTATGACATATGGCCACATTTAAGACTGCTCTAGCCAAAGCCGCTATCTATACCGTGGGTGCCTTGCCGTTATATATGGCACGCATATTAGGCAGCTGGGCCGGGCTGGCAAGCGGGCTGTTTAACACTCGTATGGCGCAAGTGACCACAGTCAATATTACGGCCTGTTTACCTCACCTAAACACTCAGGAGCAAAAGCGCCTGGTAAAACAGAGCCTTATGAATACAGGCATGCTATCTGCTGAGATTTGCTACGTTTTTACCCGCAAGACAAGCCCAGAACACACCATTAAACATATACATAACGAACACATTGCCAAAGACGCGCTGACACTGGGCAAGGGCTTAATGGTTTTGGCACCGCATTTAGGCAACTGGGAGATATTAGGCTGGCGACTGACGCATTTGGCACCAGTAACCAACTTATACCAACCGCCTAAAATTTCTGGGCTAGAGCCTCTATTAAAAGGCGCTAGGCAGCGCAACGGATCTACTCTTGCGCCAACCAATGCCAAAGGCGTAAGTCAGTTGTTAAAAGCATTGAGAGCTGGGCAGATGATTGGCATCTTGCCAGACCAGTGCCCTAATGATTTGGCCAGTGGTGTTTTTGCCTCGTTTTTTGGTCACAGCGCATTAACCATTACCCTGGCACATAAGCTGGTTAAAAAGACGGGCGCCCAAGCGGTATTTGCCTTTGCCAAACGTGTACCGGGTGGGTTTGACATTTATTACCATGCCGCGCCAGAAGATTTTTACAGTAATGATGAACCCACCGCAATTAGAGCATTAAATAAAGGTGTAGAACAGCTGGTATTACAAGCGCCAGAACAATATCAATGGGAATACAAACGTTTCAAACACGTCCCTGAAGGCCATAATAATTGGTACACGAATATTTAGGCCATGGAAATATCGCCAAAATCAAATACGTAAGTGATTAATTTTGCTAGGAATTAAATTGGAAAAGACGATGACGCAGCAAGACGCATTAATTTACCGCCTGGCTGACATAGCAGGCCTAGCGCAGCAACAATTTCAAGAGCAACACAGTCATATCGACCCTGTTATTGGCGTTAATCGTCAAATGCGTAATCAAGGCTTTGCGGTAGACTTACTCACCATTGATTGTGTGGTACACCAAAACCGCGTAACCATTTTAATTGAAGACGCCACACCAGACAGTGTGCGCTATCAATTTGCAAAAACCAACCAAGACCCACTAGCAACCTTTGAAGTACTGCCTCTGACCGCTCTGAACCAAAAAAAGTTTTTAGAATTGATGATAAGGGGCTTAGTAAAAAACACCCCGCAATAGTCAAGAAAAAGCCGCTCTATATGCGGCTTTTTAAGTCTGCAAGTTTAGCTTTTACACTACCAACTTACGGTTACCGAAGCGCCTTTTTTATCTAACTTATTCACACCGGCATTGGCTTTAACAATGGCAGGCACATCGGCTACTGGGTCGGCAGTATAACCATAAGGCACGCCATAAGAGCCTGTAGACATGGGGTTGGGGCCGGCGGGATAAAATGGGCCTGAGCCATCTACGCTTTTGCTTTTATCATAGTGAGGGGAGTTTTTATCTACCCATAGTACGGTGTCACTAAAGTAATTATCCGTAACCTCCCACTTGCCCTTGTCATCCGTATAAAAGGTGCCCAATGGGTTACGCGCATTATCAAAATAGTTACGCTCTACTTTAATACGACCGCCAAATCTAGGGTTCATACCGGTCTTGTTAATACCGTTAAAATAATTATTGTAAGAATGCACAAAACCAGAGCGTAACAACGGGGTACGAGAATCAATATTGTCATACCAGTTATGGTGGAATGTAATATCAGAATTAAGTTTGTCAGAATCAGAAAAACCCACCAAACCACAGCGGCCAGAGTTCTGCAAATGATTGTAAGAAACGGTAATGTTTTTAACGCCTTTTTTCATATCAATCAATGAATCTTTACCATTAGATATATGGTTGTGGTCCACCCATACGCCATGCACGCCGTAACCTTCTTTCCATCCATTAAGTTCAATACCATCACCTGACACATCTTTAATGGTGAGGTTGCGAATAATCACATTACGCACCTTCTTATAAACAGAAATCCCCACGCCATCTAGCACACCTTTATTACCCACACCTATGATAGAAATATTCTCCATGGCATTATCATCTTTTGCGCCAACAATAGAGATCATTCCACCACCGGTTTTACACTTAAGTGTATTATTAGAAGGCGAAGACGTATTCCCAGAGGTAATGGTGCCATTGATATAAATTTCGATAGGCTCGGCGTTGGAGGTTCTATTGCATAAAGCCTCATAAAACCCCTTACCAGTACTCACGGTCACTTTTTTACCACCGGCCCCACCCGTCACAGACCGGCCAAATCCCTCGGGTTTATCCGGGAAGTTGATCTTTACGGTTTTTTTTCCGCCGCCACCTGAGGTAGACGATGAACTGCTAGAGCTTGAGGAAGAACTGGATGAACTGCTACTGGACGAGGAGCTAGATGAAGACGAGCTAGAAGAGCTACTTGATGAGCTAGATGAACTGGTATTTTGGGCCGGCAATTCATCATTGCCGCCGCAGGCTGATAAGCCCATAACTACCATAATTGCCCACATAGGATGATTGATTGTTATCATGTTCGCTCCAGAGGTATTGTATTATTGAGTTAGTTGTAGGCTTTTATACCCTCAAAATTATGCCCGCAGTAACCACTCAAATATCTGACTTAATGCTCATTTACCGTGAATATTTGCGTGTCGGTGCGTACGCATGCGGTATTACACTGGGTTACCCTAAA
>CAYZQH010000146.1:0-8069 GCA_964480055.1 uncultured Cellvibrionaceae bacterium
TGGACAGTTTAGATAATCAACTGACATTACAGCCTCTTTTCAACTGGCTGTTTTTAAAGGGTTTATTTGAGAATCGGGTCTTCCCGTAAAGTATATTAATGGACAGTGTGTCCGTGATGACTTAGTTAGATTTATCAGTATGAAAATTAAACTATCTTTAATAAAAAAGACTGAAAGGGAAATATTCCTAAATGTTTATCAATTTTATATATATGAAATGTCGTGTTTTTACGAAAAATACCTTGGGGAGAAAGGTTTATTTGATTTTGATACTCGCCAATTTGATATGTATTGGGATCAAGAGGAACATTGGCCTTATTTCATCTTCGTAGATAGTAATATTGCAGGTTTTTGCCTTGCTCGAAGGTACCCTGACGACAATGAACGATATGATGTAGAGCAGTACTTCGTTTTAAATCATTACAAGCGTAAAAGAGTCGGTGCCACCGCCTTGCAAAGTTTGGTCAGCATGCATGCAGGTAAGTGGCAGGTTCGAATACTTCCAAGTAACAGTCCGGCTCTCCACTTTTGGGAAGAGAGTATAGCTAGAGTATCAAATACAGAGTTAATTAAAACTCAGAAACAGGAGTCGGGAGTAAACATGCACTTTATATACTTTGAAAAATATTATCTAACAAGTTGCTCAATTTGACGTTTTGGTCTTCGTTTCATATTGTGCATGGCCGTCGGCCATTTTTGCACACTACAACCAAAACGCAAATTAGCAAATAGTTAGCGGTCTT
Source organism: uncultured Cellvibrionaceae bacterium (assembly GCA_964480055.1). Classification (GTDB taxonomy): domain Bacteria; phylum Pseudomonadota; class Gammaproteobacteria; order Pseudomonadales; family Cellvibrionaceae; genus CAYZQH01. The sequence continues at coordinate 744 of CAYZQH010000146.1, forward strand.
ATGCCCTAGAGAAAATCGAGGAAATAAAAAGTGGATGCAATACAAATTTTAAGCTTTATGGCCGTAGCTACACTACTTGTAATTTCTCCAGGCCCAAATGGGGTCTTGATAGCTAAAACTGTACCAGTTTCGGGTAAATTTGCAGGGTTCGCTAACATCGGTGGGTTTGTAGCGGCATTTTATATCCATGGCAGCCTATCAATTTTTGGCATATCTATTTTGTTAGTGCAATCATCTAAAGCGTTCTTTATATTTAAAATGTTAGGTGCGGCTTATCTGTGCTGGATAGGTGTTAAATCACTTCTGGCGGCGTGGAAAAATGAGCAAACAGTAGTTGATCTACAGCTAGCCAAAAAGAAGATGTCCATGAGAGGCGCATTTTTTGAAGGGTTTCTGACGAATGTGTTGAACCCTAAGGTATCCATGTTTTATCTCGCAGCTTTTCCTCAATTTGTACCTATCAGTGGAGAACCCTCAAGTGCATTTATCCTTGTTTTTTTACACTCGATACTAAATCTGATTTGGTTTTCTGCGATGGTTATTATGCTATCTCGCATTAAGGGTTTGGTTGCTAACTCTATATTTTCCCGCTGGCTAAAATCTGTTACTGGGGCTGTATTTATAGGCTTTGGTGCAAAATTAGCCTTTTTAAAACCATTGAGCAATGGCTAAAAAAATGCACCCGGCAAGTGGGTGATTGTGGTGTTAGGTTTTACCAATATTGGAGCTCATTATGGAAAGTCAGTTTTTATATAAAGCTTGGGCAAATAAGCAGGTTCTCGATGAGATCGAAAAAATTGACCGAGTAAAATATCCTGATCAATTGTTAATGGCGATAAGGTTACTTAATCATACCTATGTTGTAGATAAAATATTTATTGCGCATTTAACAGATACATCCCACCCGTATACAGCGACCAATACCAAGGACACGCCGTCAATTAAGGATTTACGCCAATCCGTGGAGAAAACAGATCAATGGCTATTTAATTTTTCAAAAAGTGTTAATCCCACAGAGCTAAACAATACGATAAATTTCACATTCACAGACGGCGATCCTGGGTCTATGTCAGTTCGGGATATTCTTAGTCACTTGGTAATACATGGTGCTTATCATCGCGGTAATATTGGTATGCTATTAGCCGACTGCGAGCTCGGGAGGCCTAATGATACCTTTACAAGATTTTTACATAATTATGCACCAGCTCTATAGCCATAAATTAACAAAAAGCCGCACTGGACGAGGGCGTTAATAGTACGAATGAAACACACTCACGATACATGGTTGGTTGACCTGCCAAACCATTGGCAAGTTGAAGAGACCGAAGAGTGTCTTGCAATGTACCGTCCCGGCGGTGTTGGTACATTTCAAGTAAGCACCTTCTTTAAAGAAATATCGGCTATTTTAAGGCCAAGTTATGGCTCATTATCGGCTAATTTAAGGCTATGATTTGGGCCCCTAAATACACAGTTAGTAACAAGCTTCTCTCGACAATCCGTGAAATAGGCGAGTCATTGGGCGAGCTGAAATCATTTCATCTGAGCGATCAGCATTGAGGGCAATCCTCTGCCTCTCACCGATGTAAAGCGCCTGCTCAAAACCCAGAAAGAGAATGTACGTGATACCGAGCGCGAAGTGCTTAATTACAATAAAGCCCTGCAACCACCCTATGGGTATGTGCACTCCGGTAAATTCAAGCTGAATATAAAAACGCTAGAAAATAAAACTTTGTCTGAACAGGCCGGGAAAAGGCCCCGCTTGGAGCCTCATCACAAGCAAATACTGGTATATATCGAAAAACACGGAGTATTACACAACGAGAATACGGCACAATATCTTCACGCAGCCGCGCCTCAAGAAAGCTGGATTTTGATAAGCTGGTTAAACGCAACCTCATAAAGGCGGAAGGCACAGGGCGTGGAACTTATTACGTGCTGAGCTCTTGAAATGTGCACTATTGGCCGTTTGCTGCCGGCCATGTATTCACTCCCCTTGCGCTGATATAAATCTATCTCACCCATATTCATTAGCAAGGGCAAGCCCTCGGTGTTGCGCACCTTTGCCAATGGATATGGTCGTGATTGACGATTTATGCGCAGGGTGATCATCGAAGACATGAAGCTCAACTGAGAGAATAGGAGCGATAGCTCGGACAATTCGTGGTAATTAAGGCGCGAACAAGTTCGGCTTTTTTTGATTTCGGCGGAAGTGCTCGGCCCATCCCTGGGCCTCGGCCTTCGGCTTGCCTACGGCAACCAAAAATGCTCCGGGCATTTTTGTCGAACCGCGGCGCTTCTCATCCGCCTCCGGGCACCACAAATAAAAAAGGCCCGTTTCCATGGGGAAACGAGCCTTTAAATTCGTGGTGCCCGGAGGCGGAATCGAACCACCGACACGGGGATTTTCAATCCCCTGCTCTACCGACTGAGCTATCCGGGCAAATATGTCTTGGCCCCTGGGGCCGAGAGGCGCGTATTAAACCTGCTTGGCTTCAGTGAGTCAAGCGCCTTTGGGATTTTTTTCTGGGGCAATGTAGCCATCGGCTGCGTCGTATTCGTCACCTGCTAAAAACTTGTCCATTTGTTCACCAAGGTAGGCTCTGGCACCTTTATCCATGAGGTTTAAGTGCTTCTCGTTAATCAGCATGGTTTGGTGGCCAAGCCATGCTTGCCAGGCTTCTTGTGACACGGTGTTGTATATATCTTGGCCTTTATTACCGGGGAATGGGGGCGCGGTAAGGCCGGGGAGTGTTTTTTTTAGTTTTTTGCAGTGTACGGTTCTAGTCATGTTATCTCTTTATTTTGGGGGCGCTACAAGGCAATGGCCATTTGCGTAGGGGCTGTGGTGCTTAGTTGGGCTAGTAAGCGTTTAACTGGGGCCGCCAGCCCCACTTTGGGCGGCGCTGCCAGGTTATACCAGAGCGTGTCAGCGATATTATTGCTGGTTTTATGGGGTAAGCGCACGTGCACGGGGGTAATGTCTAAATGGTAGTGCGTAAAGGTGTGCCGCCAGCTGGCCCAGTGCGCAATGTGGCTTACGTTTGGGTATTGCTGGCCAATGGTTTTGAGTAGGGTGGTTTTGTCTGTGTGCTCGGGCAAACACCACAGTCCACCCCATATACCTTGGGCGGGGCGCTGCTCTAGTAATACTTGGCCATTGGCCTCTATTAGTAGTAGGTGCGTGGCCTTCTCTGGCTTAATTTTTTTGGGTTTTTTGCCCGGGTATTGCAGTACCGTCTCTTGCGCATAGGCTGCACAACTGTTGGCTACTGGGCACTTTGGGCATTGGGGCTTAGTGCGCTTACACAGCGTGGCACCTAAGTCCATAATGGCTTGGGTGTAGGCACCACAGCGAGTTTGGGGCATGTTGGTTTCTGCTACCTTCCACAGGGCACCGGCGGTGGCGGTTTGGCCCGGCCAGCCGCCAATGGCCCTGTGGCGCGCCAGTACGCGCTTTACATTGCCATCTAAAATGGCGGTGGGTTTTTCAAATGCGATGCTGGCAATGGCTGCCGCCGTGGAGCGGCCAATGCCCGGCAAGGCCTCTAATGCTTCTGGCTCATCAGGGAATTGCCCTTGGTGCTCTTTTACAACCGCTATTGCGCACTTGTGTAGGTTTCTGGCGCGCGCGTAATATCCAAGCCCCGTCCATAGGTGCAGTACTTCATCTACGGGCGCGCGGGCTAAATCCTCCACCGTGCTAAAGCTAGCCATAAAACGCTCGTAATAAGGGATGACCGTTTCTACTTGTGTCTGCTGCAGCATAATTTCAGACACCCAAACGCGGTAAGGCGTAATAGGGCTTTGCCACGGTAAGGTTTTGCGCCCGTGTTGGTCGTACCAGGTTAGTAATTGTTGAGCGAATGGTGTCATGTAACTCTTATAGTGCGTTAGTTAACAATGTTTAAACTCTGCGAGGCCAGTGCTTTGCGGCTTAATAGTCGTTGGGTTATAAGCCTTTAAATAACCCTTTTAAGGTGTCTTTCACGGCTTTTTTGTCTTCTTCTTTCACATTTTTATCAAGTAGTTCTTGGGCTTTGCTTTTTAGTTTTTTCTCTGCGCGTTTTTGCTCTTGTTTAATTTTGGCTTTGGCCTTTTCTTTGAGCATGTCTTTTAATAAATCAGTGTCAGGCAGGCAAGTTTTAATGCCAATAGAGTCTAGGTTGCCTTTGCAACGAATGGGCAGTTCTCGTTTGCGCCATTTTGCTGGAATGGGCAAGCAGCCTTCAATTTCGCCAGCAAAATCCCCAAGGGATAATTTAAAGGGCACGTTAAAATCCCCTTTGGCTAAATTGTATTGACCGTGGGCATTGCCCGTTAGCTTGGCAATTTTTGCGCTTAAGTTTTCTAGGTTTACTTCTTGCCCTTTCATTTGTACTTGAACAGTCAAAGGCTCCATGCGTGTGAGTTTTGGCCAATCATGAGAGGGTAGCTTTTGCTGCTGCAATAATGCCATGGCTTGGCAGTAGGTTTTTTCTAAGTTGATGGGCGTAACTTGCATGGCTTCAGACGTGACTGTGGCGTTGGCCAGTAAATTATCGGTTAGGTCTGCGTCTGTTTTGCCGTGGGTGGTAATTTTAGCTTCGGCAAATAGGTTGCCGTCTATGGCGTCTACGTCGGCTGCGGTTTTCAGTAATTGCCCCAGGTTTACGTTTTTGGTTGTAAAGTTAAAGTCTGCTTTTGCGGTGTTTGAGCGCGCATCAAAAGTACCCATGCTGTTTATGGTTCCATCGGCCAATTGCGCACTTAATTGCTCTAGGGTAACCAGGCCTTTCGCGTTGCTTATTTTTAGGGTGGGGTGCGTTATTGGAATATTGTTTATCAGTACAGATTCAAATTGCACGCTTGCATCCACTTGCATTGCGCGCAGCGGCGCTAAAGGCAGTGGGGTTGGGGGCGCATCTGCATTGGGTGGGGGTTGTTGTGCTTCGCCCTCAACGGGCGGGGGCAGGTAGTCATCTAAATTGATGGTGGTGCCTTGCCAATGGCTACTGGCCAGCAAAATATCGCCCGGTGTTACTTGCGTGTTTCCGCTGAGGGTTGTGTCATCCAGGGTGATTTGGGTGTCGGGCAAACTGAGCTTTTGCCCGTTCCAGAGGTAGCTGCTTTTTACCCCCAGCTGGCTAAGTGCGCCGGGGTTTTTCATGGTGGGTAGCTCTATGGATAAGGCCTGTAGCCACGTTTTTGCGTTAAGGGGTTTTAGGTCTAGTGTACCCTCGCTGCTAAGGGCCTCACCCCATTGTGTTTTTGAGGTTAAGGCCAGTTCTGCTTTGGCATTTTTAGCATTAATTTTAAGGGTTGCCCCTTCTAATACGGCAAGTTGGGCGTCTAAATTCACTTGCGCTTGGGTTTGTAGCTCTAGGTTAACGGCAGTGGGCAAGGCGTTGGTTTTAGCGGTGAGTGCCAGAGTTAAGTCAAAGGGGGTACCGTCTAGTGCTAGGCCGGTAATGGTAAGGTTCAAGCCTTCTATATCGGCTTCGGTTTGAGTTTGGGCGTCGGTGTAACTTAACGCTAATTGGGTAAGATGAATTTGGTCTACAGCAATATTTGGCGCTTTACCGGTGGTTTGAGCGGGCGCTGTGTCTTCGTCGGTAGCGTTGCCAGCGGTAATTGCATCCCAGTTGGTTTTGCCGCGTTTATCCACGGTATAAAACACCTTGGCTTGCTCTAATGCAACGGCGCTAACTTCTATTTGACGGCTGAGCAGTGGGGCTAATTTTACACCAACGGCCGCGTGGCCAATGCTGGCAAGGGGGTTGCCATCGGTGGTGGTGGCCTCTAGTTTACCCAGGCGCACGCCCAGTGTGGGTATTATTTGCCAGGCAAGGTCGCCTTCAAACTTTAGGTTTACACCACTATTTTTGGCGGCTTGGGTAATGTGGGGTTTAAGCAGGTTTGGGTCTAGGGTGAACACTAAGGTCACCAAGATGCCTACCAGTACAACGGGTATGACCACAAGAGCAATGAGTAAACGCTTAAGGTTTTTCATGGGTTTTCCTTTACACTGTGCCGCCGGCGGGCAAATTGAATGAGACGCTAATGCTTGGGTGCATCATAAACTGTGGTAACGCCAGGTTTAACCCCTTTGTTCTTTTTAGCTTGTGCAATTGCATACCCAAATGCAAATGGTTATTATTATTGTTTTTTGGAGAGGTATATGGCGCGTTTAAATGCGGTAACTCAATCGTTTATGGCGGTGGGTGTTTGTTTGGCGTTATTTGGGTGTAATAAAAAGCAAAGTTCAGAGGCTCCGCCTGCGGCCGAGGCGGCAAAGCCCACCATTACGGTGTACTCAGAGCGTAAAGAGCACTTAATCAAACCTATGTTTGATGCTTACACCGCAAAAACCGGTGTGCCCGTGCGTTATATTACCGACGGCTCTGGGCCGTTGATTTCGCGCCTGCAAAATGAAGGGGCAGCCACACCGGCAGACCTCTTTATGACGGTGGATGCAGGCAGCCTGTGGCAGGCCGAAGAAAAAGGCTTGTTGGCCCCCATATACTCTGAGGTTTTATCAAAAAATATCCCAGAGCATTTACGCTCGGCCAACGGCGCTTGGTTTGGGTTGTCTAGCCGTGCGCGCACCATTGTGTACTCTACTGAGCGTGTAAAACCAGAAGATTTATCCACCTACGAAGACTTGGCCAGCCCTAAATGGCAGGGCCGCCTGTGTTTGCGTACTGCCAAAAAGGTGTACAACCAAAGCTTGGTTGCCACTATGATCAAAACTCAAGGCGTAGAAGCGGTAGAGACCACCATTAAAGGCTGGGTCAAAAATTTAGCCACAGCCCCTTTCTCTAGCGATACCCTGGCGTTAGAGGCCGTGATTGCCGGGCAATGTGATTTAACAGTGGTGAATACCTATTACTTTGGCCGCATGCAGGCCAAAAAGGCCGATATACCACTAGCGGTGTTTTGGCCTAACCAGGCAGGCCGTGGGGTGCATGTGAATATATCTGGCGCAGGTATCACCAAGCATGCCAAAAACGCTGCAGCCGCCCAAGCGTTATTGGAGTGGCTCTCTAGTGAAGAGGCCCAATTTACGTTTGCCGAACTCAACAAAGAGTACCCCGCCAACCCCGCCGCCAAGCCCACCCCTTTGGTGGCAGCCTGGGGTACGTTTAAGGCAGATTTAGTGAATGTGGAATCCGCAGGGCGCTTGCAAGCCGAGGCCATTAAGTTGTTTGACCGCGTAGGATACCGCTAATTGGTGGCCTTAAGCCGGTGGTGGTACACACCACTTTGGTTAATGACGGCGCTGGTATTGGCGCCGTTGGTTGTGATTGCTTTAAGTTGGCATTCGTCGCAAATAGAGGTGTGGCAGCA
>CAYZQH010000147.1:0-8000 GCA_964480055.1 uncultured Cellvibrionaceae bacterium
AATGGCGAAATCACAACAGAGCCGGTCTGGTTAACTGGAGCAATATTAACGCTCACACCATTAATTATGATGACACCTGGGTGCGAGACTATGGCCCACTAAGCACCACATCCGAGTATATAAATTGCACCTTTAATGGCTGGGGGGGCAAGTACAGCGCAACGTTAGATAACGCTGTTAACAGCGCATTATTTGAGTGTTGTAATACTTTTGATCGTGGGGGAGAGAATCACCGCGCGGCGCTAAAGACAATTGATCTAACCCTGGAGGGCGGCGCGCTAGAGACTAATGGCGAAGTATTACTCTTAAATAAAGATTGCGTGCTTACGCGTACTCGCAACGCAGGCCTGACACAAGAGGCCATAGAGCGCATTTTTTTAGAGGTTTTTGGTATTGAGCACTGCTTATGGGTAAGCGGCATTCAATTATCTGGAGATGATACGGACGGCCATATTGATACTATTGCTCGGTTTGCAAACCGTAACACGCTATTAATTAGTGGTCGTAATGCCCTTCACCCAGACGCTCACAAGTTGGCTTCTCTATTTCGCCAAGCTTCTGATTTGGCCGCCGCAAATGGTTGGCAGATGTATGAGCTTCCCACGCCAGTTATTCACAGTGAGTTAGATGGCCGAGTTTTACCTGCAACCTATGCAAATTTTTTAATTGTAAATGATTGCGTATTCACTCCGTTGTACGAGATTAATGAAGACCAAGAGGCCTTGCGAATTTTCGCCAGAGTGTTTAGCTCATATCGTTTGGTGCCGGTTAACTGTAAAACATTATTAGAGCAGCGTGGTAGCTTACATTGTGCAACTATGCAGTTGGCCCAGTTACCCGTAAACCTCCCCATTGAAACATACTAATTGGCGTGCTCGTATATTCTGACGGGGCCAATAATTTAGACCGATAAAAACCGTGACTAACGGAGATGGCCATGTCCAGATCAATTTATTGTGCAGTCATTCAGCAAGCCATAGAAGGCAATAATAAGCAGCATAACTTAGATCATACCGCCCAACTGGTCACTCAAGCTGTAGAGCAGGGCGCAGAGCTTGTTGTGTTACAAGAGCTTCACGCAACCCAATACTTTTGCCAAGAAGAAAACGTAGACAATTTTGATTTGGCCGAGCCTTTGGACGGTTATACCTATCAAAGTTGTTTGGACTTAGCCGAAGCGTTAGATATTGTTATTGTACTTTCGCAATTTGAAAAGCGCGCCGCAGGGCTTTATCACAACACTGCTCAAGTTATCGATGGGCGCGATGGAAGGGTAGGCATCTACAGGAAAATGCACATCCCAGACGACCCTGGGTTTTACGAGAAATTTTATTTTACCCCGGGCGATGCGCATGATGAATTGAGCGGCTTTACCCCCATTCAAACCCGTTTAGGCAAGTTGGGCGTGTTAATTTGCTGGGATCAATGGTATCCCGAGGCGGCAAGGTTAATGGCAATGGCAGGTGCAGAGCTCTTAATTTATCCAACGGCCATTGGGTGGGACCCAGAAGACAGTAAAGAAGAACAACAAAGACAGCAGCAAGCATGGATGACCGTTCAGCGAGCTCACGCCATTACCAATGGCATCCCAGTGTTAGTGGCCAACCGCACCGGTTTTGAAATAAACCCGGTTAACCCAGATACCGGGATAGAATTTTGGGGCAGTAGTTTTATTGCCGGGCCGCAAGGCGAGATTTTAGTGGGCGCCGACGCAGAAAGCGAAGGCGCTTTCTGCGCGGAGGTGGATCTACTGCGCAGTGAAACGGTTCGGCGTATATGGCCATATTTTAGGGACCGTAGGGTGGATGCCTATAACGCTATTGGGCGGCGTTGGTTGGATTAAGTCGAGACCAATACACATAGCCCCTTGGCAATGCACTAAAACATCTTATTGAACCCCAGCACCAGCGATAATGCTGGCTTTTGCATCTTCTGGGCTTTGCAGCGTGTAGTTGTAATGGTCAGATGGCACAAACGGGTTGCCCACTTCTACGTCCTCAGCTTTGGTGTCCTTCCACAAAACACCGTCCATTTTGTTGCCGCTGAGTTTCACCGCTACGCCTTTGTCTTGATTAAAGAAGTGGATTGGGTCTTCAAACCCTGGCTCAAAAAAGTTGTTTTCCACTACAAATTGAATCCCTACGGAAGCACCAATGCCGTAGTTATTCCCTTGGGTAGAATAGTAATTATTGAAAACGTGGGCCCTGGCCCATCTGCCCCGTGGCATACGCTCGGTTACGTTCTTACCCCACCAATTATGATGATATGTTATGTACGGTAATGGGTCTGGCTTATCGTCACTGCCCACAATAAGGTTGGAGAAACGATGCCCGGGGTTCACGTTTTTGGTGTAGTCGTCCTCGTACCAGAATTTGCTCCAGGATACCGTCACCCAAGAGGTCATATAACCGTCGCCGCCGACCAAGTCTAAGTTGCCATCAATAGAATTCATGAATTCACAATGGTCAATCCAAACGCAAGTGGTGTTGTGCACTGTGAACCCATCTGCCAGGTTGTCATCACCTCCTACAACCTTGGCTTCACCAAAGCGAATGTTCTTAAAAATAAGGTTGTGGCCTCGGTCAATACGCATGCCTCCGCTAATGAACGCACCGTTGGCGCCTATTAACGTCTTATCTTTTACGCCGGAGCCCTCTTTCATTCGTACGCCTTGCATTTGCCCTCGTACTTCGATGACCGCTGGCCCGTCTGCCTCTAAAGCCGCTCTAAGCTGAGACGTGTTGGTGACGACGACTGTTGGTAGGCCTTCTCCACCACCTGTGGTGCCGTTGGGCCCACATTGACTTGTGGCCGCCCAGCCCACTAATCCTGAAGGCGCCGGAGTGGCTAACCCGCTAGAAGACGAGCTGCTAGAGGAAGAACTACTCGACGAACTACTGCTGGATGAAGAGCTACTCGAAGACGAGCTGCTGCTATTGCCAGAAGGCCCACCACAAGCACTGAGGGCAGACAGTATCAGCGCTCCTATTATTGGCACACCTAAATACCCAGTGGTTAATTTACGCATTGTGGTTGCCTCTAATGGGTTTTTGGGAGTAGGAAAGTGCATGTTTTTTTCTTGTACTTGTAGATATATCGGTGCTTTACGTGAGTATTGCCAATGTCAATTGGTGGTTAGTTACGAGGTTATTTAGCAGATTATGATCAAAATCTATCGGAGAAACTGCGCTTTCCTTCATATTTTGGGGTATTTGAGTCAAAAATTGGGTGGGGCTGACTAGAGGAAGTTGGCCGTTGGCAAAGTGTGGCAGTTGGCAGGGTAGTCTGAGGAGGGGGTATGAGCTGGTCGGGCGTCGCTCTTTTGTTCATCGTTAAGTGGGATTTGTGACCAAGGTTTTTTGAGTTTTGGTTTGCGTGTTACACAGTTTTTATTCACATGAGAGTGAGGGCTGGTTTAAAACGTGAGAATTGGGTGTCGCATCACATTCCCTCTGTGCCAATACACACGTTTCGTTGGATTATCTTGTTGACTGAATACATCTGTAAACGTCTAATAGTGGGGGAAAATAACCCATATATGGTATTTTCTCTAAATACATATAAATCTAGTTGGAGTTTACAAATGAAACACATGAAGAACTTATTAGTTTTGATCGGCGCGCTTAGCGTTGCTGGTACTGCCTGGGCTGAAGAAGCTACTACCGATGAAATGACCGGTCACAAAGACCGTGTTAGTAAATACAAAGGCTTTGTAGACAGAGGCTTTGCATCTTCTTTAGGCAATTCATTGGTCAAGCGCGTTGGTTTAACTGACGAACAGCTTGTGACTCTAGAATTGAAGTTGACTGAAATTCAAGATTCTATGCCTACTGGCGACGCTACTCGTGAAGAGTTATTAGAAGCCCGCGTTGCTGCTCATATGGCTGTGCAAGCTGCCTTAGACGAAATTTTAACTGACGAGCAAAAAGAACAGTTAAAAGTTAAAACGTACGGTAACAAGTACGGCAAGCAAAAAGAGCTAACTGAAGAGCAAAAAGCTGAGCGCGCCGCAAAGAAAGCAGAGTGGGAAGCTAAAAAAGCTGAACGCAAAGCAGAAATGGAAGCTAAGAAAGCTGAGTACGACAGTTTAACTGACGAAGAAAAAGCAGCCAAGAAAGCTGAGCGTAAAGAGGCGATGGAAGCTAAAAAAGAAGCCAGCGAAGGTACAAAGAGCTTTTCTAAAAAAGGTATGCGCCCAGCTAAAGGTCAAAAAATGGAGCGTACAGCACCAACAGCTGAGCAAAAAGCTGCTTGGGAAGCTAAGCGTAAAGAGTGGGAAGAAAAACGCGCTGAGTGGAAAGCTAAAAAAGCCACTAAAACAGAACGTCCAGAGTTGACTGAAGAGCAAAAAGCGAAGCTAGAAGAAAAGAAAAAAGCTTGGGAAGAAAAAAAAGCTGAAATGAAAGCTAAGCGTGACGCCAAGGAAACTCGTCCAGAGTTAACTGAAGAAGAAAAAGCTGAACGTGAAGCGAAACGTGCTGCTGCTAAAGCAGAATGGGAAGCGAAAGCAGCTGAAAGAAAAGCTGCCCGTGATGCTAAGAAAGCAGAGAAAGAAGCCGAAGAATCTTCTGACGAAGAAGCGTAATCAGGGCTTTACGTTAGTTACGTAATGTAGCTAACTGCCGCCCTGGTAGGCTACCTATCGGGGCGGTTTATTGGTTTTGCTGTATCTTTTTTGCGCATTTGGTATATTAGGGTGCGTGGTTTAACAGATGTAAGTACCTAGATTTAACGAAAACAAGTAAAAGTTAAGAATATACACATGATTCCGAACCTATCACAATCAATTTCAAACAGCTTTAGTATGCTGATGAAGCCGATTATCCGGATCATGCTGCGTAATGGTGTTACGTACAAGGCGTTTATGGCACTGTGTAAAGCACTTTATGTGGAGGCTGCAGAGGAGTATGGCATTCGTGGTAGGCCAGCAAATATTTCCCGCATTGCAATATTGACTGGTTTAGATAGAAAGGAAATAAAAAGAATAAAGACCCTTCTAGAGGGTGACCACACAATACAAGCAGCGCAGCAAAGTGTGGATCGCACTACTCGCCTGTTGACCGCGTGGCATCAAGACCCAAGCTTCTGTAGTCAAGACCAGCCCAACATCTTGCTTGATGACGACTCACCCAACAGTTTTGGGGCATTAATTAAAAAATACGGAGGGGATATCCCCGTAACTACCTGGCGTAAAGAGCTAGACCGCCTAGGCTTAATTGAGGATACGGGCGCAGGCTATAAAGTATTAAAACGCAATTACTTCCCTGGGCTAGATAAAGAGGCCGCTTTACTGCGCGCAAGTACCGTTATTAACGAGCTTGGCGACACTCTTCATCACAATTTATATGTTGCAGCGCTCAACGATGCTAAGCCAGTTTCACCTAGGTTTGAGCGTCGCGCGAGTAATAATTTTATTGCGCCTAAACATTTACGTGCGTTTCATCAATATCTGGATGAAGAAGGTCAGGTATTCTTAGAGCGTGTGGACGCTTGGTTAAGCGCTCATGAAAAAACCGATTCTGATATAAAAGATGGTGACCGTGCGATGCGAATTAGTGTGGGGCTATACGGTTACAACAAAATAAATACCCAACAGGATAGCGAGAAATGAAGGTGACAAATTACAGGTGGCGGGTTGCAGCTAGCTGTCTATTTATAGTCGCAGCTTTGTCAGGCTGCGGAGGCGGCGGCGGAAGCGTCGGGATTGATGGCTCTGGCTATCGCCCAGATAGCTCTCTCTCAGATACCACTGTAAGCGGCTCAATAAACGGCTTTGGTAGCGTTATTATTAATGGCGTTCACTACAACACCGACGATGCTGATGTATACGTTAAAGGTCAGTTGGTTGACGAGCTTCAGCTTAGTGTTGGCGATTACGTGACCTTGGTAGGTAAACCTACTACCCCAGGTGAAGGGGTTGCCTATGAAATTCACTACCAGCCCAGAGTTAGCGGAAAGATTGGTTGGATTGATGTTGATCTGCAACAATTTGGAATGCTGAATCAAACCATTCAAATTGACAGCGACACGGTGTTTGCCGGCAGTATCCAACCTAAGTCTGTTTTTGGGTTGGGTGTGGGAAGTACTGTACGTGTCAGTGGTGTAACCGAGGCCAATGGAGTCATTCGCGCTACTGGTATTAAGACGATCGAATCTGAAAGCGTAGAAATTGGCGGTTTAATTTCTTCTGTTGATGACCAAAAAGGTACGGTTGTTGTTCAAGGTGTAACGATTGACGTTTCAGATATGCTCTCATTTGAGAGCTTAAAAGTCGGCAAAAACATTACGGTTACAGGTATTCAAAGCCCTGACGGTGTTCAAGCGCAAGATGTCGATTTTAGTATGGATTTTGGTAAGCTTCGGAAGTTTGAGCGTAATCAAATTGACGGTTACGTAGAGAAACGAATAGACGATACCCACTTCTTATTACAAGGCTTTGTTGTAATTATTCAATCCGATACTCAGTTTAAGCGTGGAACAGTAGAGGATATTACAGAAAACCAGAAGGTTCGAATTAGAGGACGTATTAGCGGCGAAAAGAGTTTTGTTGCTACTTCCGTAGAGTTATTACGGCAATCGGACGTACAAATCTACGGGAACATTGAAGAAATTACAGAAACCTCTGAACAAAGCAGAAGGGCCGAGGGCATAATCCGAGTTTCTGGCAAAGATTTTGTTATCTCCAGCTCCACAGTTATGCAAAAGTCCAGAGATAGATACTTTAATTTTAATGACTTTCGTATTGGCGATAAGGTTTATATTTCCGCTCGTTCTCTGAATGATTCTAATGTAGCTACCCGAGTTTCCGTTCAGACTCAAAGTGAGGACTTTAAAAAAATTCCGCTACAGGGGTTTGTTGAGCAGGTTACCGAAGGCACTGATGAGTTTTTTGTTAATGATATTAAAGTGATTACAAGTGAGCATACAAAATACGTATGTCGACAAAAGAGTGACCGCTGTGATCATTCAATGATCACCGTTAATAGAAACGTGTCGGTCATCGGCGACTCGAATGATGCTAGCTTGGATGCTAAAACAATCATTATTTCGCATGATAACCAATCGTTCTCAAAGAAAACCCCTAAAGAAATGGATTGGGATAATAAGGACGCTGTAAAGCGGCCCGAGAGCAGCTCAAAGAAGACACGTGACAATAGTGACTCAACGGATTGGGAAAACTCGATCAAGCAAAAATTTAGCACGCAAGCAAATTATTGGTTCAAAAAATAATGTGTGTGACTCTGGCGTCGATTGGCGCCAGCATTTCCAGGACACACGATTGTGTATTCTGACTGTAAAATCTTATGTTCAATGTGTCTTGTCCTCTAACTAATTTCCTAAATCCTCATCGACCCCTTTTGTATATTCTCTATATTGTGCAACCACCATTTAACTGACTTGAGCTGGCGGCTGTGGTTGTGGTTGTGGTCTTTCACGGAGTGCTCATGGTTTCAGCGATCTAACAGCAGTTAAGAAAAAAGAAGGATGGACTGGTTTTCAAAATACCTAGAGCCGTATACACACCATCATTCACTTTCGGGTAAAGGCCGTTCTCTCTTCGCTCATCAAACACCTTCTGGGGCGTGTTATTTGGCATAGTGTGTGTCGTTTCCCTACATCTGTTTCGCTCTATGTGTTCTGCGCTACTAACCAGACGAATGCGAGCTTCGGCGTGTTTTTCTCTGGCGCCTAAGGATGTAACTTCTGGGGGGGTGATAAGTCTTGTCTATCTGGTACGTGCTTCTATTGAGCGGAGTAGAAAAAGCTCAGGTGTTCTTCTCTAAGGGTAGGGGTACAAATGGTCGAGCGTGCGAGTTGTACCCCTATTTTCTACCCCAATTCTGTACTGAATTCACGTTATCACAGCGGGTTTCGGTGAGAGGATAATGCCCTGATACTTATATGGTGGGTGTTTCCGAGGTTCAGCGAAGCCAGTTTGGCTATATGAAGAGTAAAATGGCGGACCGGACGGGACTCGAACCCGCGACCTCCGGCGTGAC